>JAHEIN010000037.1:7944-19300 GCA_024639335.1 bacterium | reverse complement strand
TGGCACAACTCGTACGACGCGCGGCGGGACCCGCCGGTGTGGTGGTGGGCGCACAAGGCCGCAGCCCGAATCGGTGTGGAGGTCGGAGGTGAAGCCGACGTCGTTACCAGGGAGGGCACGGAGATCTGGATCGATGGCGGACCGCGTGAACCTCTGGATCTCTCGTACGTCGTACATCACGAATCGGTCGATCTCGGCAATCTCCGCTTCGTACCCAGCGACACGACGCCGGGCGACAAGTTGGCGCCAGACCAGCTCGAGGCGGTGTCCCACGGGGTGGGCCCGGCCCGGATCATCGCCCCCGCCGGGTCTGGGAAGACCAGGGTCCTGACGTCACGCCTTCGACATCTGATCGAAGACCGCGACATCGAGCCGGCCACGATCACGGCCGTGGCATACAACCGACGGGCCGCAGATGAGATGATCGAGCGAATCCCCGAGGGGCGCCGGCTGCAGATCAGGACCATTCACGGCCTGGGCTGGGCGATCCTCCGCTCGGCCAAGCCACACTTGACCCTGATCGGAGAACGTGACCAGCGGCGAAGGCTGGAGCCGCTGGCGAAGGCTCCGCCGCGAGCGAACACCGACG
Source organism: bacterium (assembly GCA_024639335.1). Classification (GTDB taxonomy): domain Bacteria; phylum Actinomycetota; class Acidimicrobiia; order Spongiisociales; family ZC4RG35; genus JAHEDH01. Next base: position 18,711 of record JAHEIN010000037.1, on the reverse strand, counting down.
TCATCGGTCCGTATCTCGAAGCCCTGGGTGAGGTCAGGATCGGACTCGCCGATCCTGTCGACGTCGAGGCCTCACGTGATGACGTGCCGGGTTTCTCCGAGACCTTCCGGCGGTATCGCGATGTGCTCGATCGCAACGGGGAAGCGGATCACGACGAGCAGATCTACGGCGCCATCGAAGCGCTCTGCGCCGACGCCGATCTCCGGGCGCACTGGCAACGCCAATGCCGCCATCTCCTGGTCGACGAGTTCCAGGATCTCACACCGGCCTACGTGCTGTTGCTGCGGGTGCTGGCCTCTCCCGGGATGGAGGTCTTCGGGGTGGGCGATGACGACCAGGTGATCTACGGGTACGCCGGTGCCGACCCTCGTTTCCTCCTCGACTTCGAGGATCTGTTCCCCGGAGCCGGCTCCCACGCACTGACGATCAACTACCGGTGCCCCACCGATGTCGTGGAGGCAGCGTCCTCGCTCCTGGCCTACAACCGTCGCCGCGTGGACAAATCGATCCATGCCGCCGAATCCGCACCGGAGACTGGATTGTCTGTTGTGACCGCACCGGGCGATCAGCTGGGGAAGCGTGCGATGGACACGATCCGCGGACTCGTCGACTCGGGGTCCGCGACCGGGACGATCGCCGTGCTGGCCCGAGTCAATTCGAGCCTGATCCCGGTGCATACCGCCCTCGCCGAAGCCGGGATCGCGTTCCAGTCACCCATCTCGGCATCGGTGCTGGATCGGACGCTGCTTCGAGCTTCACTGGCATGGATCCGGGTTGCACTCAGGCCCGACTCGATTGCGAGAAACGACCTTTTCGAGATCGTACGCCGACCCGGACGTGGCATCACCCGGCTACTCGGCGATGCCATCGGACGCAAACGCGGCCCGTTCCATGTCGACGATCTCGTGACGATGGGACGCGGTCTCGACGGCCGAAGACGCACCAACTGGGACGGGTTCTGCGAAGACATCCTGCTGGCCGCGCGCCACACTTCGAGCACGCCGGAGCTCCTCGATGTGCTCGTGTCACGGGTCGGGCTCGGTCGGGCTGCGTCGGCGCTCGATGCCGGGAGAACCAGAGCCGACCGATCCGCCCAGAAAGACGATCTCGCTGCGCTGCAACGCGTCGCAGCCATGGAGCCCGATCCCGAACGTTTCGAGCCTTGGCTGCGCGAGCGGTTGGGCGCTGCGAGCCAGCCGGGCGGTGTCGTACTGTCGAGTGTGCATCGAGTGAAGGGGCTGGAATGGGACCATGTCCTCGTCTTCGGTGCAGACCGTGGGACGATGCCGCACGACTTGTCCGACGACCCCGAAGAAGAGCGACGCGTGTTCCACGTCGCCATCACGCGCGGACGCAAGACCGTGACGGTGCTGGTCGACCGAGATCGCCCGTCCCGATTCCTGACGGAGCTCGACGGCACTGCTCCCCTCCCGACCGACGAGCCGCCAGAGCCGGTCCGTGGTCCAGCGAAGGCGGATACGCCGACGGGCGTGTTCGCAGCGATCGGAGACGTGATCACGGTGACCGGGGGCTACACCGGGACCGTCGACGAGATCCTGACGACCGGGGTGCTCATCGCTCTGGAATCGACCGGTGCCACCATGGCCGTGCCGTGGGGAGAGCCCGTGAACAAGACCGGGTCGAAGGGCCGCCTCACCCCCGGTTCGGGTCCGGCCGACCCCGGCATCGTGGACAGGCTCAAGCGCTGGAGGCTGGCTCAGGCGTCGGCACAGGGTGTCCCCGCCTACGTGATCTTCAACGATGCGACGCTCGAGGCGCTCGCATCCCGGAGGCCCTCGTCAGGATCATCGCTACTCGAGATCCCCGGCATCGGACCCGCCAAGCTCGAGGCGTACGGAGAGGACCTGTTGGACCTGCTGGCGGACTAGAGGTGGTGCGACAGCGCGTCGGCGAGCACGGCGTAGTCGTCGATGGTGTTGTAGAGGTGCGCTGACAGCCGGACAGCCCGGTCTGGGCTGGCGGGAAACGAGAACACCGGCACTTCGATCTGGTGTGAGCGGCGGATCGCTTCGGTGAGTGGGTCGATGAATCCCGGGCTCGGAGTCGCCGAAGGCCGGAGCGCGATCGCCGCCATCGAACCGATCATTGCTTCGGGAACCGCCGCATCGCCACCGACCCGGTCCAGCACGAGCCTACGACCCTCGAGCGCAAGCGCCCGGTTGCGGTCCATCACGCCTGCCCAGCCCTGCGGCTGGGCTGCACCGATCGCCTCGATGGCCTCAGGTACCGAGAGAACCGCAGATGGATCGTCGGTGCCTACCCAATCGAACAGTTTGCGAAAGCGACTCCGCTCCGGGCGGACGTCGTTCCAGCCGTGAGAGATGACTACGGGCTCGATCTCATCGCGGAATCTGGGTGCAACGCTGAGAAAGGCGGCACCCTGGGGGGCACACAGCCACTTGTGACAGTTGCCCACGTAGAACGATGCTCCCAACGACTCGAGATCGAGTGGCAGCATCCCGGGGGCATGAGCCCCGTCGACGAGCGTCGGGATGCCGGCGCCTTCGATCTCCGCCACCAAGGCGTCGACCGGGAGCACCATCGCCGTCTGCGAAGTCACATGATCGAGCATCACCAGCCGGGTCCGGTCGGTGACTCCGGACAGGATGGCCTCGGTGACCTGCGTCTCACTGATCGCTGGGAACGGCACGGTCACCGTCCGAACGGTGGCACCGACGCGCCCTGCCATCGCCTCGACGGCGTTTCGGCAGGCGTTGTACTCGTGATCGGTCACCAGCACCTCGTCACCAGGCCCGAGCCGTCGCTCGACATGGCGGAGCACCGTGTTGACTCCGGTGGTTGAGTTGTTCACCCATGCGATGGCGGCGGGATCGGACCCGAGAAAAGCTGCGAGCGTGCGACGGGCGTCGTCGAGACGCTGCTCGATCTCGCGAGCGAAGAACTGAGTTGGATTCTGAGCGATCTCGTTGCGGATCTGTGCCTGTCGCCGGGCGACCTCCACCGGCACGGCGCCGAACGCCCCGTGGTTGAGGTGTCGAATCGTTGGATCGAGCTGCCACTCCATCCGAGCGACGATAGGCCTGACGGGACGGCGTGCGAACCTCCGCAAGTAACGTTGCGACCGTGTACCCCGCCAAGGACCTGATTCGCGATTTCGAACGGAACCGCAGACTCCTCCGCAGCATGGCCGACGGACTCGACCACGGCCAGAGCTTGCTTCAACCCCGGGGCGGCAACTGTTTCAATTGGGTGCTCGGACACATCGTCGTCCATCGCGACAAAGTGATCTCGGCGTGCGGAGGACAACCGGTCCTCGATGCCGGTCAAACTGCTCGCTACGAGAACGAGTCAGACCCGATCACTGCCGACGGCGACGACGTGGTCGCCTTCGACACGCTGCTGAGCCTGCTCGACGAATCCCAGGACCGCCTCGCCGATGCGGTCGATGAGGCCGATATGTCGGCTCTGCAAACGGTGAGGGACCGCGAAGTGCCCTTGTGGAAACGGATCCACTTCTGGTACTTCCACGACACGTACCACGCCGGGCAGACCGAACTCCTCCGGGGCCTGGCCGGGTTCACCGAGAAGGTGATCTGAAGGCGTCGTTGCCGGCCTAGGGAGTGGCCTCAGGCGGCCCACCATTCGATCGAGGGTCCCCCAACAACTCCCCATCTCGCCCGACCACTCGGCGTGGTCAACCCCTCGAGCGCTTGCGGCGAACCCAGGGTTCTAGACCGCAAATAGTCCGGATCTCACGTCAATCTTCAGCCATATGGCTTCGCTGAGCATGAACCTTGCGCCGAGTTCCGGAATAATTCCGTTGAGGAACCCTGGGTTCGCCACTACGGAGGGTGGTCAGCCGAGGGCTTCGACCATGGCTTGGCCCATATCGGTGGGGGTTGGAGCGACCACGATCCCGGCGGCGTCCATCGCGTCGATCTTGGCGGCCGCGGTTCCCTTGCCGCCCGAAATGATCGCACCGGCGTGACCCATCCGCTTCCCCGGCGGAGCCGTCGTGCCGGCGATGAAGCCGGCGACTGGCTTGGTCATCTCCTGTCTCACGAACTCGGCAGCCTCCTCCTCGGCGGTACCCCCGATCTCGCCGATCATGATGACGCCCTCGGTGTCGGGATCATCGTTGAAGAGCCGAAGCACATCGACGAAGTTGGTGCCGTTGACGGGATCACCACCGATGCCGACCGCCGTGGTCTGGCCCAGCCCGAGCCGCGTCAACTGGTGAACGGCCTCGTAGGTGAGTGTTCCCGAGCGTGAGACGACGCCGATCTTGCCCTTCTGATGGATGTAGCCGGGCATGATCCCGATCTTGCATTCGGCGGGCGTGATGACTCCCGGACAGTTCGGCCCAACCAGCCGCGACGTCTTGCCCTCCAGATAGCGCTTTGCCTTCACCATGTCTCCGACCGGGATCCCCTCGGTGATGCAGATGATGACCTCGACGCCGGCCTCGGCCGCCTCCATGATGGCGTCGGCGGCGAAGGGTGGCGGCACGTAGACGACCGAGGCGGTGGCTCCGGTGGCGGCGACGGATTCCCGCACGGTGGCATGGATCGGGATCTCGACCTCGTAGCTGTCGGGCCTGCCGGGGACACCGGTGTGATCGGTCTCACCAGTGAACGTGTGCGTCGTACCGGCTTTCGTCGGGTGGACTGCGCCCACCATCTGAGTTCCGTAGGCGATCGCCTTGTCGGTGTGGAAGACGCCCGTTCTGCCGAGCCCCTGGACGATGACCCTGGTGTCCTTGTCGATCAATATGCTCACGATGCCAACTCCACGATCTTCTGTGCTCCGTCCTTCATGTCTTCGGCGGTGATCACATCCAGATCGGACTCGTCGATGATCTGTCGACCGAGTTCGACGTTGGTGCCTTCGAGCCGGACCACCAGCGGAACTTCGAGCCCGACCTCTTTCACCGCTTCGACGATGCCAGTCGCAATCACGTCACATTGCATGATCCCGCCGAAGATGTTGACGAAGATCCCCTTGACGTTCGGGTCGGCTGTGATGATCCGAAATGCCTTGGCCACCTGATCGGCATCGGCGCCTCCTCCGACGTCGAGGAAGTTGGCCGGCTCCCCGCCGACGTGTTTGATCGTGTCCATCGTCGCCATCGCCAGCCCCGCACCGTTGACGAGGCAGCCGATCGTGCCGTCGAGGGTGATGTAGGAGAGCCCACTCTCTTTCGCTTCGAGCTCGGCGGGATCCTCTTCGCTCTCGTCTCGCATTGCTGAGATGTCGGGATGGCGAAACAGAGCGTTGTCGTCGAACGCCATCTTCCCATCGAGGGCCATTACTTCGCCATCTGCAGTCACGACGAGCGGGTTGATCTCGATGAGATCGCTGTCCCATTCGACGGCCGCCTGGGTGAGCGCGGTCACGAAGCGTTTGAAGCTCTTGGTTGCGTCTTTCGAGAGGCCCAGCCCGAGCGCGAGGCGGGCTGCTTGAAAAGCGGCGAGGCCGACTGCAGGGTCGATCGTCTCGCGGAGGATCAGGTCCGGGGTCTCCTCGGCGACCTTCTCGATCTCCACTCCGCCCTCGGTCGACGCCATGACGATCAGCCGGCTCTGTGCCCGGTCCAACAGCACCGAGAGGTAGAGCTCGTCGGCGATGTCGATCCCCTGCTCGATGTAGAGCGTGTTGACCTTCTTGCCCTCTTCACCGGTCTGGATCGTCACGAGGGTCGAGCCGAGCATGCCGTTCGCCAGCTCACGCACCTTCTGCTCCGCCGCCTCGACACCACCGGAGATCCCGTCGGTCACCACGTTCACTCCACCGAGATCTGGATGTTCCTCGAACCTGCCCTTCCCTCGCCCACCGGCATGGATCTGGGACTTGACGACGACCACCGGGTTCCCGGACTCGGAGATGAGCGAGGCGACCGCCGCCACCGCCTCCTCGGTCGTGGTGGCAACCGTGCCGAGAGGAACGGATATCCCTTTGGCGGCCATCAACTGCTTCGCCTGATACTCGTGAATCTTCATGTCCACCTTCGCATGAGCTATGTCGCACGACGCTAGTCGTCGCGAGGGCCGGCGACTTCGCCGGGAAGCGATGCGGCGAGGATCCGGTCACCGCACGGAGAGGCTCAGCGGTCCGGGACGTTCTCCTCGACCCAATCGGTGATCTCCGTGAGCGGGGTTCCAGGTGTGAACACGCCCTTCAATCCCGCCTGGAGCAGCCGGGTCACATCCTCGTCGGGGATCACACCGCCGCCGAAAACGACGATCTCCGAGGCGTCGTTCGATTCGAGGAGATCCACGACCTTCGGGAACAGTGACATGTGGGCACCGGAAAGCGAAGAGAGCCCGATGGCATCGACGTCCTCCTGGAGCGCCGCCTCCACGATCTGTGCGGGCGTCTGATGCAGCCCGGTGTAGATGACTTCATGACCCGCATCGCGGAGCGCTCGAGCGATCACCTTGGCACCGCGATCATGTCCGTCGAGGCCTGGCTTGGCGATGAGGATCCTCCGGGGCATGGCCCTGGATCGTAGCGTTCACCGGACAGCGGCGGCCCTCCGCTCACAGCCGGCGCAAGCGAGGGTCCGGTGTAGTGTCGTCTGCATCGAACAGCTGGAGTGTCCATGGTTTCACCTCTCGAACAGGTCGCGATCGCCGGTCAGAGCGTGTGGTCCGATCAGATCTCACGGGCAATGCTCGAATCCGACGAGCTGCGGCGACGCATCGACGAAGACGCCGTCACGGGGGTGACCTCGAATCCCTCGATCTTCGCCAAGGCCATCGTCGGCGCATCCGACTACGACGGCCAGCTCGAGGAGATGAAAGGCCGCGGCACCTCGGCCGAAGAGGTGATCGCGGCCCTGATGACGTCGGACATCCAGCGGGCATGTGACGTGCTCGCAGAGGTTCACCGGAGCACCGACGGACGGGACGGGTATGTGTCGGTGGAGGTCACACCGACCCTCGCCCATGACACCGAGGCGACAGTTGCCGAGGCGCGAGAATGGGTGAAGCGGATCGACCGCCCCAATCTTTTGGTCAAGGTCCCGGCGACGGAGGCCGGTCTCCCGGCGATCCGCCAGCTGATCGGCGAAGGAATCTCGATCAACGTCACGTTGATCTTCAGTCTCGAGCGCTATCGAGACGTCATGGAGTCGTACCTCGACGGCGTCGAGCGGTACATCGCCATCGGAGGTGATCCGGCCAAGGTCGCATCGGTGGCCAGCTTCTTCGTATCGAGAATGGACGTCGAAGTCGATCGCCGGCTCGATGAGATCGGCACGGGCGAAGCCGCCGGCCTCGCAGGCAAGACGGCGGTCGCAAACGCCCAACTCGCCTATGAGGCCTTCCTCGAGACCTTCGGCGGCGAGCGGTGGCAACGGCTCGTAGCAGCCGGAGCGAGGATCCAGCGCCCACTTTGGGCCTCGACGTCCACGAAGAACCCTGACTATCCCGACACGTTGTACGTGCACGAACTGATCGCCCCGCACACCGTCAACACCATGCCGTTGGAAACGATCGACGCCTATCAGGATCACGGGCCGCGACCTCGAACGTTCGGACCCGAAGAAATCGCAACCGCGCATTCGGTCATCCGATCGATGGGCGACGTCGGCGTGGACTACGACGACGTGATGGACGTGCTCGAGACCGAGGGGGTCGACAAGTTCATCGCCAGCTGGAACGACCTCGTCGCCGACGTGGAATCGCAGCTCTGATCGATCGGGTTGCAGCCGCCGAGGCGGCGCATTCCCTACAGTGCTGGCGATGGATCCCGGGGGAAGGCTTCAGATCGATGCGGCTCAGACGGCGCGACGCATCCTCTTCGCCGTGCTGTGGATCCAGGTGGCGGTCATGGCAGGCAACCTCATCTTCAACTTCTTCGACGTCGCCGGTCACATCAGTATCCGCCGTATCTTCAACGTCGCACGTGAGGAGAGCCTGCCCACCTGGTTCGCATCTCTTCAGGCCGGCCTCGCCGCCTTCACGGCATGGGCACTGTGGAAACTCGAGGATGCACGCGGATGGATGTTCGTCGCCCTCTTCTTCCTGTATGTGAGCATCGACGACGCCGCCGAGGTGCACGAGCGGGTCGCCACGGCGCTCAGCGACACCTTTCCCACGCTCCCGTTCCTCGCTGAATACCCCAGCTTCTCCTGGCATCTGTTGGTCGCACCGGTTCTCGGAGCCGGCCTGCTCGCGGTCGCCGTCTACCAATGGCGCCAGATCCCGGCACGGCGCACGCTGGTTCTGGTCGGCGCCGGGCTCGCCGCCTTCGCCGTGTCACAGTCCCTCGACGTCCTCGAGGGGATCGATGGGCTCTTCGAGGGCTGGGCCGACGATCTCGGCGTTGCCGACTACACCGTCAGCCACGGGTTCCGGGCGACCGAGGAGTGGCTCGAGATGCTCGGCACGACCGCCCTCTGGGCTCCGATGCTGTTGAGACTCGGAGACTCGATCGATCTGGTGATCAGCCGAAAGGGGAGCCCGGCCGGTTGAACACCCGCCGAGCGGGCTCAGTGGACGAGTTCGAGCGGGGCCCATGCGAGGAGCAGGCGCTTGCGGCCCTCACCGTCGAAGATGACCACGGCCTCGGCGCGATCTCCGCCCCCGACGACCTCGTGCACGGTCCCGGTTCCCCACTTGTCGTGACGCACTCGGTCCCCTGCAGAGATCTCATTCGAGGACACCGTGTGGGCTGGGCCGGTCTTTGCATCGGCCCGGGCAGACCGATCCCGCTTCTCGGCTGGTTCCACGAGCTCCGGAGGAACCTCTTTGAGAAACCGCGACGGCGGGTTGTAGTTGGTGGCTCCCCAAAGCGTCCGACTCCAGGCCGATGTGAGGAAGAGCCTCTGCTCGGCACGGGTGATCCCGACATATGCCAGCCGGCGCTCCTCCTCCAACTCGACCGGCTCCCCGAGAGCACGGATGTGGGGAAAGACCCCGTCCTCCATGCCTACGAGGAACACCACCGGATACTCCAGGCCTTTGGCGGTGTGAAGCGTCATGAGCGTCACGGCACCTGCACCCTCGTCGAGTGCGTCCACGTCGTTGACGAGCGCGGTCTGTTCGAGGAACACCTCGAGTCGCTGGATCGTGGTCATCTCGTCGAACGGCTGCTCGTCGATGATCGCGCCTTCGTTCGCCTCCTCGAACTCGGAAGCGACGCTCTGAAGCTCCCGGAGGTTTTCGAGTCGCCCGAGTGCTTCGATCGTCCGCTCCGATTCGAGGTACTGGGCATACCCGGAGTCTTCGATGGCGGAGATCACCACCGCCTCGACGGACCCGTTCTCGGCTCGTTCGGTGATCAGGTCCATGATCGCAAGGAAGTCGCCGATCCGCCGGATCGCCCCCGAGTTCAGTGAGTCGATCTCCTCCGACCGCTTCAACGCCTCGAAGAAGTTGATCTGGTGTCGTTGAGCGAATCGGTCGACGTGGGCGATCGTTGTGTCTCCGATCCCGCGCTTCGGCTCGTTGATGATGCGCTTGAGTGCCACTTGATCGTCGGGATTGACCACCGATCGGAGATAGGCGATCACATCTTTGATCTCTCGCCGCTCGTAGAAGCGGACGCTGCCGATCACCGTGTAGGCGAGCCCGCGCCGGACGAACACGTCTTCGATGACGCGGCTCTGGGCGTTCGTCCGGTAGAAGACTGCGATGTCGGAGGGGTTGTGACCCTCGTCGATCAGCTTCTCGACCTGGTCCACGATGAAACCGGCCTCGTCGTGCTCGTCCTCGCCCTCGAAGCGGATGATGCGGTCGCCGGGACCCTTGTCGCTCCAGAGGTGCTTCGACTGGCGGCGCGGGTTGTTGGCGATCAGTGCGTTGGCGGCGTCCAGGATGTTCGACGTGGAGCGGTAGTTCTGCTCGAGGACGATCACACGGGCGTCGGGGTAGTCCTGTTCGAAGTCGAGGATGTTCCTGACATCGGCGCCACGCCAGCGGTAGATCGACTGGTCACTGTCACCGACCACGCAGAGATTGCGGTGTGAATCGGTGAGCATCTTCACCAGCATGTATTGCGCCTTGTTGGTGTCTTGGTACTCGTCGACCATCACGTAGCGGAACCGGTTCTGGTAATGCTCGAGTACGTCGGGAAACGCCCCGAGCAGCTCGACGGTCACCATCAGCAGGTCATCGAAGTCCATCGCCGAGGCCTCCAGCAGGCGCTGCTGGTACAGCCGGTAGACGTCGGCCACCTGCTCGTGATAGAAACCCGAGTCGGTGTTGGAGAAACTCTCGAAGTCGATCAGCTCGTTCTTGGCGTTGGAGATGGCAGCCTTGAGGTTCCTCGGAGGGAACCGCTTCGTGTCGAGGTCGAGATCCTTGATGCACTGTGTGATGAGGCGCACGGAGTCGGCCTCGTCGTAGATCGAGAAACCCGACCGGTAACCGAACCTGGCGGCGTCACGACGCAAGATCCGAACACAGGCCGAGTGGAACGTCGACACCCACATCTGCTTGACCGCCCCCCCGACCAGCTGAGCAACACGACCCTTCATCTCGTTGGCCGCCTTGTTGGTGAAGGTGATCGCCATCACCGACGCCGGCGGAACCTTGAGATCGCGGATCAGGTGGGCGATGCGGTACGTGAGTACACGTGTCTTGCCCGAACCGGCACCGGCGACCACGACCACCGGGCCTTCGGTGGCGGCGACGGCTTCGCGCTGGACCGGATTGAGATCTCTGAAGAGCGGCGAGTCGGTGGGATCGTCCCCGATCCACTCCGGCTCGAACCATTGCGCCTGCATTCCGCGCAGGTTACTCGCCGATCCCTCCAGAATCACATGGATGTGTTTCGCGC
>JAHEIN010000037.1:0-7844 GCA_024639335.1 bacterium | reverse complement strand
CAGCGTGAAGGCGCCAGCCTGAACCAGCGAGCGTCAGCGAGCTATCGCGCCTTCGCGACGGTCGGCTTCGGCCTGAGCCCGCTCGGCGAGGATGCGTTCTTGGGTCTCGGCCGTCTGGGTGACAGAGAAGCAGAAGCGTGAGCCGGTCGGGAACCGCTTCTCGTACCAGACGTCACCGCCCATCGCCCGGGCGAGCTTGCGGGCGATCGGCAGCCCGAGGCCGATCCCCGTCGCTGAGCGCGAGTCACCCTTCGAAACCTGCTCGAAGTGCTCGAAGACCCGGCTGATGTCATCGTCGTCGACGCCCGAGCCGTTGTCGGAGACGACGACCACGAAGTGCTCGGCAAACGGGAATCCCTCGATCAGCACCTGAGCGCCTCCATACTTGACGGCGTTGCTCATCAAGTTGCGGAGCACTTGATTGACGCGACGAGGATCGCCGTAGGCCATCACGCCACCGGGCACCGAGATGTCGGCCTTCGAGGTCTTCTTGCCATCGGCCGACGTCACCGTGCCGCCGGGATCAGGGAATGCCGACGTCACGGCCTCGTGGACGAGGTTGGAGAGATCGAACACTTCGGGCCATAGACGGAGCCGGTCAGCATCGAGGCGCGGGATGACAAGGATGTCCTCGACGAGCTCGCCCAGGATCGAGGCCTGCTCTGTGATGATCGACAGGAACTCGTCGACCTCGGGCTGGGAGATGTCTTCCCAGGTGGCGCCGAGCGTCTCTGCGAACCCGGCGATAGAGGTCAGCGGTGTCCGGAGTTCATGGCTCACCATCGCAACGAAATCGTTCTTGATGGCGTGCGCGTCGTCGCGTTCCATCTCCGCCCGCCGGATGTCTCGCCGCCATTTGACGGTGCTGCGCACTGCCCACGTCAACGCACCGGCACCGATCACCGCAAGGAGCCCACTGATGACGAGGACGAGATTCATGGTCGCTGAAACGCTAGCTTCTCGGAGCGGCTCATCGCACGGGCTCCTCCTCCAGGAGCCGTCGTAGCGACGTCAGCAGGGCACCGCGTCTCAGATCGTATTTGTCGAGGTACGCATCGACGCCGGCATCCCAAGCGGTGGCCTTGTCCTCTTCGTCGGCGACACCCGAGACCATCACGATCGGCATGGTGATACCAGAGCTTCGGAGCGCCTTCACGAGCTGCACACCATTCGACTGCGGCATCGAGTAGTCGACGACCAGCGCATCGAAGGGACGGTTGGCCATCTCAACGACCGCGTCCCGCGCCGAGGACGAGACCACCACGTCGAAACCTTTGCTCCGCAGCGTCGCAGCGATGAGTTGGCGGACGCCCGCCGAGTCGTCAACCACGAGCACGCAGTGCTTGATGCCCTGGTGCCCAAGCGGCCGGCGCGCCTGCTCACCGAGGTGATTGTGGTCGACTACCACCAGAACGTCGCCGCCACCGAGGAAGGCAGCACCGGCCAGGTGGTCCGCACCCTCGAGGATCGGGCCGAGGCTCTTGACCGCAACCCGCCGCTGGTCGATGATCTCCTCGACGGTCACGGCGATGAGCCCCGAGCGAGTCGACACGATGAGCGCATCCATGTCGGCTGCCGAAACTGCCGGCATCCCCACCACCTTGGCGAGGCTGATGACCGGGACGCTCTCGTTCCGAAAGGGAACGGTCGGAGCACCGTCGATGATCGTCTGCCTCGAAGCGGAGATCGTGACGCTGCCCAGCACCGTCGCTGAAGGAAGCGCAAAGAAGGCCTGCCCGATGGCCACGATCACGACGTCCTGCAGGATCAGGGAGCACGGAAGGTCGAGCGTGACCGAGGTTCCACGCCCCTCGGCAGAACGGATCTCGACCGATCCGCCGACCTTGTCGGCTGCATCGGCGACCAGCGCTAGCCCTTCTCCGGTCCCGCTGAACTCGGTCACCTTCGACACCGTGGTGAATCCCGGCCTGAAGAGGTGGCTTTCGACTTCGGACTTCCCAGTGCTCAATCCGCGCTGGCGAGCGAGTGCCTCGACCTCTTCCCAGGCGATGCCGCGGCCATCATCGGTGACCTCCATGATCAGACGTTCGTCGCGGATCTCGGCGGCCAGCGTCACCGTCCCGGTCGCCGGCTTGCCGGCGGCGAGTCGTTCAGCCGCAGGCTCGACGCCGTGGTCGATGGCATTCACGACGAGGTGGCGCAGGGGCTCACGGATGAGATCGACGATCTGGCGATCGATCATCAACTCGGTGCCGCTCATCTCGAACGTGACGTCCTTGTCGAGCTTTCTGCTGAGAAACCTCGAGAGCTGCGGGAATGTCGATGCGGCCTCGCCAACGGGGATGTTGGCCAGTGAGACAGCCCAGTCCTGGAGTTGGGCAACCTCGGTGGACAGGCGCGACAGCTGGCCCCTCCATGCGATGAGGAGCTTGCGGGGATCGGCGCCTTCGATCGCTACATGCGTGAGATCCGCAAGCGCCTCGGTCTCGAGCCCGATCTCCACGGCACGATTGATGAGTTGGTAGAGGTCGCCGGTGTCGACTCGGGTCACCGTGCTCGACAGCTCGTCCTTGAGACCCCTGAGCAGCCCTCCCAGCTCCGACTCGGACAGACTGGGCGCGTCTATCCGCGTCGGGCGATCGATCCGTGTCGGTTCGTCGATCTCTGGTGGCGGCGAGGGGATGCGGAGCGGAGCCTCTACGGGCCTCGGCGGACCGGGATTGACGGAGCCCGCAGCGATGGGATCGTTCTCGATCGACTCGGCGATCCGTGAAAGCTCGTCGGTGGCGTCGGCGAGATCAACGCGATGCCGAACGTTGCGCGCGGCGTCGGGCAAGAGTTTGGCGGTCGCTTCCAGGGCTCCTGCTATCTGGTTCGTGGGCTGCAGATCCTTGCTGCGAAGTAGTTTCCAGACACGCTCGAGGCCGGCAGCCGCCGCCCCCAGATCAGCCTTGCCGATCATGTTGGCCGACCCCTTCAAGGTGTGGGCGTCACGAACGACGTCGTCGAGCAGCTCGGGGTCGACGACAGTTCGAAACAAGTCTCCGGCGCCGTTGATCAAACGCTCGGAGCGCTCGTCGATTTCGGTCAGGAAGATCTCAAGGAGGTCCGGCGATTCGGCCCAGTTCAACGGTCACACCTCTCAGCTACACCGTAGCTATCGGACAGTGACTAGCCCACCTGAAGGGAGTTCAGGGTGCTGAGTTGTGAGTCGTGAGTTCCCCAAGACCCAGAACTCAGAACTCATAGCGCTATTCCCACTCGATCGTGGCCGGGGGTTTGGAAGAGATGTCGTAGGCCACCCGGTTGATGCCGTCGACTTCATTGATCACGCGGTTGGAGATCTTCTCGAGCAGTTCATACGGCAGCCGGGCCCAATCAGCCGTCATCGCATCCTCGCTCGTCACCGCCCGGACGATGAGCGGATGGGCGTAGGTGCGTCCGTCACCCTGCACTCCTACCGAGCGGATGGCGGGCAGGACGCCGAACGCCTGCCAGATCTCACGTTCGAGACCCGCACGGCGGATCTCCTCGGTGACCACCGCATCGGCCTCCCGGAGGATCTCGAGCCGGTCACGTGTGACGTCACCGATGATCCGCACCGCCAGCCCGGGACCGGGGAACGGCTGACGCCACACGATGTCCTCCGGCAGCCCCAACTCGGCTCCCACCGCCCTGACCTCGTCCTTGAACAGGTCACGGAGCGGTTCGACCAGTTCGAAGGTCATGTCGTCGGGGAGCCCGCCGACGTTGTGATGGCTCTTGATCTTCGCCGCCGAGCCGGTTCCCGACTCGATCACGTCGGGATAGAGGGTCCCCTGCACCAGGAATCTGGCGTCGGAGAGCCCAGCGGCAGCGTCCTCGAAAACCCGGATGAAGGTCTCGCCGATGATCTTGCGCTTCTCCTCGGGGTCGGTGACGCCGGCGAGGAGATCGATGAACCGGTCGGCGGCATCGACGTGGATCAAATCGACGTGGAAGTGACCTCGAAAGGTCTCAACCACTTGTTCGGCTTCGCCCTTTCTGAGCAGCCCGTGATCTACGAAGATGCAGGTGAGCTGGTCGCCCACGGCCTCGTGGACGAGCGCCGCCGCAACCGAGGAGTCGACGCCACCGGACAGTCCGCAGATGATTCGCTCGTCACCGACCTGGGCTCGCACCGACGCCACCGCGTCCTCGATGATCGAATGACGGGTCCAATTCGGCAGGGCATCACAAGCGTCGTAGAGAAACCGCTTGAGGACGTCCATGCCACGGACGGTGTGTGCGACTTCTGGGTGGAACTGGACGCCATAGATGCCACGTTCCCGATTCTCCATCGCCGCTACCGAGGCGTTCGGCGTGGAGGCCGTCGCAATGAACCCTTCCGGCACCTGGGCGACGGAATCGCGATGGCTCATCCACACCGTCTGGTTGAGCGGGAGTTCCGAGAACAGCACGCATTCGTCGGCGGAGACGTCCATCTCGGCCTTGCCGAACTCACCGAGACCGGTGTTCTCGACGTTGCCGCCGAGGAGATCGGCGATGAGCTGATGCCCGTAACAGATGCCGAGCACCGGGATACCGAGCTCGAGGATGCCGGGGTCGATCCGATATGCATCATCTGCATACACGGAGTCGGGGCCACCCGAGAGGATGATGCCCGCCGGTTTCCGCTCGTCGATCTCGGCGGCAGTGATTGTCCGAGCAACGATCTCGGAATAGACATTGGCTTCGCGTACTCGGCGGGCGATCAGTTGGGCGTATTGGGCTCCGAGATCGACTACGAGGATCTGGTCGAAGTCGGTGGTCATCCCATCCCCACGCCCTGGCTCCGCTGAAGGGCTTTGCCCTCCGTCTGGAGGCTCGGCGCGATCATCACTTCGGCCTTCTGGAACTCCTTGATATCGGAGTAGCCGGTGGTCGCCATCGACACTCTCAGGGCTCCGAAGAGGTTCTTTCGGCCATCGTTCTCGTCGGCAGGCCCAACGAGGATCTCGTCGAGCGACCCGAGATTCCCCACGTGGACACGAGCACCACGGGGGAGATCCGGATGGAAGGTCGCCATACCCCAGTGATAGCCCTTGCCGGGCGCCTGGTCGGCCGACGCAAGCGGCGATCCGATCATGACGGCGTCGGCGCCGCAAGCGATCGCTTTGGCAACGTCCCCACCCTTGCGCATGCCGCCATCGGCGATCACATGCACATACCGGCCTGTCTCGTCGAGGTACCGGATCCTGGCACCGGCCGCATCGGCGATGGCGGTGGCCTGCGGCACCCCGACACCCAGGACTCCCCTGGTCGTGCAGGCGGCCCCGGGTCCGACACCCACGAGCACGCCCACTGCCCCGGTACGCATCAGGTGGAGCGCAGTGGAGTACGAGGCGCATCCACCGACGATGACAGGAACGTCGCAGTCGGCGATGAACTCTTTCAGGTTCAGGACGCCTCCTTTGGTCGAGACGTGCTCGGCCGACACGACGGTTCCCTGGATGACGAGGATGTCGAGACCGGCGTCCAGCGCGTAGGGCGAGAGCTGTTCGACCTTCTGCGGCGTGAGGCTCGCAGCGGTGACGATGCCGGCCGCCTTCAACTCGGACACCCGCTGACCGACCAGGTCGGGATTGATGGGTTGCAGGTAGATCTCCTGCATGCGTTTCGTGGCCTTTTCGGTGTCGAGTTCGGCGATCTCGTCGAAGTAGGGCTGCGGATCCTCGTACCGGGTCCACAGTCCCTCGAGGTTGAGGACGCCCAGGCCTCCGAGCCGGCCGATGGAGATCGCAGTAGCAGGACTCAGTGCCCCGTCCATCGCCGACCCCAGCATCGGCAACGTGAACGTGAACGCATCGAGCTGCCAGCTGATGTCGATGTCGTCGGGATCGCGGGTCCGCCTGCTGGGGACGATTGCGATGTCGTCGAAGCCAAAGGCCTGACGTCCGGCCTTGCCGATTCCGATTGAGATCTCCACCGTGTTCCTCCGCCTCACACTGGTGTAATTCCGAAGGGTCGAGGCTACCACTCCTACCGTCCCCGAACGAGATCGCGATTCTGGCTCTTGGGTCCTGGCTCTCGGCTCTTGGCCGATGAGGGTGCGTCACAGGTTGTGCCATAGGCTGATGCGATGCAGCAGGCAGCGTCACCCGGTCCGTCGTATCCGCTTGCGCCGGAGTGGCGAGCGTCGGATTTCGTCTGGACGATCGCCGGCGGGTTCGCAGGCGCTTTCATCGGAGCCGCCATCGCATTCCAGGCCGCGCCCCTGACCCTGCTCATCGTCTCGCTGGGGATGCAGAACGCCGGGCATTTCACGGCCCTGTGGCTCGTCACCCGGAGACGGGGGACGACGCTGACGCGAATGGGTCTCGAGGTCGAGCCGAGTGACGGCGTGTTCCTGTTCCTGGGGGCGGGGCTCCAGATCGGGCTGTCGCTGCTCGTCGTCCCGCTCGCAGAGCGCCTCGAGTTCGAAGGATCCGCTCAGGAGATCACCGAGTCCATCACCCCGGATGCTGCGGCCGGTGCCCAGATCATCTTGGTTCTCATCGTGGCGCTGCTCGCCCCGATCACCGAAGAGCTCATGTTCCGCGGTGTCCTCTACCAGTTGCTCGAACAGCGTCAGGGTTTCCGGACCGCGGTGTTCGGTTCAGCGCTGGTGTTCTCGTCGTTCCACATCATCGGGCTTTCGACCGAGAACTTCCTGCTGGCGGCGTTGATCACGCTGCCTCAGTTGTTCATCGTCGGGACCGTCCTCGCAAACACGTCGCGCCGAAGGGGAAGGCTGGGTCCGGCGATCTTCATCCATGCCGGATTCAATCTCGTGGCGATCTTGGCGGTCCTGTTCGCTCCCGAGTTGGTCAGCTCCTGATCAGCTGAGCCGGACGCGACGCCGTGGGTGCCTGGGCTCCGCAATCGGTTTCACCCGAGACCAACTGCCGCGCGAATCGGGTTCATCTCCTCATCGGCCTTCTCCCTGGCGATCTCAGCACCTGCAGACATGATCTCGACGACATCGTCGTCCTCGATCGACGCCATTCGCTCGCGCACCGGGGCGAGCCCTTCTGCGATGGCTTCGGCTGCGGCGATCTTGAAGGTGCCGTAGCCGGCCTCGTGATACTCCTCCACCAACGAGTCGATCGATCTGCCAGAGAAGACCGAGACCAGCTCGAGTAGATTCGAGATGCCGGCCTTCTCCTCCCAGTCGTATCTGACATACCGGTCGGAATCCGTCACGGCGCTCTTCACTTTCTTGAGGATCACGGAAGGCTCGTCGTCCAAGAGGATCCGCGACTTCTCGTTGGGATCGGATTTCGACATCTTCGAGAACGGATCCTGAAGCGACATGACCCGGGCCCCGATGTCCGGCGTGATCCGCTCGGGGATGGGGAAGACCTCACCGAATCGATGGTTGAAGCGTTCCGCCAGGTCGCGGGTGAGTTCGAGATGCTGGGTCTGGTCGTCGCCGACCGGCACGGCGTGGACCTTGTACAGCAGGATGTCGGCGGCCATCAGGACCGGGTACGAGAGCAAGCCGAGGTTCTGGCCGGCGCGATCCGACTTCTCCTTGTATTGGGTCATCCGCTCGAGCTGGCCGATCCCGGTGATCGTCGAGAGGATCCATGCCAACTCGGCATGATGTGGCACGTCCGATTGGAAGTAGAGCAGAGAACGATCGACATCTACCCCCGACGCCATGATGAGCTTGGCCAGGTGGATCCGCTCGGCGCGGAAGGTCGAGGGTTCGTAAGGAGCCGTCATCGCGTGAAGATCGACCACGTTGTAGATGCAGTCGTACTCGTCCTGCATCGACACCCAGTTGCGGAACGCACCGATGTAGTTGCCGATGTGGACGGCTCCCGTGGGCTGCACCCCCGAGAAGACCCGCTTCCGTTGTGTCATGTGTGCTCCTCGCA
>JAHEIN010000169.1 GCA_024639335.1 bacterium | reverse complement strand
GCCGAGTCGGCGTCGTCGGACGTCCAACCCTCCTCGTCGAGCCAGTCGCCGACCTCCTCGATGCCGGCGGCGAGCTGTCGTCCGATCTCGGGTGCCTGGTCGACGACGCCGTCGACGGCCATGACGAGGGCGCCGATCGTCACCGCCACCAGCACGATGAGCACCAGCCCGGCCGCCAGCGCCCGGGGCACGTACCGCTCCAGGCGATCGGTCACCGGGGCGAACAACATGGCGACCACGGTCGAGACGATCAGCGGGATGACGAGACCGGAGATCGCAGACAAACCGATGAACACGATCGCGCCCGCTGCCGTAATTCCCACCACGTACCACGACCGCATCCCCCAGCGTCGCAACCGTGCGTCACGACGTCGTACCACCAGGCGCTGAGAATCATCCACGGAGTAACCGTAGCCCGGCGCCCACCACCGGCACCCGAGCCGTGGGCATAATCGGTGGGCGAGGTGGACCGCACGGCCAGAGGCCCCGACGAGAGCAAGACATCGGCGCCCCAGGAACGACTCGGTCGCTGGAACCGCACGTTCAATCCCGTGGTGGTCATCGCTGCGATTCTCCCGCTCGGCCCGATCATTGCCGGCGACGACCCCACGACCGGCCCGGGCGTGTTGCACACGATCTTCTCCTGGCTGGTGTTCGCGCTCGATTTCGGTGTCCGCAACCGGCTCGTCGATGACTACCTCAGGTCCTGGAGGGGCCGCCTGTACGTGGTGATCGTAGTGGTGACGTTCCCCGTCTACCTCCTCGTCCCGGGCCTGGAGGAGACCGATCTTCTCGCCGTCACCCGACTCGAATGCGTGGCCGCGCTCGCCGTCGCCGCTGTCGAGGCCGCGCGCAACGCCAGGATCCTCATCCGCCGAATCGGCGTGGCCGGCCTCTACGCCGCAGCCGCGATGTTCGTCGCCGCGGTCGTGGTCCCTCGCGTCGAGGAGCCCGAGGACGGCTTCGACACGTTCGGCGACGCCCTCTGGTGGGCGACGGCCACGATCACGACCGTGCGCTACCGCGACCGCGTGCCCGTCACCACTTCTGGCCGTGTCATCGCCACGTTGCTGATGATCGCGCGGCTCGCGTTCCTCGGGGTGATCGCGGCCAGTCTCACCGCGCTCTTCGGCCTCGGAGACAGCGATGAGATCCGCGCGCTGCGCGCCGAGGACGCTCGCCTGAGCGCCGATATCGACCGAATGAGCGACGGGGAGTAGCTGCACCGCTGGTTCCGTACTAAACTGGCCGCCCGGCAGCGATTCGGAAGGTGATCAATGGGGCTCTTCGGCAACGACGACGAGCAGGACGCTCGGCTCGACGAGATCGAGCGGCGGATGCGGCGCATGGCCGAGCACGTCAGTCAGCTCTCGGCGGATCTCAGCCTCACCCGGATGGAGCTCCTCAAGACCCGGATAGCCGTGGACGACTCGGTGAAGGCGAGCGACCTCGATCCGGTGTTCGGTCAGCTCAACGATTCCCTCGGCTCGGCACGCGAGAAGATCGAGGCCTCCAAGGCGGCGGCCGACGAATCGTGGGCGATGCTGCAGGACGGCAGCGATGAGGCACTGGAGACGCTGCGCGGCAGCATCGAAGGCGCCTGGGCTCGACTCGACGAGGCGAGCACCTGATGGACACCGTCGGCGAGATCCAGGACGCCGGAAAGCAGATCGCAGAACTGCAAAGCGCCCTCGAAACAATGCAGCAAGGCCTCGAAATGGCGGAGTCCGTAGCGATCGCCGCCGAGGACGCTCGCCGCCGCTCAAAACAGATCATCAAGATCTCCGTCGGCCTCCTCATCGCCTCGATCCTCGTGATCGTGCTCTCTCGGCGCCCCCCGGCCTCGCACTGACCAGCCTCCGCGTCGCCGGGTTCGAATAACAGAGACAGCGGGCCCGGCGGCTCGCCGACATCTCGGTGGAGGTCGCGTGATACCGTCGGACTCGACCCACGTGAAGCCCCGGTCCCGCCGGCGTCGCCGATCGAGAACGCAGTGCAGATCGAGGACGCAGTGTCGCAGAGTTCGCGCAGTGTGGTCTTCGCAGCGCCGGCCGACGATCTGAGGGCCCGGCGACCCGTCGACGTCGTGAAGCTCCTGGCCTCGCTCGGGATCGGCCTGGTGCTGCGTCGTCCCATCGCGGCGGCAACGATCTCGACGCCTGTGGCGCTCGGAAACCCTGTGCCGCCCGGAAAGTGGCGACGTGCGCGCTGACCAGCATCTTTTCCCGCCACCCTGATTCCTCGTGTTTCGCATCCTCTACCGCTTCCTCGTCACCCTTGCCCGACTCATCGTGGGTTCTGGGCGCTCCAAAGACCTCGAGATCATCGTGCTCCGCCACCAGCTCATGGTGCTGCGACGACAGATCGACCGGCCCGAACTCAACGATGACGACCGGAGCCTGCTCGCAGCGATCGCGGCCGCGCTCCCCCGCCGACTCCCCAAACGGCTGGATCGTCACACCCGACACGCTGCTGCGCTGGCACCACAAACGCATCGCCCGTGTCGTGCATCTGACTTCGCGCGACAGGTACCGAGTTTTTTCACGCAGCATTTTCTGGGGTGGTGAGGGCTCCAACACCTTGGAGACTCATCACCGTGACTGCACCGAAACCGAAGAAGATACTGACTGCTGAGCAGAAGTACGACCTGTTCATCCGGATGCTGTCTGGCCAGCTCAGCCAGGCCGATGCCGCTGCTGAGGCTGGGGTGGATCGTAGCACGATCACCCGTATCCGTACCCTGGCCCGTGACGGCGCCATCGCCGCATTGCAGGCCTCGAAACCGGGACGGTCCAAGACCTCCCGGGCTGAGCGGTCCAAGATCACCGAGCTGGAGAGCGAGGTCGCCCGCCTCCAGGCCACCGTGATTGAACAGGCCGTCGAGTTGGCGGTGTTGCGGGGAAAAACGAGTTGGGGATGAACGGCCCGGTCCCTGCACGCGTCCCTGGGCCGGTCAAGGCCGCCCTGATCGGCTTGGTCGACCACGCCGTTCAAGCTGGCTGGTCGACCAGTCGGGCCTGTTCGATCCTGGAGTTGGATCGGCGTCGGTTGTGGCGCTGGCAAACCCGCCAGGCTGCCGGTGACGGGTTGGATGACCGCCCGCCGGGCGGCAACCCGATCCACGGTCTGTTGGACTCAGAACGCCAGGCCATCATGGACCTCTACCACACCTGGGCCGATGTTGACCGGTCGCATCGTAAGCTCGCCCATCGGGGTTCCTATGAGCACTTGGTGTGGGTGTCACCATCCACGGTGGACCGGGTCCTGGCCGCAAACGGCCTGAAACTAGAGGGAAACCCGAGACCGCCGGCCCAGCCAAGGTCCCCGTGGCCCACCTGGGTAGACTGGGAACCGAACCAGATCTGGTGCTGGGACGCCTCCCAGTTCGGAGCCTGTGAACAAGCCAAATACGCCCATGGGATTGTCGATGTCGTCTCTCGGAAGTGGCTGTCGGTCACCCTCGGCCCGAACCCGGACTCGGTGGCTGCCAAAGTGCTGTTCACCCAGGCGTTGCAGGCCGAAGGGCTCTGGGACGACGACATCGCCGCCCGGGTCGCCACCATCAACAACAACGACGATACTGAGCTTCCAGACGTCGACGGGTTGCCGTTGTTGTTGGCGATCTCGGACAACGGCACCGAAATGCGGGCTATGGCCACCCGCCGGTTCATGGCCGCGTGTGCCGTGGTCGCTCACTACGGGCGGGTCAGCACCCCGACCGATCAGGCCTGGATCGAATCACTGTGGGGACACGTCAAAGGCGAATGGCCCCACCTCCTCGCCATCGACGACCCGGCCGTACTACGAGCTGAGCTGGAACGTGTCCGGACGATCTACAACGGAGTCCGGCTTCATGAAGGCATCGGCTATGTCACCCCCAACGACGAACACCAAGGCCGAGGACACGCAATCCGCCAAGCCCGCCGAGACGGACTGGCCGCCGCTGACCAAGCCCGCCGGAACCACCGACGCAACCCCAACCAATGACTACTACCATCAACCCAACCAACCAGCCCACCCCACCCCGGGATGCTGCGTGAAAAACCGGCCCACTTGTCGCGTTAAATCAGAAACACCTCACCCGTCACTGGACCCAACCCCAGCGTCGCCGGCCCGGCCGACCGCCGACCCCGATCGAGTTACGCCGCCTGATCGTGCGCCTCGCAGCCGAGAATCCGACCTGGGGACACCGGCGCATCCACGGCGAACTCATCGGCCTCGGACACACCATTGCGTCCTCGACCGTGTAGCAGATCCTCAACAACCACGGCATCGACCCCGCGCCCACGCGCTCGGCAGTGACCTGGACCGAGTTCCTGCGCTCCCAAGCCGCACTCGCAACTGACTTCTTCACCGTCGACACCGCAACCCCGCACCGCTACTACGTCCTGTTCTTCACCCACATCGAGACCCGCCACGTCTACTTCGCTGGTGTCACCGCCAAACCCACCGTCGCCTGGACCACCCAAACAGCACCCAACCTCTACCTTCCTCCGCCACGGCGAACACCTCAACGCCGCCTCCGCTCTCGTCCGCGACCGCGGCAGCCAGTTCACCGACAGCTTCGACAAGATCTCCCAGAACCCAAGGCCTCAAGATCCTCAAGACTCCGGACCGCACGCCCGTCGCGAACGCATTCGCTGAGCGCTGGATCGGATCGATCCGACGAGAACTCCTCGACCGAACCATCATCTGAAACCAACACCAGCTCGAACGCCTCGTCACCGACCACATCGACCACCACAACCAGCACCGGCCCCACCGCTCTCTCAAACAACGACCGCCGACACCGGCCACGGAGCCTCCACCCACGCCCCCAGCGACCATCACCGCGCTCCACACCACCCGATGCGACGGCCCCATCCACCAATACAGAAACGCCGCATGACCTGCGGCGACAGGATTCTCGAGCCCCACAAGCAGACCCCACACCAGACGCAGCACACAGCGCGCTTCACGATCGGTCAAGCGCATGTCGTCCAGCCAGTCCAGCCAGGCCCTGGGAGCGACGGCTCATAGTCGCCAGTCCATCGGGCGCCCCATGAGGCCACCCACCAGGCGACCAAACCGGCCCAACCCCCATACCAGACGCATACATGTATGCAACAGGACCAGCCGACCGGCACGCTCGCATACCCGCTGAACTGGGAAAACTCTGTCGGGCTGGGGAGATTCGAACTCCCGACCTCTTGACCCCCAGTCAAGCGCGCTAACCAAGCTGCGCCACAGCCCGTGGCGCTCCGATCGTACCGCGTCAGGGCACCAACACCGACCCGGTTTCGGCGAATGTTGTACCCGACACTCAGAACTGTTGGGCGATCCAACCGACGCCCTGAATGAGCCGCCAGCCAAGGTATGCGATCAGGGCCACCAGGACGATCCAGAAGTGCCACGGCACCGGGTTGTCGGTCTCGGTGATCTTGTCACTGTGGTCGACCTCGTGGTGGCAGGTCGGGCACGTTCCGTCAGCGTCAACCGAGTTGGGGGCGAGATAGACATCGCAGGTATCGCACCAGGGCATCGCCGGTCATTGTACGGTCCGCAATTCCGGGGCGGGGCGTCACATCGGTTCAATCCCGGACCGGGTTGGCCCGAATGCTACACCCGTCGGAGGACGAGCACGGCGACGTCGTCGGCGATGGGACCACCGGCGAAATCCCGGGCCGCCTCGACCAGGACTTTGGTCAAGACGTCGGGTGAGGCCGTGGGATCTCGCCGGATCATGCCGGCAATGCCGTCCTCACCGAACAGAATCTCGCCATTGCGGGCCTCGGCCAGGCCGTCGGTGTACATGACGGCCACATCGTCCAGGTCCCACGCCAATTCCCGGGAGTGGTAGGGGGCGGTGGGGTCGAGCATCAGCAGCGGACCTGTGGCCCCCAGGGGCCGAACCTCCCGTGAGTGCCAGACGAAGGCGGCGGGATGACCGGCCGAGGCGT
>JAHEIN010000168.1 GCA_024639335.1 bacterium | reverse complement strand
TCTACCACGAAGATGATGACGGCGCTCGTGGCGCTCGAGCAATCTGCAACGGATCAGCTGGTGACGGTCAGTAACCGTGCCGCCGAAATCGGTGAAGCCGAGATCGGCCTGATCGCAGGGGAAGAGCTGCCGATCGCTGACCTGATCGACGCGATGGTCGTCCGATCTGCGAACGATGCGGCGATCGCCGTTGCCGAAGCGGTCGGAGGAGACGTCGAGACCTTCGTCGAGCTGATGAACGGTCGTGCTGTGGAGCTCGGCCTCACTCGCACCCAGTTCGCCAACCCGCACGGCCTCGACGCCGAGCAGCATTTCTCCACGGCTCGAGATCTGCTGCGTCTGGGATTGGCGGCGATGGCGAACGAAGAGTTCCGAGAGGCGGCGGCGCTCACTCAGGCGTCCCTCCCTCCGGACCCCGAGGGCACGCTGCGAGCGGCGGCAGCAACGAACGAGCTCCTCGAGCTCTACGATGGGGCGATCGGCGTCAAGACCGGTTTCACGTTCCAGGCAGGCCTGGTTCTCGTGGCGGCTGCCGAGCGTGAGGGTCGCACGATCTACGTCGTCGTCATGGGATCCGAAGGCGCTGGATCTCATTTCGAGGATGCTTCGGCTCTGCTCGACTTCGGCTTCGGGGGCCACGAATTGGTGCGCGCCGTAGCCGGCGAGTCCGTATTCGATGGTGCTGAGCTCCGCCGGTCGGCGCTCCTCGAGTCGCAGTTCCACATCGCCGCGCTCCTTGCGCAGCCACCGGATGCCGAGGCGGCCTCCTTGACGGCCACAGCAGAGCAGTCAGCGCTTCCCGGGCTCATCGATGCATTTGGCTGGATGTTTGGTGGGTGGTCGAATGGCTGACGTGGCGCGTGAGATCATCACGGCCGAGATGCTGTCGGAGCGGATCGCCGAGCTCGGCAGTGTCGTAGCCGACGACTATCGAGGCCGAAACCCGCTGCTCGTCGCAGTCATGACGGGAGCCATGTGGTTTCTCGCCGATCTCATCCGCGCGATGGACATCGACTTGGATGTCGACTTCCTTGCTCTCAATCGCTTCGACGAGGGAGGGAGGATTCGGATCGCCTCAGACACGGCGGCTCCCATGACTGGGCGCGACGTGATCCTCGTGGAGGATCTGGTCGACACAGGCTTGTCACTCTCCGTTCTGCGGGCGCTCATCGCGGATCGACAGCCCGCGTCGATCGCAACCGTGACGCTGATCGACAAGGCCGTGCGGCGGATCGCCGACGTGCCTGTGGAGTACCGGGGTTTCGAGGCGGGTGACGAATATCTGATCGGGTACGGGTTCGATCACGAGGGCCGCTTTCGGAACCTTCCTGGTGTGTGGGCGGTGCTGGATCCGGCGGGTTTCCTGGATGACCCCGACTCGTTTGCCGGTCGAGTGTTCACCGCGTCCTGATAGGGTACGAGGTATGAAAGATGCCGTGCCGATGACCGTGACGGGAGTGAGGGTCGAACTGCCCTCGAACACCCCGATCGTGCTCCTCCGGGAGCAGTCAGGAGTGCGATTCCTGCCGATATGGGTGGGCACGGTCGAGGCCATGTCCATCTCGTCGGCGATGGAAGGCGCGGAGCCCCCACGACCCCAGACCCACGACCTGATGCTCTCGGTGATCGAGGCCCTCGGCGCTACTGCCGTCAGGATCGTCGTCACCGAACTGCGTGACAGCGTCTTCTTCGCAGACCTCGTGTTCGAGCGCGACGGCGCCGAGGTCGTTGTGTCGAGTCGCCCATCCGATGCCATCGCCCTCTCCGTACGCGCCGGGATCCCGGTGTTTGCGAGCCAGGCCGTGCTCGACGAGGCCGGCATCGAGATCGAGACCGAAGCCGAGGAGGAAGCCTCCGAGGAAGAGATCGAGCGCTTCCGCGAGATGCTCGAGGAGCTCACGGTCGATGACTTCATCGACCCCGATGAGACTCCGTGAGACTGACCAACAAGCTGTGGGCGGGCGCAGTCGGACTGGCAGTTCTGAGCGCACTCGGCACACTGGGGTACGTGTGGATCGAGCGGGTCAGCGTGCTCGATGCGCTCTACATGGTGGCCATCACGATCACCACGGTGGGTTTCTCCGAGGTCTTCGAATTGTCACCTGCGAGCCGGATCCTGACCATCGCCATCATGGTCCTCGGCGTCGGCCTCGCTCTCTACACTGCGAGCGCAGCCATCGAGCGTCTTCTCGACCTCGGTGTCGAGAGGCAGAGAGCGAGAACGCAGAAGTTGATCAGTGAGTTCTCAGACCACGTGATCGTGTGCGGGTTCGGCCGGGTCGGTCGGGGCGTGTACCGCAACCTGGTCGATCGAGGCGAGCAGGTCGTCGTGATCGAAGACGATCCCGCGTCGGCCGCTGAGGCCGAAACTGCTGGTGTACCCATCGTCATGGAGGATGCCACCTTCAACGACACGCTGGTAGCCGCCGGGATCGGTCGCGCCAAAGCGCTGGTTGCCTGTGTTGCGGACGATTCCGACAACCTGGTGATCATCCTCTCCGCCCGTTCGATCCATCCCACGATCCATCTCGTCTCGCGCGCCAGTGAGCAGGAGTCGGAGTCGAAGCTCCGGCTCGCCGGGGCAGACCGGGTCGTTGCGCCCCAGGTCGTCGGCAGCGAACGCCTGGCTGCGATGACGGTGGAGAAGAACCTCGCAGAGGTGTTCGACGTCATCGTCGGCGGTCGCGCCGTCGAGTTCTCGGTGGAGGAGTTGCGCGTCGACGAGTCTTCTCCAGTCGTGGGTTCCTCGATCCGTGAAGCGGCGATCCGGGAGCGTAGCGGGGCGTTGATCCTCGCAGTCGAGGACCAGAGCCGGAACATGCTGCACGCACCGTCCCCCGAGCACGTCCTGTTACCGGATTCCGCAGTCATCGTGGTCGGCACCGCCGTCCAGGTCTCCGCCGCCGCCGAGCTGTTCTCCGGTTGATTGCCGACCGACTCGCTCGCTGTGCTCGCATCGTCGTTCTCGATCTTCGGTTGGCGAGCATTTATCCACAACGGTTGTTGACAAGTCTGGGAGTAGCGAACTAGCTTCCCGACGCTGGTGGAATTACGGTGATGTAATCGGATTGGCCTGGCGCGCTCGTGGAGGAGAACGCCGAACCGATCGGGCGGGAGATCGAGGAGATCCCATGTCGGAAGAGAAGAACCAGGAAACGGTCGGGTACCGAGCCCCGCAGGTGTGCAAATTCGTGGGTATCACGTACCGCCAGCTCGACTATTGGGCGAGAACCGAGCTGCTCCGGCCGTCACTCCAAGAGGCCTCGGGCTCAGGCTCACAGCGGATGTACTCGTTCACGGATCTGGTTCAACTCAAGGTGATCAAGCGACTCCTCGACGCCGGAATGAGCCTGAAGAAGATCCGCTCCGCAGTCGAGATCCTGAGAACACAGCTTGCGTCCGACGAGCCTCTGGCGGACGTCACATTGCTCTCCGACGGGCACACCATCTATGCAGCACACAGCCCCGACGAGGTGGTCGACGTTTTCCGGCGGGGCCAGGGGGTCTTCGGGATAGCGGTGGGTCCGGTGCAGGACGAGGTCGCCGGCGCCATTCACGAGCTGAATCCTGCTGCTGTTTCCGGTCCGGGCGCCGAGCTGCCGGCCGTCGAGGCACATTGATGGCGAACGACTCCGGCTTCCGGACGCCCGCAGCCGAGGTCGTTTTTGCTCACAACTCCGAGCGGCAGTTTGCCTTGCTTCTCGACTTCTACGACGTCGAGTGGGAGTACGAACCCGACTCGTTTCCGATCGAGTTCGACGAAGATGGCGAGCCGACGAAGTTCTTCGCTCCCGATTTCTACCTACCCGATGACGACTGCTACATCGAGATCACCACGATGAACCAGAAGCTGGTGACACGCAAGAACGCCAAACTACGCAAGCTGGCCGACCACCACCCGGATGTGGACTGCAAGATTCTGTATCTCAGGGACTATCTCCATCTCGTCCTGAAGTACGGCCTCGACGAGCCCGAGCACCTCGAAGAGGCGTCACCGCCCACGAGAATCCCCGGCGAACCCCATTTGGTCACATTGACCGATCGCGGGTCCACTCCGTGAGCCGAGAGGGCCCGCTCCACGCTCTCCACACCGAGCTCGGAGCGAAGTTCACGGACTTCGGAGGGTGGTCGATGCCGCTCCAGTACGACTCCGTCGTCGGAGAACACATGGCCGTTCGTGAACGATCCGGTTGGTTCGATGTCAGCCATCTCGGACGGTTCGCCATCGAGGGCGATCGATGCATCGACACCATCGACCGGCAGACCACGGTCGCGGGAGCATCGATCGACGTCGGAGCCAGCAAATACGGACTGGTGCTGAACGCTTCGGGCGGAATCGTCGATGACATCGTGATCTGGCGACTCGGCGACGAGCGGTTCGTCGTGCTGCCCAACGCCGCCAATCACCCGGCCGTGATCGACCGATTCGCCGATGCAGCGCCTTCCGACATGAGGGAGACAACCGTGATGCTCGCCGTTCAGGGACCGGATGCTCCAGACATCCTCGAACGATTGGTCGGCTTTCACGGGCCGAGGTTCTCGGTGGAGGAGTCTTCATTGGTCGAGGGCGCGCTGGTCGCCGGCACCGGCTACACCGGTGAGCGCGGCGGCGAGGTCATCGTCGATGTCGTGCACGGAGAAGCGGTGGCCAAGGCGCTTCTCGCAGCCGGAGTGGTGCCCTGTGGCCTCGGGGCCCGTGACACCTTGCGGCTCGAGGCCGGGCTCCCGCTGTGGGGCCAGGACATGGACGAGACCACGGAGCCGTACGAGGCAGGGCTCGGCTTCGCCGTCGACCTCTCCCACGACTTCGTCGGGATGGATTCGCTCGACCCGGCCACACGCTCGAGGCGCCGCCTCTTCACCACGAGAAGCAGGCGTATCCCTCGCGCAGGGCAGGCGCTCGTCGATGGCGATGGGCAGCGTGTCGGCCACGTGACGTCGGGCTCGTTCAGTCCGATGCGGTCGGAGGGGATCGGAATGGGGCTTGTAGACCGAGATTCGGAAACGCTCGCGGTCGACATGCGTGGGACCCGGGTTCCAGTCGACCTGGTTTCTCGTCGCTTCATCTGAGCATCCAGAACGCGTTCGATCGGGCATTCGCCGAGGCGCAACCAAGGCCGGATCTGTGAATTCCATGGAAGCCGGCTCAACGCTCAGTCGGGGAGGTTTGCCTTGATCCACTCGAGAGCGTCGGCCGCCAGCTCCGGACCTTCCGGTTCGTTGAAGAGCTCGTGGCGGAGGGCTGGCAATACACGACGCTCCACGCATCCCAATGCTCCGAGCTCTTCGGACTCCGAGGCCGGAGCGATGGTGTCGAGTTCACCGTGCATGACCAGGGTGGGTACGTCGAGTTTGTGGAGATTGGCGCTGACCCGCGCTTGGGCGTCCAAGTACGCCGCAGCGAACCGCATCGTCACGGGTTGATGCACCAGCGGATCCGACAGGAACTCCTGGCCAACCGCAGGGTCTCTGGACAGCTGCTCACCCTTGACCGGTGCCCGAATCGCCAGTTTCGGGACGAGCCTGGCCAGTGCGGGGATCAAAGGTCTGAGGAGTCGAGTTCGAAAGTCGTCCTCGACGTGGAGCGCCGGAGCGGTGAAGACCATCAGTTCTGGGTTCGGCCGCTCCGACAGGACATAGTCCAGGCTGATCAGCGGGCCTGACGAGTGGGCGACGATGACCGTGGGGCGCCCGGATGCCTGTGCTTCGCGGATGTGGAGCTCGAGTTGATCGAGGTACATGGACCACTGCTCGATGTCCCCTCGACCTCCGCCCGACGCACCGTACCCGAGCAAGTCATAGCTGCGGACCGAGAGGCCCCCCTCGGCCAGAATCGATCCCACGTGCTCGTAGCGGCCGGAGTGTTCGCCTTGACCATGGACGAGCACGACCTCCGCGAGCGGTTCGCCGGCCGGCTCCCATCGCCTCCGTAGTTCGTGGATCCCATCTACTGTCACGCCCGATGCCACAATGCTGGTGATCACGGTTCAGCTCCCTG
>JAHEIN010000167.1 GCA_024639335.1 bacterium | reverse complement strand
CGATCTGGGTGATCTCGGTGAAGCCCGGTGGCACCTGGACCCTGCCGGCCCACACCCAAGGCCTGAACCGCATGCTCCACTGTTATTCCGGATCGGCGATCTCTGTTGCGGGTCAGGCGGTTGGAGCCGACATCGGGCTTCGGCTCGCATCCGACACTCCGGTCGAGATCCACAACGCCGGCTCAGAACCGGCCGAGTTCCTGCTGCTCCAGGGGCGACCCATCGGGGCGCCCGTCATCCAGGTGGGCCCGTTCGTGATGAACACCTCCGATGAGATCCAGACCGCACTGCTCGACTACCGCAGGACGCAGTTCGGTGGTTGGCCGTGGTCCGGCCCGGCTCCGGTCCACGATCGGGGCGAAGGGCGATTCGCGCTTCACGCCGATGGCAAGGTCGAGCATCGCGACCGACCGAAGGTGACCTGAAGGGTCGCCGATCCGGCGTCTCGGCCGGGTGTTCCGCAGACTCTGAACGACAAAAGGCCTTTCGGGCCTTCGCGGTCTCTTCGATTCGGATAGGTTTGGCTCCAGGCAAAAGAGGGAGCCAGTGTGAAACGCCTGCTCGTCGCAGTTCTCGCGACACTCATGACATTGTCGACTGCGGCATTCGCCCAGGAGGCACGCGACTACAGCCAACTCGTCTTCGACGACATCTCAGAGGAGTTCTTCTACGCAGATGCGGTCCTGTGGGCGGGGACGAGAGGATTCTCGACCGGCGTCGACGGAGAGAACTTCGGTCCCGAGGACGCACTATCGAGAGCCGACGCCATCACTCTGCTCTGGCGCTCGTTCGGTTCACCGACGGCAGGTTCAGCAGCCATCGCGTTCGACGACGTGGCCGCCGGCGTCTACTACGACGGTGCCGTTGCCTGGGCATCGGGCAGCGGTGTGGTGACAGGCACGTCTGCAACGACGTTCTCGCCCGATTCGACGATCACCCGGGCGGAGTTCTCCACGATCCTGTGGCGCGCCTATGGCTCCGTCGCGTCGACCACCGATCCCCAATTCACCGATGTCCCGGATGGGCAGTTCTACACCGAGGCGGTCGCATGGATGGTCGACAATGCCGTGACCACGGGAACCTCGGCAACGACCTTCTCGCCTGGCGATTCCTTGACCAGAGGGCAGGGCGTGACCTTCCTCTGGCGAGGCGCCGGTGAGCCTGAGACGTTCAGCCTCAACATCTTCCACATCAACGACCATCACTCGAACGTCCAGGGCGACGACATCGACCTCGAGATCGGTGGCAGCGAGGTCGAGTTCGAGCTCGGCGGGTTTGGCCGTGTGGCAGCCGAGATCAAGGCCCTCGAAGCCGAGTACGCCGGCGGCAACAACGTCAAGGTCCATGCCGGCGACGCCATCACCGGAACGCTGTTCTACACGCTGTTCGCCGGTGAGGCCGACGCAGCGGTCATGAACGAAGTCTGCTTCGACATGCTCGCGCTCGGCAATCATGAGTTCGATGCCGGCGATGCCGGTCTCGTGACCTTCCTGGACTTCCTCGCGGAAGGCAGCTGCAACACCCCGGTCATCGCAGCGAATGTGATCCCCGAGATCGGAACCCCGCTCGCAGAGAACACCGCGACGGACTACATCCAGCCGTTCGTCATCGAGACATTCGGCGAGGAGCAGGTCGGGTTCATCGGGATCGACATCGCACAGAAGACCAAGGTGTCGTCGCAGCCGCTCGAGACGACGGACTTCCTCGACGAGGTGACGACTGCCCAGGAGTACATCGACGAGCTGACGGATGACGGAATCGACAAGATCGGCCTCGTCACCCACCAGGGTTATGACAACGACCTGGCGCTGGCAGCCGCCGTGAACGGGGTCGACTTCATCATCGGTGGCGACAGCCACACGCTCCTGGGTGATTTCGCTCAGTACGGACTGAATCCCCAGGGCCCGTATCCGACTCAGACCACCAACGCCGACGGCGACCCGGTCTGTGTCGGTCAGGCATGGCAGTACAGCAACGTGGTCGGCGAGCTGAACGTGCACTTCGACGGTGACGGCACCGTGGTCGACTGCACGGGCGACGCCAACCTGCTGCTCGGCGCCGTGACCGAGAACGAATCGGAGGTCCCGCAGGCGGACATCGATGCCGCTCTGGCCGCAGATGACCAGCTCGACGTCGTGACGCCCGATGCGGTGACCGAGGGCATCATCGCCGGGTTCGCTGCCGAAGTCGACGTGCTGGCCTTGGAGGTCATCGGGACATCGACCGACGATCTCTGCCTTGCGCGGTTCCCGTCCGACGGGCGCAGCGAGATCTGCGCTCCCGAAGAGGTCGCGAACGGTGGCGATATCCAGCAGCTGGTGACCGATGCGTTCCTGGCACGAGCCTTCCGGGCCGACATCGCCCTGCAGAACTCGGGTGGCGTGCGAATCGACATCCCGGCCGGGGACATCACGATCGCCGACTCCTACGAGCTGTTGCCGTTCGCCAACACGCTCTATGAGCTCGAGATGACTGGTGCCGAGGTCACTCTCGCACTGGAACAGGGTCTCGGCAACGTGCTCGATGCAGGCGGTTCGACCGGTGCGTACCCGTACGGTGCCGGCATTCGTTGGGATGTCGACGCGAGTGCGGCGTTCGGAAGTCGATTCTCGAACATCGAGGTCAGACCCAAGGGTGAGACCGAGTGGACGGCGATCGATGCTGCCGCGACCTACATCGTGGTGGCCAACAGCTTCATGGTCGGCGGTGGTGACGGCTACGCCGTGCTCGCCGATGTGAACGCGGATGGCCGGGGCGTCGATACGTTCCTCGACTACGCACAGTCGTTCATCGACTTCGTGGTCGAAGACTCCGAGGGAACGGTGTCCAAGCCGACGGAATACTCGACACAGAACTACACACCGGCTCCCTGAGTCGGGCGATCGATGAGTGTTCGGGGGCCGGTCGAATGACCGGCCCCCGCCTCGTTGTCTGACCCTCTTCCAACCGCAAAGAGGCTCAAGCCGACACCGACGCACGCCGACATATCGTCGATGGCTGTCAACCTCCGTTCGGGCCTCCGTCAGGCGCCCCTCGTCCTGATTGCGATTCTCTCCGTCGTCACGACGTCGGTCGCCGGCGCACAGTCCCTCTTCGAAGATGTCCCCGAGGACGCCTACTACGCCGACGCCGTGCAGTGGCTCGTCGACCAGGGTCTCACAACCGGGGGAGTCGATGGAACGTTCCGGCCCGAAGACCCCGTGACGCGTGGTGAGACCGCCGTTCTCCTCTGGCGTCTCGCCGGCCAGCCCGATGCCCCGGTGCACCGTTTCAGGGATGTCACCGTGGGCTGGCAGGACGACGCCGTTTCCTGGATGGCGGCCGCGGGCATCACCCAGGGATCCACACCGACAACCTTCGACCCAGGAGGGATCGTGACGCGCGGGGCGCTGTCGGTGTTCCTCCACAGGCTCGCGGGCGAGCCCGATGCGCCGCCACACGGCTTCACGGACGTCGAGAGCCGCGAGCTCCAGGACCCGGTTTCGTGGATCGCTGCGACCGGCATCTCTTCCGGCACTGCGCCCGAGGAGTTCGGTCCGACCGTCCCGGTGATCAGAGGTCAATTGGCCGTGTTCTTGCAGCGTCTCGGTGAGTCCGGCATCCTCGACCCCGCCGAGGAGACCATCGAGAACGAGCTCGACCCTGTGGCGTCTTCGCAGGACCAACCCGAACGACCTCCGACCGCAACACTCGCGGTGAGCCCTGCGAGTCCCAGGGTGGCCGAGCGCATACAGATCCAAGGGTCCGATTTCGCGATGGGCAGCGTGATCGTGACCATCGGTGATGAGGTGGCCGGTGTCACCGAGGCGAACGCAAGCGGAGACTTCGCGCTGTCGGTCAGCGTGCCCGAGATCGACTCCGGAGTGCAGACCGTTGCGGTCGTGGCAGGCGGCAATGTGGTGGCCTCCGCCCAGATCGATGTTCGTCCCCCAGCACCGTCTTCGAACCTGGTTCCCATTCTCTTTCTCCTCGCAGCACTCGGGGCGGTCGGCTGGTGGTGGTGGACACAGCGTCGCAGCACGGGCGCCGATCCCGAGCCGGCGGAGGGACCTGTCGTCGAAGCGACCGAGCCGATGCCCACCCGGCTCGAGCCCCAGACCTCCGACGTCTTCTCGGTGGCGCCTGTCAGTGCCGGCACGCTCGACAACCTCGCCGTGCTCGACCAGTCGCTGTGGGCAACCGCGCAGGTGGAATTCGACGGTATCGGGCACGCCATGATCTTGATGCCGTCTGGCGGCGGCCAGGACTTCGACGTGGTGTCCGACCTCGGTCCGGGCCACATCGACGCGGTCACCGTGTCGCGTCGAGATGCCGTCGCCATCGGCTCGAGGTTTGCGTTCGGCGATCGCGGGATGACCCCGAGCCCCACCATGTGGCACTCCAACGATCTGCGATCTTGGATGGCGATCGGGCTCTCCGGAGAGGCGTTCGACGAGGCATCTTTCGACGGTGTCGTCGGCATCGGCGACACGCTGGTTGCGTACGGCCGGAACGCAAGTGGTCCCACTTTGTGGTCCGGCTCGGACAGCGGTTGGAGTGCCCGGCGAATGCCGGGGCCGATCGATACGGTGGCTTCCACCCAACATGGTGGCCTTCTCTTCGGTCGCAACTCCGAGCAACACATAGGCATCGTGCTGATGTCGGCAGACGGGCAGGAATGGAGTGCGAACTCCCATCCCTCCACTGCATTGTTCGGCTCGTCGACCGTGCTCTCCGTCGTCGGCTTCCAAGGTGGGCTCGTCGCAGCCGGCTACGACAATCTCAAGGGTTCTGGCGCAGTATGGGTGAGCGACGATGGCACCCAATGGCACCGCAGCCCCATGGAGTTCCCCGATGAGACAGGCATCGAACACCTGACCGTCGCCGAAGGAGTTCTGGTCGCTGTCGGCTCCATACGGGCGACAGCCTCCGGTGCGAGAAGGGCACGCGTCGGTGTCTGGACTTCGACCGACGCCGTCGAGTGGCAGGAGGCGGATGATGGTGGCCTCGCCGTCGACGGCCGAGTGAACTCGATCGAGTTTCAGGGCCCGAGCGTCTTCATCGCAGGTAGCCGAGCCACGGAGGCCGAGGCAACGCCATCGCCCGTCGTGTGGCGCTTCTTCGGTGCCGGACTGCAGACATCCGCCAACTGACCGGCGAGGTCCCTTCGAAGTCGGGAAGATGCGCCCTGACGGACCGCGCCCCGAAGTGGGATACTCGGTCCTGACGGAAGGAGCGAGATGGTGGAAGTCAAAGATCTCGAGATGGGCTTGGGTGTCACGGACCGCATCATGGATCGCGTGCGCGATCTGGTGGGGGTCGAGCATGTCTTCGGCGAGGCGATCGAACGAGATGGCACGACGGTCATCCCGGTTGCGAAGATCCGAACGGGCGGCGGTGGTGGCGGCGGCGGCGGTGGAGACGACCATGCCGGTGGCAGCGGAGAGGGCGGCGGATTCGGCGTGATCGGCAAGCCGGTCGGTGTCTACGTCATCCGAGAGGGGCGAGTGGATTGGCAGCCGTCGGTCGATGTCAATCAGATCGTGTCCGGGGCGTTTCTCACACTCGCCGTCTACTTCATCTTCAACCGGGCTCGGAGGCGCTGACCCAAAATTGCGCTCCGGCGCCGGCATCAACACATACGAAGGCCTGACGCTCCCTTCAAAGAATTCGCTGACCGCGTCGAATCCTGGCGCTCTGTCCCGTCTGTAGGGCACGCAACGAAAGGGATGGAGATGCGTAGAGGAATCGCGGTGGTGGTCGCCGCACTGATGATGGTCTTTGGCGCCTTGCCTGGTCTGGCAGCAGATCGTGTGACCGACGAGCGCGTTCACATCGAGCAGACCGACCGGCCTGCCGAGGTGGATCGCGCGACGGACCGTTCGACGGGTCAGGTGACCGATCGAGCCCGCCCAGCCGATCGCCCCGCTGACCGTGAGGTGGACCGTCGCTGTGTCGACTTCGTGACCGATCGCAGCTGTATCGACGATCGGCATCCACACGTCAACATCAGGCAACTCATCCAGCGCTTGATCCATGCCGGGGAATGGG
>JAHEIN010000166.1 GCA_024639335.1 bacterium | reverse complement strand
TCGGCGATCGCCGCCGCCGACCGTACGAGCGAGTCGGCCGGCCGCGTAAGGACGCGGGCCAGGAGGACCCCGGTGACGGCAATGGCGGGGAGCAGGATGGCGAGAACCACCAGGATTCGGCGCAGGAGTGAGTCGAGGGCGGCGTCGGACTCGGACTTGTCGAGCTCGACGATGACTGCCCAGTCGAGGCCACCGGCCCGCAGCGGCGCGGAGACGGCCAGGGTCTCCTTCCCCAGGTAGTTCGTCACCGTTCCAGCGAACTCCTCGCCGTCGAGGGCGGCGGTGACGGCCGGGTTGTCGACCTGTTGCAGCAGGACCGGCGAGCCGACCGTTTCGATCAGATCGGCGGCGGCCTGATCCCCGTACCGCTCCATGTGGAGGCGGAGGTACTCCTCGGGGTCCTCCAACCAGAGGCGGGAGTCGGAGCGCAGCTCTCCGCCGCCTTCGTAGGGAAGTGTGCGATCCGGCCCAACGACGTAGGCCTCGCCGGTATCGCCGAGACCGAGCAGCTCCCAGTCTTGTCCGGCCGTCATCAAGTCGGTGCCGCCCGAGACCGGAACCTCGGTGACCACCGCTCCGATCACGTCCGACCCCGATCGCACGGCGGCGGCGAGGAAGAACACGGGTTGGCCCGCGGTCGGCACATAGAAGACGCTGTCGGACAAGACGGCTTCGCCAACCGCCACCGTGCTCAGCCGGTCGAGCACGCTCCCGAGGCCCGCCTTGGCTCCATCGACGTCGGTGGTGTACGGCCCGTCGAAACCGTTGGTGCCGAGATCGATTCGTTTCTTGGTCGTGTAGACCACGTCGCCGGTGTCGGCGTCGACCAGCATCAGATCGGACAGGGTCGTTGTGTCCAGCAGGCGTCGCAGCAGCGGATGGTGCTCGGCGTGGGCCGCGCTGTAGCCCGACCCGTCGCCGGCGTCGTCGAGCTGGTCCCGATCATCGAGACCATTGGGATTCTCGGCGATGTACCGCTGTTGGACATAGCGGCCCGCCGGCGACGCCGGGACGAGATCGGCAGCGGGGAGATCGACGCCGGCGGCCACAAACGTGGGCAACACCTCGGTCTCGTAGATCATCGCCAGCCCGGCAATCTCATCGGAGCCTGCGTCATCATCGAGTTGACCGAACTCCCTCGAAAGATCGGTGAGGGCGTCGACCACGTCCCGGTTGGCAGCGAGGGCCGACGTCTGAGACTGGATGTGTTCCAGGCCGGCTTCGAGGGCCTGGACCCGGGTGTCGCGCACCGAGACGAGTTGTCCTTCGACGCCGTCATCGATCAAGACCCGAGCAAAGAGGAAGATGACGGCCGAGATGAGCACGACCGACACCAACCCAACGCCGATAAGCGTGACCAGTAGGCGACGGCGCAACCCGTGGCGACTGCGGGTCATGATCGGTCGCCCCCTGTCGCCGCAGGCGCATCAGGAGCCGGACCGCCACCGTTGTCCATCTGTCGACGGAGGATGCGTTGTATGCGACGCCGTCGGGTCTCCGCCAGCTGCTCCAGTACGGCGGCGAGATCAGGAGCCAGTGTGAGGGCGTGGGCCGCGGCCTCCTGTGGGATCGTGACCACGTCGCAGTCGGTCAGCGCCACGGTCAGCGCAGCCCTGTCGGTTGCCGGCGGCTCGGCCAGCACTCCCACGACGTCGCCGGCCTCCAGATCGAGCACGACCAGATCGTCCGATTTGCCATCCTGGCGGAGCACCAGCCGAGCACGGCCGCTGCGAAGTAGCCGCACACCACGCTGGGCGGCGTCATCGCTGATCGTCTCACCCTGTTTGTACTGATCGATGGAGGCGTCCGCCGCCAACCGATCGAGGACCTCGTCGCTCAACTCGGCAGCGAGCGGCATGGCGGCGATCTGCCGGCGGATATCGGCCGAGGTGATCCGGCTCTCGATCGCCGCTTTCTCGCCATCGAACAGGTAGAGATCCTGAGCCGGATTGGGGAGTGGGACCCCGTGTCGGTAGGAGAGATACCAAACCAGCGCGCCGAAGTCGGCCATCACCCGGGGCGCGATCGTATAATCGTCGATCCACATCGATGCCTCGTAATCGACGACCGGGTCGGCGATCTGTGTAACCCGGGCGAACGGGGGCGGGTCCTCGACCACGCCCGGGGTCGAGCGGGCAGCGTCGACCAGCATCTCGATGGCGGCCGTCGGCGGAGCGCTTCGCTCGATCTGAACCGGCACCTTCACCCGGTGCAGGCGGCTGGGCTGATCGTAGTTGATGATGGTTGCGTTGGCGAGCTGTCCGTTGGGGACGACGATGAGGTCGCCGTTACGGTCCTCGATACGGGTGGCTCGCCAGTTGATGTCGATCACACGGCCGGCGACGCCGTCGGATTCGATCCAATCGCCCGGAGCGAATGGCTGATCGGCGAGCAGGGTGAAGCCGGAGGCAATACCGCTCAGCGTGTCCTGAAGGGCGAAGGAGATCACCAGTGAGGTGACACCGAGGGCGGTGAGTGCAGCCGACAGGTCCACACCCCAAACGCCGGCGATGAGAATCCAGCCGGTGGCGATGATCAGCAGCAGTCTCGGGAGCGCCAGCAGGAGTCGCGGTATGGCGCGTCGGCCGCTGCGCCGAGGTCGACCGGCGAGGCCGGCGACGACCACCCGCAGTGCCGACAGCGCCGCCGTCGCACCGGAAATGAGCACGGCGCTGCCCAGCAGCCGAAGGAGGATGTGATCGAAGCCGAGGTCGAACAGCACCTGTGCCAGCACCCACAGGGTCAACAGCGGAACCACCCAGATCCGTACGATCGAGACGGTCGGCTGGAACTTCGAGTCGCGCTGGCGCAAGCGCTCCTCCAACTCGCCGGCGCCGACGATGAGAAGTGGCAGGGCGATGATGATCAGCGCCGCCCAGGCTGCGCTCGAGTCACGAAAGATGCTCATTGTATGGGCCGTGCTTCCTCTGCTCGGCGCCGGACGCGGGCCGTGGCGCTCCCATCGATCGGGTCGACAACATCCTCGACCACGAAAGTCGATCCCAGTTGTGAGCGGGCGGTGGCAGTGACGAGCACTTCGTTCGGTCCGCTGCGTCGGGCCAGATCGGCTGCACGCTGCACCGTCGATCCCCAGGCGTCGTACACGAGACCGGATCCGCCGGTCAGGCCGACGGTCACCGGTCCCGAATCCACCCCGGCGCCGATGGAGATACCCTGATCGATATCGTCGAGGTCTCGGATGATCTCGCGTAGGTCGAGTACGAACAGCACCGCTCGTGCCGCATGGTCGATGTGGGGGCGAACCGTTCCGCACGCTGCGAAGTAGGCGTCGCCGGTGAGCCGGATGCGTTCGAGACCGCGCTGGCGGGCCACGGCGTCGGCCTCTTCGACGAATCGATCGAGCAGGGAGCGGGTATCGGCTGTTCCAGCCCGCAGGAGGTGACCGAGGCCGGTGATGACGACCACGGCCACCGTGGCGTTCGCCACCTGATCGACCACGTCCCGTTCACCGGCCTCGGCTCGTTGTGCCGCCTGCGGTGGAAGGACTCGGCGCAGCAGCTCACGCCGCTCGGCCGCCCGCTCGGCCACGTCGGCATTGCGGGCGGCGAGCGTCTCCAGCATCGTGTCGATGTCGCCGGCGAGATCGACGAACTCCTTCGGGCTCCTGGCCGGGAGTAGCGCCGAACTTGTTCCCTCCTCGATGTCACCCCCGGCCCGGACCACCCGAAGTCTCGAGGAGATGATTCGCAGGGGCTGCACAAGGCGATCCGACCAGCGCACGGCGAGGAACGTGATCACCACCAGGAACACTGCAATTGCGACGAGCAGGTTTCGCAGGAAGTCGACGATCGGCTGCTCGATCTCCACCCGCTCGACCTCGACGATCATGGCCCACTCCAGTCCCTCGATATCGAGGGCCCGGCGCCCTTGAAGCACCTCGCGCCCGAGGTAGTTGGTGGCCCTCACCAGACTCGGCTCCTCGTCCAGCGCGGCGTTGACATCCTCGTCGTCGATCTGCTGGAAGAGGGCAGTGGTCCCGAAGTTCTCCATGGATCGGGTTTGCTTCTCGGTTGCCGTCCCGGCGTCGGTCACGGCGGTAAGGAAGGACGGCTCGTCCTCCACGAAGCCACGGGCATCGGAGCGCATGAAGTCATCGCGCGCTACCACGTAGGTCTCGGCCGTGTCGCCCTGGCCAATCCACGATCCCCCATCGGTCGTGATCGAGCTGACCGGTTCGGGACCGATCCGGTACGCTACGAACCCGGCGAGCGCTCCGTCGGCGATGACGGGACTGGCAACGAAAAGGCTCGGTTCATCGCCGGCTGCCGGATAGCTGGTGAAGTCCCCGATCCTCGCCGCGGCGGGCTCGGGTTGGTCACCGAAGGAGCGGATGAGAACGGCGAGCGCGCTACCGCTGTACGGCCCCGTGCGAAGACTGGTGCCGAAGTCATTGCCCTTGGCCGTCGAATATACGATGGTGTTGCCGTTCGGCTCGATCAGGTAGAGGTCGTCCACACCGGCCTGGATCGCCAGTTCTTGGTACAAAGGATGGAGAGTGGCGTGCAGCTCCGACCACCGGCTGCCGTCGCCGGCGTCGTCCAGCGGGGCGGCACCGTCACCGGACGGTACGACGTAGTTGGCCTGAAGATGGACGGCCGCGGGCCGGCGGGGAATGACGCCGGCGGTGTTGACCAGTCGACCCCGCACGGCTGCCAGCTCGGGCGCGACGACGTCGCGGTAGTACTCCTCGACCGCCTCGATGTCGTCACGCGACGGATCGCCGTCCTGCAGCTCCTGGTAGGCATCGGCGAAATCGCCGATGGCGGCGGCGGTGCTCGGGCTGATCGCCTGGAGGTTGGCGCTCTGCTCAACACTGCCGAAGTACTGCTCGACCTGGTCGGCGCGGGCTGCTCCAAGCGACTCGAGGCGCGCCTGGAGGACCTGATCGGCGACTGCGCCGGCCTGCTGCAACGCCACCATGGACGTGATGACCAGGGAGATCAGGGCGACGAGGAGTACCACGAGCGAGAGCCGAGTGGCAACCGAGTTGTCTCGAACAAGCCGCCTGAGCAGGAGCCTTGTTCTCGCCAGCATCTCACCCACGTCGCTCAGACTACCGTGCGCAATCCGTCATTGCCGACGCCGTGGTTCGTGGCCGGCACTCCGCTCCGGCGGCCATCAGACCGATCGGCACGGCGTACACCACCCGTAGCCAGAACCGCCGATCCTGAGCATAGTAGTCGGACATCGCCTCCAGATTGGCCCAGAACTCAGCTCGGGTCCTCACCCGGCGTGGGCGAGCTTCTCCCTCGTTCCCTACTCGTCCCGACCGCCCGGGCCATGACCTCCATGTTCCGAAGCGATGAACAAGAATCACGGTTCACGGATCAGTCGTGCATCGACTCCGACGAGCGCTTCGGAGCTGACCCGACCGATCCCGCGATCGTTGGCGTCCTAGACTTGAGTCCGGTGGGACGGCTACTGAGCGGCGTTGCGGTGGCCTGTCTACTGAGCGCATGCTCGCTCGGGGGCGGGTCGAACTCTGATCGTTCGGTCGCGGCCGCATCACCGTCTGAAAACGAATCGGCCATGACAACGACGATCACCTCTGTGCCGACCACACCTGTACCGACGACGAACGAACCCTCGACCACCGCCACCATCTCGACGACGGCGCCAACCAACACCACTTCGACTCCGCCGCCGAGGCCGGAGCCGGGCCCAGTACGAGGTGTGCGGGTCAGCGCCGAGGTGGCCGCCGACCCGGAGCGATTCGACCAGCTCCTCGACCTGGTCGAAGGCTCGACCGTGAATACCCTGGTTTTCGACACAAAGACGGAGTCGGGCGACGTGCTCTATGGCACCGACGTCGCCTTTGCCACCGAGATCGGCGCAGTGAACGACATCTATGATCCGGGCGAACTCCTGACCGAGGCCGAGCGGCGGGATCTCTACACCATCACCCGGATCGTGGCCTTCGAAGACGATCACTGGGCCCGAGCCCGGCCCGAGAACAGACTGGGCGGAACCTGGATGAGCATCGCCGACGAAGCCAACTGGGACTACCCGCTTGGTCTGGCGGTCGAAGCCTGCGGCCT
>JAHEIN010000165.1 GCA_024639335.1 bacterium | reverse complement strand
CCGCTCCCGGCACCCGTGATCAGTGCGACTCTTCCATCGAGACGACCCAACTCTGCCTTCCTCTCATCGCCATTTGGGGTGAGCGTCATATCCGGTCGAAGTATCTGACCCGCTCCCAGTCGGTGACCGCACGCTCGAAGTCGGCTATCTCGACCGAGAAGAAGTGCGCGTAGTGCTCGAACACCTCGTCACCGAACGCCGCGCGGCCGAAGCCGCTCTCGCGGAACGACGTGATCGCCCGAGTCAACGATGTGGGTACGGATGCGATGTCTCGTGCGGCGTATCCGTCGCCGGTGAGGATTTCAGGCGGCTCGGCCTTGCGCTCGATCCCATCGATTCCAGATGCCAGCGCCGCGGCATACGCGAGGTACGGGTTGACGTCTGCACCCGGGATGCGGCACTCGATGCGGAGACTCGGGCCCGATCCCACCACGCGGAAGCCTGCCGTCCGGTTGTCGTAACTCCATGCGATGTTCGTCGGGGCCCACGACGCCACCTGATATCGCTTGTAGGAGTTGACGGTGGGCCCGTAGAACGGCATCACGTCCTGCACATGGTCGATCCATCCACCCAGGAAGTGCCGGAAAGTGTCCGAACAACGAATGCGTCCGACCTCGATGTCACCGGGGAATGCCGGCTCGGACTCACTCCAGAGGCTGAGATGAATGTGGCAACTCGAACCTGCCTGGTCGGTCTCGGGCTTCGCCATGAATGTCACCGAGATGCCGAGTTGGTCGGCGAGATCCTTCATCAGGAGCTTCATGATCGTATGGCGGTCGGCCATCTCGAGGACGTCGGTGTACTGGATGTTCAGTTCGTGCTGACCGCGCCCGAACTCGCCCTTCGAGCTCTCGACGGGGATTCCCGAGTCACGGAGATGCCGGCGTACTGCGCGGTTGTAGAACTCCTCTCGGCCGCCTTGGAGCAAGTGATAGTCCTCGCTGTACCAGGCGATCGAAGACAGGTCATGAAACCCGTTCTCTGCGGCTTCACGGTACGACTCTTCGTAGATGTAGTACTCGAGCTCGGAAGCGGCCTTCGCAGTGAGCCCTCGCGCCGCGAGCCGGGAGATCTGGTTGCGGAGGATCGACCGGGGGGCGACCGGAACGGGGGTGTCGTCGGAATCTGCATGCACGTCGCACAGGATCAATGCCGTTCCGGGTAGCCACGTGGCCACTCGCAGTGTTTCGAGATCCGGGACGAGATGGAAGTCTCCGTAGCCGAGCTCCCAGTTGGCGAATCGGTACCCCTCGACGGGGTTCATCTCCATGTCGACGGTCAGCAGGTAGTCACATCCGTGTGTCCCCGAGGGCACGGTGTGTTCGAGGAAGAAGCTCGCATCGAACCGTTTACCGTGAAGTCGCCCGTAGTGGTCTGTGAAAGCAACGATCACCGTGTCGATCGAGTCATCGAAGACCGCCTGCTCGAGTGCCGTGAGATCGAGGAGCCCGCGATT
The DNA here is from genome assembly GCA_024639335.1 of bacterium. Taxonomy (GTDB): domain Bacteria; phylum Actinomycetota; class Acidimicrobiia; order Spongiisociales; family ZC4RG35; genus JAHEDH01. The sequence continues at coordinate 4,692 of JAHEIN010000165.1, read as the reverse complement.
CTCAGCCATCATCCACTGCTCGCTGCGACGTGAGTAGCCACCCTGCGGACGATAGTGCGGGGCGAGGGCAGGTATTCGCCTGGAATCGGCCCGTCAGTCGACGGTCTCGAATGGCCTGCCACGCCAGACCACCAGGCTCCAGAAGAGGGCGCCGACGACGAGACCGAATATGGTCGTGGGGATCCAGCCGATGCCGGTGCGTGAGCCGAAGCCCTCGATGAAGCCGGCCAGGACCAGCCAGGCGGATGTGCCCAGGGCGATCTGAACGGATGAACGGGCCTCCTGCGCCATCGACTCGCGTCTGGTGAGTGGTCCAGGGCGGAGGATGGCTCGACCCAGGCTGAGCCCGGCCCCTCCCCCGACGACGATGCACGACAGCTCGAGTACACCGTGGGCCATGACGGCTGCGAGGAACACCTCCCAGTTGTCGTTGGCGATTGCCAATCCGGCGAGCGCTCCCAGGATCAGACCGTTGTTCGCCACGACGTAGCCGGTACCGAGGCCCCAGGTCACGCCGAGCACGAACGCCAGCAGCGTCACTCTGATGTTGTTGTTGAGAACGAACGCCGAGAACCCGACGAGTTCGACGGTGTTCATGCCCTGGTCGGTGCTCTGGGCTTGGGTGACCCACAGGAACTCCGGCGGGAGCTGTTCGACGAGGGTGTCGTCGCCGAGTGCCCACAGCGCACCGAAGAGGGCGGGCAGAATCAACGCAAGAGCAGCGAGCGCCGTTGGCGCGCGACGCTCCCAGATGAGCTCCCAATAGCCGGTCTTGAAGAAGGCACCGACGCCATCGCGAACGCCGCCACCCTGGTTGACTCTCGCCCGGGCGTCGACCACCAGCCGCTCGAGGCGATCGCGCACGGGGTCGGTCGGGAAGCGTGATCGGGCATAACCGAGGTCCGCCGAGACACTGCGGTAGAGCGAGGCGAGTGTCAGGATCTCGTCTGGGTCGAGCCTTTCGGTGCGCCTGCCTGCTTTGGCGATCAGTGCATCGAGGTCGTCCCACGAAGACTTCCGCTGTTCGATGAACTCGGTTAGCTTCACAACTCGACCATGGAACTCGACGACCGGAAAACCATCCAGACCCCGGAGGGTCTCGATCTGGACCTCACGCTAGCTGGGCTGGGTTCCAGGATCATCGCAGCAGTGGTGGACGCCATCCTCGTCGGACTGCTCGTGTTCATGGTGATCTTTGGGGCGAGCCAGCTCGCCCTGGAGGGTTCCGGCGGCATCTTGTTTCAAGCATTCGTGACGATTCTCGTCACGCTCGTGGTGCTCGGCTATCTGGTCGGCTTCGAGGCTTTGAACGAGGGCCGCACTCCGGGCAAGCGGGCAGTGGGCATCCGGGTGGTCACGACCGAGGGTGACTCGATCGGGTTCCTCGCAGCCTTCCTGCGCAACCTCCTTCGGGTGATCGACTTCCTGCCGGCCGTCTTCATCGTCGGCGCAGGGTCGATTCTGTTCACGAAGACCAATCAGCGGCTGGGCGACATCACAGCCGGCACGATCGTGATCCGCGAGCGCCTTCCCCACGTCGAGCGCGCGGAAGCGGAGTACATACAGCACGACGGTGCGCGTTGGGACGTTGCCCGGGTCACGGCCGACGACGTCGACGTATTGCGTCGATTCGCCGTGAGACGACGTTCGATCCCGACAGACCACACCGAGCAGATCGCGGCGAACCTCGCTGAGAAGATTCGGCCAAAGGTCGTCGCCGGCGATATCGAGGGGCTCAGCGACACCGACTTCCTGTTGCGCGTGCTGGCTCAGAAGCTCGAGTAGTCATTCACCCAACGCGGCACGTGCAGCGGCCTGTTGTGCTTCCTTCTTGGAGCGCCCCTCGCCGACGCCAACGACCTCGCCCTCGACCTCGAGCGTGGCAACGAAGCGTTTCTGATGATCTGGGCCTGACCCGACTACGTCGTATTCGGGTCGCAGGCCGCTGGCAGCGAGGACCTCTTGATAGCGGGTCTTGTAATCGCGGCGTCCTGGGCTCTCGGCCTTGGCGTCCACGATCTTCGCCCAGTGCGCCAGTACGACCGTGCGGGCTTGTTCGATACCCGAGTCGAGGTACACAGCTGCGAGCACGGCTTCCATGGAATCAGCCAGGATGGAATGCTTCTTCCTTCCTCCCGAGGCCGCCTCCCCTGATCCCATGCGGACCAGGCGCCCCAATCCGAGCTCGTTGGCGACTTCGGCGAGTTGCGCACCGCTCACACACGACGCCCGCACCTTGGCCATCTGGCCCTCGCTGAGCTGGGGATAGTCCTCATATAGGTACTGCGTCACTGCGAACTGGAGGACGGCGTCGCCGAGGAACTCCATCCGCTCGTTGTTCTCGCCGTTGGGATTCTCAGCCGTCCAGGATCTGTGCGTGACCGCCTTTTCGAGCAGAGACTCGTTGCGGAACTCGTATCCGAGCAGCGCTGAGAACTTCTCCATCAGGCCGTGATGAGCTCTCGAACTCGTTGGACCAGGCCGCGTTCGGCCCCATCCGCCGCCATCTGCACGGCGTTGGCGATCGCCCGGCGCTTCGAGCTGCCGTGGGCGATCACCACGACGCCCTTGGCACCGATCAAGTGGGCTCCGCCCACGGACTCGTAGTCGAGTCGGTCCTTGATCTTCGTCAGCGCCGGCGCCAGCGCCTGCTGCAACTCGGGGTCGATATCGCTGATCTCTTCCAGGATGAGCTGGTTGATGAGCGCTGCTGCGCCCTCGACCGTCTTGAGAAAGACGTTACCGGTGAACCCGTCGGTGACGATCACGTCTGCGGCTCCCGTGGCGATGTCGCGCCCTTCGACGTTGCCGATGAAGTTGAGGGCGCTGCGTTGCAGCAGCTCGTATGTGGCCTTGTCGAGAGGGCGGCCCTTCGTCTTCTCTTCGCCGATGTTGAGCAACCCCACACGGGCACGATCGGCGTCGAAGTAGATCTCGGCCATCGCGGCACCCATCTCGGCGAACTGGAGCAGGTGCTCGGGCTTGACTTCGGGATTGGCGCCCGAGTCGAGCATGACGGTGGGATTGGCGGGCGTCGGGAAAACCGAGGCGATGGTCGGTCTCAGAACGCCTTCGATCCGTCCGACGATGATTGCGGCGGACGCCATTGCCGCACCGGTCGATCCGGCGGAAACGAACCCGTCGACCTTGCCTTCACGCACGAGCCGAGCAGCGACTGCCACCGAACTGTCCGGTTTCTCGCGAACGGCACGCCCGGGATCGTCGCCCATCTCGACGACCTCGCGTGCTTCGACGATCTCGCCGGTGAATCCTTGCTCTTCTGCCAGAGGGCCGAGCTGGTCGGGATCACCGACCAGGACGACTTCGACGCCATGGGCCGCAGCCACCGCAGCTCCGGCGACGGTTTCGCCGGGTGCATGGTCGCCGCCCATGGCGTCGAGTGCGATTCGTGCCATCGGTCAGTCGGTCGTGACGACTTCTCGGCCGTTGTAGGTCCCGCACTCCGGGCAGGCGCGGTGCGGGAGCTTGGCGCTCTTGCACTGCGGGCATGTCGACAGGGTGGGCCTGGCGACCTTCCATTGGGCTTTGCGCTGCCGCGTACGGCTACGCGACATCTTCTTCTTGGGCACCGCCATGGTGCTGGCTCCTCGATATAGAGAACACTGACCTCGCAAGGACGCGGCCGAACGCGACAAACATGCGATGGCCACCCGACATTCAAGCGGATCCGGCTCGCGCTGGCAAAGCGTGATCAGGTGTCGAACAGGTCCTTGAGCGCTGCGAACGGCGAATCGGTCTCGTCTTCGTGGCCCCCGCACGGGTCGCTGTTGAGGTTGGCGCCGCACGTCGGGCACAGGCCGAGGCAGTCGGGCGTGCACACCGGGACGATCGGGAGCGAGAGTGTGACCTCGTCGTGTACGGCCGGCTCGAGGTCGATCCAGGTGCCGCGCTCGATCCGCATCTCGTCGTCTTCATCCTGGGGCTCGTGGCGATACACCTGCTCGAACGGCACTTCGAGTGCCTCGGTGTTGACCTCGAGACACCGGTTGCACGTCAGATCGGCGAAGACGGTGGCGTCACCGCGGGCGACCAGACCGTCCGAGAGCGATCGGAGCGTCGCTTCGAACCCGGCATCGCCGTGCACGCCGGCATTGGTGAGGTCGATGTCGAGGCGGATCGCCCCGCTTTCCTTCCGCGAAGATCCGGGCTTGGACAGCAGATCAGAGATGAGAACGCGGTGGGACATGACTCAATCGTACGACGTCCGGGATGCTTGTCAGTCGCCGGTCATCGGAGGGCGCACATGAAGGGATGAACTCCGGATCTCAGGCCCCAGCGGCGATTTGTCGAGGAAGGTCCGTCAGGTCGGATTGACAACGTGGGCGCAAAGGAATCGGGGGCCGGGACGAGCCCCACGGGGAGCCACTCGACCTCGGCGAGCTCTCTCCCGTGGCTGAGCCGCAATCGAGATCCTTCCCGAGTCCGGCACACGTAGGCTCAGGATCATGCATGAACGGGCCGGAACGCAAGCGACCGAAGACGATCTCATCGACGTGACGCATCTCGTCACGTCCTACTACACCCGCCAGCCGAATCCCGATGAACCGGCGGAGCGTGTGGCGTTCGGGACCTCAGGGCACCGGGGGTCGAGCCTCGACACCGCCTTCAACGAGCTTCACATCGCTGCCACGACCAGGGCGATCATCGACTACCGCCAGGTGAACCGGATCG
>JAHEIN010000164.1 GCA_024639335.1 bacterium | reverse complement strand
ACTCCGATGTCTCGGCGACGTCGCCGAGGGCCTCCAGTCTGGACTTGCCGACCTCGAACCCGAGCAGCGCCGACACGCGCATCAGGCGCTCGTCGAGCATGTCGGCGGCCGTCCGCATCAGCGCGACCCGGTCCTGCCACGGCGTCTTCTCCCAAGCCGGCTGAGCTGCACGGGCAGCTGCCACCGCATCGTTGACGTCGTCGGACGTCGCCTGCGAGTACTTGCCGATCAGGAGGTGGTGATCGATCGGGGAGTATTCGTCGAACGTCTCGGCGGTGGTGCGGGGCTCGCCGTCGATCCAGAAAGGATGCGTCTGACCCAACTCAGCGCGAGCCTCGACAACGCCTGCATCGTATGCGGCCTGGAGCTCCGGATCCTCGGCGTTCATCGTTGCGTAGGTGATCTTCATGCGCCTCTCCCGTCGTCTCGTTTCGAGCATAGGAGCGAGAAATGCCCTGAACGCAGGTAGCTCGATTCCGAATCCAGCACGTCGAGGGTGGTCCGATGGTCGATGCCATCTGCGCCGACCTGCCCGCGTGGACTGCCGGCCCGGGGGCGGTCCGGAGTCAACCGTTGGTCACGCTCGGGGAGCCGCACCTTCCGCGATTCGCTTGAAGTTCCTCATGGTCGTGTCTATGGCCGTCTGCGTACGTTTGCGCATCATCATCGGCCACATCACCGCCATGACGGGAGCGAGGTACCACGGCGGCGTGAGCTCCGTATTGTGCGACAGATGGCTGCCAGACTCGGTCGGGCTGATTCGCCAGTCCGTGTGAATCTTCACCGTCCCGTCGTCACCGTCGTGCACCTGAAGACTCTTCGGTTCGACTCTGCTGACAGTCCAGGTGCTCTTCCCCTTGAAGGGCGCAATGCCGCCATTGACCGAGTAGACGTAGCCTTCCTTGACGACGCCGTCGCCAACGTCGACCATCTCATCTGAGGGTTCCATCAGATCCGGATAGCGCGACGGTTGCATCAACAGGTCCCAGACGGTGTCTGGAGTCGCATTGATATCGATGCCGGTGGACCTCTTCAGTGTCACGATTGGTACCTCTTCTGGCCGCCGATCTCTTGGCACGCCGTGCGTCGAGCGCCGACCCTACCCGTCTGGACACCCTGCTGTAGGCGCAGAGGGGCTGTGCCTCACCCGTGCGATCGACACGAGGCGAATCCTCCGAGTGCAGGCAAGGCCCAATGGGTTTGCGCCCACCAACCGTCGATCAGGCCGGCGGTAGTGTCGGCGGATGAGCGAGCGCGTTGCCTTCCGAACCTGTCCGCTGTGCGAGGCCACCTGCGGTCTCGAGATTCGCCTCGTCGACGAGGCCGTCGAAGTCATCAGGGGCGACCGCGAGAATCCCTTCTCGAAGGGATTCGTGTGCCCGAAGGGCTCAGTGCTGGGACGGCTCCACAACGACCCCGACCGCGTGCGAACGCCACTCATCAGGCGGAATGGCACCCATGTCGAGGCGACCTGGGAGGAGGCGTTCGCCGAGATCCACCATCGGCTGGGGGAGATCAAGAACCAACACGGATCCCAGGCGCTGTCGCTGTACATCGGAAACCCCAACGCCCACAGCTTTCAGAACAACCTCGCGATCCGCCCCCTGGCGAAGGCGCTGGGCTCGCCCAACATCTTCTCTGCGTCGACCCTCGACCAGATGCCAAAGCACGTCTCGGCGGGCCATATGTTCGGCTCTCCAAGCACAATTCCGGTCCCGGACATCGACCGAACCGACCTGTTGGTCATCCTGGGCGCGAACCCCTACGAGTCGAACGGCAGCCTCGCGACCGCCCCGGATTGGCCCGGCCGTCTCGAAGCGCTGCGGGAGCGCGGCGGGCGGGTCGTGGTCGTCGATCCCCGCCGCACGAAGACCGCCGAGAATGCCGACCAGCACATCCCGATCGTGCCGGGGACCGACGCAGCCTTGTTGATGGCGATCATCAATGTGTTGTTCGACGAGTCGTTGGTCGACCTCGGACGACTCGACGGGCACGTCGCCGGCGTCGACGAGATCGCGGCGGGAGCACTCGCCTTCTCACCGGAAGCCGTTGCATCGTCGACCGGCATCGATACCGACACCGTAAGGGGGCTGGCACGGGACATAGCCCTAGCTGAACGGGCGGCGGTATACGGGCGGATCGGCACCCACACCGTCGAGTTCGGCACCGTTGCTTCGTGGGCGGTCGATGTCATCGCCGCGCTCACCGGCAACCTGGACGAGCCGGGGGGGATGATGTTTCCCCACGGGCTCCACCAACCGGTCAAGAAGCGAGTACGTGGCTTCACCACCGGACGCTGGCGCAGCCGGGTCCGCGACCTCCCCGAGGTGCTCGGTGAGCTTCCTGTCTCCACGATGATCGACGAGATGACCGAACCCGGTGACGGCCGGATCAGGGCATTGATCACTGTCGGGGGAAACCCGGTGTTGACATCGCCGGACTCCGAGTCGCTCAACGAGGCGCTCGACTCGCTCGAGTTCACGGTGAGCGTCGATCCGTACCTCAACGAGACCACCCGGCACGCCGACGTGCTGCTTCCTCCGCCGTCGGCGTTGGAGAAATCGCACTACGACATCGCTTTCACCACGCTGTCGGTCCGCAACTATGCGATGTGGTCGGCTCCCGTATATGCGCGACCCGACGACCACCCGTCGGAATTCGAGATCCTCGTCATGCTCACCGCCATTCTCAGCGGCGCCCCTGCCGACAGCGAACCAAACGTGCTGGCGGAGGCGACCCTGGCCGGCCAGGTCGGATCGGCGGTCGCACAGCCCGGCTCGCCGGTCGAAGGACGTGACCCGGCCGAGATCCTAGAAGCGTTGGCGGTGCACCCAGAGGTCCCGGAGCGATTCCTCGATCTCATGATCCGGACGGCGGCACGCGGCGACGGCTTCGGCGCGAACCCAGAAGGCTGGACGCTCGAACGACTCCAGCGCCATGAGCACGGCGTTGATCTCGGCCCCCTCGAGCCTCGCATTCCTGACGTACTGGCAACGCCGACGGGAAAGGTCGAGCTCGCCCCCGAGCCGATCATCTCGGACCTGGCCAGGCTGTCGACCGAACTGGGCGAAGCACGGCGGGAAGGTCTCGTCCTCGTCGGAAGACGGGAGCTGAGGTCGAACAACTCGTGGCTGCACAACATCGAGGTCCTGGTGAAGGGCCGCAACCGGTGCACGCTCCGTCTGCACCCCGATGACGCCCGGCAGCTCTCGCTCACCGACGGCTCGATGGCCACCGTGGCCTCTTCGGTCGGTGAAGTCACGGTAGAGGTGGAACTCAACGACGAGATGATGGCCGGTGTCGTGAGCCTTCCGTACGGATGGGGTCACGGCCAGACCGGCTCGCGACTCAACGTCGCCTCCAAACGGCCTGGCGTGAACACCAACGTGCTCACCGATCGCACCAGGATCGATCCGCTCTCGGGGAACGCGGTCCTGAACGGCATCCCGGTGGAGGTCGTGCCGGCGTGAAACGGTTGGCGGCGTTCGGTCTGGCGGCCGGCGCATGGGCGTGGCTCGTCCGGGTGAGCGAGCGGTGGGGGACGCTCCCGCATGAACCGTCGCGGCCGATGCCGGGTGACGAGCTGATCCCGGAGCCGGCGTTGAGCGCAACCCGAGCCATCGTCATCGCTACGCCACCCGACGAGGTCTACCGCTGGTTCGCCCAGATGGGGCCGGGCCGGGCGGGGTGGTACAGCTATGACTGGATCGACAATCGCGGCATCGAGAGCGCCAGAGAGATCAACCCGGAATGGGTGATCACCGAGCCCGGCACCTCGATGGGGGGAATGGCCGGCATCGGGTTCGAGGTCGTCGATGCGATACCCGGTCGACAGCTCGTCCTCGTGGTGGCGACAGGCTCGACGTTGGCCTTCACGATGGCGTATCTCCTCGAGCGCTGGGGAGAAGATGCGACGAGGGTCATCGTGCGGGTGAGGGGTGCCTCGGGTCGCGGGCGCTTGTCCGACGCGTTCGTCCGTCACCTGCTCGGACCGGGTGACTTCGTGATGGTTCGTCGACAGCTGCTGGGCGTGAGGGAGCGGGCAGAACGGCGGTGAGTCGTGCGGACGGACCGGTGGCATCGACGCCTCCCAGGGGCGACTTGGGTACTCTCGTCGGTGGTGAAGCCCGACATCCCGTCAATCGACACGCTCACGATTCACGCCGGCGCCCGGCCGGATCCCGCGACCGGTGCCAGGACCACCCCGATCTACAAGTCGACGTCGTTCGTCTTCGACTCCACCGAACATGCCGCATCGTTGTTCAACCTCGAGGTGCCCGGCCACATCTACTCGCGGATCTCCAACCCGACCGTGGCCGTGTTCGAAGAGCGGATGGCGGCGCTCGAAGGCGGTGTCGGGGCAGTCGCAACCGCCTCGGGGCAAGCGGCTCTCTTCCTGGGTATTGCCACGTTGATGGGCTCGGGCGCTCACATCGTGAGCTCGTCCGCCATCTACGGCGGCACCGCCAACATGTTCCTCCACACGCTGCCGCGGTTCGGCATCACTGCGACCTTCGTCGATCCGCGCGACCACGACGCCATCGAAGCCGCCATCACCGCAGACACCCGGCTCATCCATGGAGAGACGATCGGTAATCCGACGATGCCGGTCCTCGACCTCGAAGGTGTCGCCGATGTTGCGCACCGGCACGGGATCCCACTCATGGTGGACTCCACGTTCGCCAGTCCAGCACTGTGCAGACCCATCGAGTGGGGTGCCGACATCGTCATGCACTCCGCGACGAAGTTCATCTCCGGGCATGGAACGGTGATCGGTGGCGTCCTCGTCGACGGCGGGCACTTCGACTGGGAGGCGTCGGGGAAGTTCCCGACCCTCACCGATCCCTACCCCGCATACCGGGACATCGACTTCGTCGATGAGTTCGGCCCGGCGGCATTCGTGGCACGGGCCCGGGCGGAGGGATTGCGCGACTTCGGTGCCGTGATGGCCGCAGACACCGCTTTCCACATGATCCAGGGTCTCGAGACCCTCCCCGTCCGGATGGCGCGCCACACCTCGAACGCCATCCGGATCGCAGAGTTCCTCGAAGCAGCTCCCGAAGTGGCCTGGGTGGCACATCCCGGCTTGGAGAGTCACCCCGACCATCAACTGGCGGCCCGTCTGCTGCCCAACGGGGCCGGGTCCATCTTCTCGTTCGGCATCGAGGGCGGACGCGATGCCGGGGCGGCGTTCATCGAATCGCTCGAGCTCTGGTCACATCTCGCCAACGTCGGTGACGTCCGCTCGCTCGTCGTACACCCCGGATCCACCACTCACCAGCAAATGACCGCCGAGCAACTGGCCGCCGCAGGGATCGGGGAGGAGCTGATTCGTCTCTCCGTCGGGTTGGAGGACCCCGACGATCTGATCGGCGACCTCGCCCGAGCTCTCAAGGCCTCGCAGCGGCGATGAGATACCTCGAACTCGGGGGAAGGACTGCGGCAGTCCACGTCGAGGAACAGGCGGAATCGACAACCGCTCCGGATCTGGTGCTGGTCCACGGTGCCGGGTTCGATCACACCGCCTGGCGCTACCAGACGAGATTCTTCGCCGGGCGTGGCCATCGGGTATTGGCGCCGGATCTGCCGGGACACGGCGGGAGTGAGGGGCCGCCGCTCGGCTCCATCTCCGAGATGGCCGTTTGGCTGGGAGATCTCATCGATGCGTTCGATTGTCGGTCCTCGATCCTCGTCGGACACTCCATGGGCTCGTACGTTGCGCTGCACCGTGCAACCGCCGATCCCGGATCGGTACTGGCGCTCGTGCTCGTGGGGACGTCAGACAGCATGCAAGTCCATCCGGAACTACTGGCCGCGGCCGCCGATCGTGACACGCACGCCATCGATCTCATGGTCGGCTGGATGCACACCGGGACGCACCGCTTCGGGGGCCACCGCAGCGCAGGCTCCTGGTCAGCGGGTTCGTCTCGAAGGACGATCGAACGGAATCTGGCCGCCCTGGGCAGCGACCTGGCCGCCTGCGCCGAATTCGCTCCGACCTCGTCGGCCGTCACCTGTCCGACGCTGATCGTCTCTGGAGACGCCGACAAGATGACGCCGTCGGCTGCCGCCGCCCGGCTGGCCCAACTCGTCGCCGGCAGTGAGCACGTCGTGCTCGACGGAGGGGGTCACATGGCGATGTACGAGCGCTCC
>JAHEIN010000036.1 GCA_024639335.1 bacterium | reverse complement strand
ACTCTCAGTCGAGGATCAGTCATGCACACATCTCGATCGGTTGGACAGACACAGACACGCATTCACCGGCTCGACGGTGAGTTCGTCACTCAGGGCGGTGACGTGCTGGCCGAGGTGGATCTCGCCTACGAGCTGTACGGGGAGCTCAACGAGCAGCGAGACAATGTCATCCTCGTCTTTCACGCGTTGACGGGAAGCCAGCACGCAGCGGGCGAGTGTACGGCCGTGCCCGAACTCGGCGAGCTGTGGAGTGAGGAGCTACACACCGGATGGTGGGACGGGTACATCGGTCCGGGGCGCGGTATCGACACCGATCGGTATGCCGTGCTCTGCGTTAACTATCTGGGTGGCTGTTACGGATCGACCGGCCCGTCCTCGATCGACCCTTCAACGGATGCCCCGTACGGCTCCTCGTTCCCGACGTTGACGCTGACCGACATCGTCGACTCTCAGGTGCGTCTGCTCGACGATCTGGGGATCGAGACGCTGCACGCCGTGATCGGAGGCTCGGTCGGTGGTCTCATGTGCGCCGTCTTCGCCACCAAATATCCCGTGCGGGTTCGGGTCGTGGTCCCGATCGCTGCCGGCTTCGGAGTGACTGCGCTCCAGGTGCTTCACAATTTCGAGCAGATGTTCGCCATCGTCACCGATCCGGCGTTCAAGGGCGGCGACTATTACCCCGGACCCGGCCCCGAGTTGGGACTGAGTCTTGCGAGGATGATCGGCCACAAGACGTTTGTCTCCCTCGATGCGCTCCAGGAGCGAGCGCGCAGTGAGATCGAGATCCACGAGGACGTCGGGGGATACGAGGTCGGTCACCCGCTCGAGTCGTACATGCTCCATCAAGCACGGAAGTTCACGAAGCGGTTCGACGCCAACACCTACCTGCGGATCATGATGGTGTGGCAACAGTTCGACCTGCTGTCCGAGGTCGGAGCGGACGCCATCACCGAGTTGCTCGAGCGGTGCCGGGATCAGCGGTGGCAGATCTTCACGATCGACTCCGATGTGTGTTTCTACCCCGACGAGCAGACGGACATGGTCGAGACCTTGAAGCGCACGGGTGTGCCCGTGCGTCGGTTCACCGTGCATTCGGAGAAGGGCCACGACTCGTTCCTGATCCAACCCGAGCTGTACACCGCCCTCCTCCGTGACGCCCTCACCGGCCACTGGTGAATCCGTTCTTGTGACGGGAACAGCGGTATTACAGGTGTTTTCGTCACAAGAACGCAATCAGGAGGGGCTGCGGCCGGGGCCTGGGGGGCCGGCGAAGGCTTGGGCGATCTGCATCCATTCGTCGGCGATCGGGCCCTCGATCACCAAGTGGGTGTCGTCCAGGTGGCGCCGCTGGGTGACGACGAGACAGAAGTCCTCGAGAGGGCCGGTAACCGAGTTCGACGATTCGTCGTTCCAGACTCGCACCGTTCCGGTGGGTCCTCGCAACGCCACTCGCACGCGTTCTGCGGGTGGGCCCAAGCCGCGGTTCTCGTAAGAGAATCGGAAGGCTCTGATGCCCAACTCTGCGATGTGGAACAGCCGATCCGTGGGCTGGCGGTCCACTCCAAGCGCATCGACGACGTCCTGGCCGTGTGCCCACGTCTCCATGATCCGAGCGATGATGAACGATCGCGCCCGCATCGGAGGTCCGTACCAGGGGATGCGCTCGTCGGGGTCGCGACCATCGAGCGCATCGGCGAGTCGATTGCCGGCATCGATCAGCCATTGCATCAATTCGCTCGGCTGCATGTCTCGGCCGCGGTCGATGTGCTGATCCATGTAGACATCCGCCCCGATCTCCGCCATACGGGCAATGCCGGCGAAGAACGAATCGGGGTCGGTGGCAGCTTTCAGTGCTTCGTCGTCGAAGAATGCCAAGTGTGAGATCTGATCTCGGACCATCCACGGCTCTGCCGCTGTCGGCAGGGCCAACGCCGCAGGTCCGGCAGTGTCGAGGATTCCGATCAGCTCGGCGCGTTCGGCGCGGAAGTCGTCGAGAACCTGTCGCATCGACATGCGAGGCTAGCCAGCGAGCTACACGTACATGCCGGTGTGCGGTGGCGGAAGCCGGAATGCCTCGTCGAGGGCCTCGAGCAGATCGTCGGGACCGCCGATCCGGTCGGTGACCGCCAGCGATGTGGCCGGTCTCGTTCCGAGCCACATCCGCGTGAGAGCGTTGACCGAGGCGGTCAGCGTGGGAAGCGACGTCTCGACACCTCGGCGCACCTTCGACTCATCGGAGATCTCGACGACGTACTCGCCACCCACTCCGGGCCATTCGACACCGGTGATCGGGTCGGAGAGTGCGAGGTTGAAGGTGACCGGGTCGCCCGGCCAATGACGGGCGGCAACGCACGCTCCGAGGTCGAGGATGCGCGCCTGCCACCAGGCATTCGCCCGTCCGCCAGTCTCGAACTCTGTCTTCTGGGTGACGATGAGTTGGCGACTGGGGTGCACGATCAGGTCCTGAATCTGAATCTCGGGCGGCTCCATCAGGTCTATCGCCCGGACCTGATCGCCGACCGACCTCAGAACCGACAGCAGCTCCATCAACTGTCCGGTGGTCTGGTAGCCGAGGAAGCTCACACGCCAGGGCCCGGCCTCGCCTTTGGTCTTTCCCCACGCGAAGTGGCTCAGCTCTCCGTCGTCGTCGCAGTAGCCGAGACCGAAATGGGGCGTCTCCCAGTTCAATTCCGCCTTCATACGATCGATCGATTCGACGTTGATGCCACCGTGGCTGCGGAGCCGTCGTTGCATCGCTCGTTCGATCGCTTCGGCGTCGTCTGGCGTCAATCTGATCGGAGCCCGGCTCGGATTGGGGACCTTCAACTCGGCGGGATCGAAACGGTAGTGGAGCGAAGGCGGGCCCGAGCCGAAGCCCAGGAGATCGTAGAAGCCCTGCTCGAACATGCCGAGCAGCGCGACGGCCGCCCCGGTGCTCGCTGCTCGAGACAGGGCTTGCGTCGTCGCCGCTCGGGCAAGACCCTGCTTGCGTCCGACCAGCGACGTGGTGACGGATGAGACGACGGAGAGGGCGAGGTCGGTGCCCATGTAGGAGATGACACCGGCGTGAGCCGACACTGCGCACTCCGCCTCGGCGAGCACTGCCACGGTGACATCCGCGTCTGCGAAGAACGGCTCCAACAGCTTCGCCTGGTCATCGTTCTCGACCCAGCCGCACTCTTTCCAGATGCGTTGGACCGCAGCCAGGTCGGACGGTTCGTACGGTCGAATCAGCATGACAATCCGACGGTACCGGGCTTTGGCGTCGCTCCGTTCGGAATTAGCTTCGCCCGGTCATGCGCGTGAGTGCCTTTATGAGGGCATGGTTCCCTTCGCCGCCGAGGCCCTGTTGCTGGAGGGTCCGGTAGAGCTGGTAGACGAGCGCAGTCGCGATCACCGGAACGCCGAGCTGATCTGCTCGCTCCAGGACCAGGCGGAGGTCCTTCTGTTGGAGGTCGATGGTGAATCCGGGACGCCAGTCGTCGGCGATCATCTGTGGTCCACGGTTGGCCAGCATCCAGGATCCGGCGGCTCCACCCGACACCGCGTCGAGCGTCCGTTCGAGATCCAGGCCCGCCGCCTCGGCGAACACGAGTGCCTCGGAGACGGCCAGCTGGTTGACGACAACCAGGATCTGATTGACGAGCTTCACGGCCTGCCCGTCACCGAGCCCGCCGACGTGGGTGATCGTCGTTCCGAATGCCTCCAGGTACGGCGTGGCCCGTTCGACGTCGGCGGTGTCGCCGCCGATCATGATCGAGAGTGTGCCACGCGCAGCGCCCTCGCTACCGCCGGACACCGGGGCATCGATCCAGGCTCCGCCCCGTTCGGCGACGCGTTCGCCCAGCCGAATGGTTTCCGATGGGCTGATCGTCGAGTGGTCGACGATCAGCTGGCCGGATCGAACTGCGTCGAGCAGGCCGTGGGTCCCCTCGAAGAGATCGATGACGTCCGGTGTGTCCGAGACACAGATCATGACGACTTCGCAACGCTCGAACACCTCCGCCGGAGTGTCTGCGACCGAGGCACCGTCGACCGCTTCGGCCTTCGGCCTCGTGCGATTCCAGACGACGACATCGTGGCCGGCACCCACGAGATTGGCCGCCATGCCGGAACCCATGATCCCGATGCCGATGAAGCCGATCACGATTCGGTCACGATCGCCAGGACTGCTTCGCCCTCGACCTGGTCGTCGACCCCGACGAGGATCGAGGTCACCGTCCCCGCAGTCGGGGACCGTAGCGTGTGTTCCATCTTCATCGCCTCCATCACGATCAATGCATCTCCCTGCTCGACTTCGTCGCCTTCGGTCCTCAACACTTCCAGGATCCTGCCTGGCATCGGTGAGTGGAGGCTCCCTGGGTCGATGTCGATCGCCGAGGCAGCGAAGCGAGGGAGCATGTGCAGTTCTGCGACGCCGTCATAGGTCACGACGTGGGCGATGTCGCCGGTCCAGAAGATCTCCGGGCGGGTGATCTTCCGGTCGAGCTCGAAGATCGCCGGTGAGTCTTGAACGAAGCGCGCATCCAGGAGATCGTCCCCGACTTCGACAGAGAACGCGTTCGGCCCGGTGGCCAGATAGCGAATCTCTATCGGGTCGCGTGTGCCGGGTGACGAGAAGGACACCGTCTGCATACCCGAAGGGTTGTTGCGCCATCCGGACGGAATGGAGCGGAGCACTCGGACTTGCTGTCTCCGCGTCAGCGAGGCGTCCAGCGCGGCAACCACGGCGGCGGCGTGGAGTTCCTCGGGTGAGAGGAGAGGACTGCTCAGTTCGGCGGGGTCGTGGCGCTCGAGGAAATGGGTGTCGATGTCGCCCGAGAGGAACTCGGGATGCTCGAGGATGCCGACGAGCAGCTCACGGTTGGTGGTCATTCCGGCTACGACCGATCGCCGGAGCGCCAGCGCAAGCAGCCGTGTGGCGCTCGTCCTGTCGGGTCCGTGCGCGATCACCTTGGCGAGCATGGGGTCGTAGTGGACACTCACCGCCGAGCCACCCGCGACGCCCGAGTCGGTCCTCACCGAGTCGGGCACGTCGAATGCCACCAGCGTCCCCGTGACCGGCAGATAGTCGTTCGGCGGGTCTTCCGCATAGAGCCTCGCCTCGATCGCATGTCCATCGATCTCGGGTTCCCAGGTCTTCGGTGGCAGCTCGTCGCCCATCGCGGTGAGCAGCTGGAGCTCGACGAGGTCGATGCCGGTGACCATCTCGGTGACCGGGTGCTCGACCTGGATTCGGGTGTTCATCTCGAGGAACCAGTACTCGCCGTCCTTGAACAGGAACTCGACCGTGCCGGCGCCGACGTATCCGACGGCTTTGGCAGCTTTCACGGCGGCTTCACCCATTTGCTCGCGGGTCTCTCCGTCGATCGCCGGCGACGGGCTCTCCTCGATGATCTTCTGATGGCGGCGCTGGATCGAGCACTCGCGCTCGAACAACGAGGTGGCGCGCCCGGTGTGGTCGGCGAAGACCTGGATCTCGATGTGACGGGGCGCTTCGAGGTATTTCTCGAGGAAGACGGTGTCGTCGCCGAACGCCGACCCGGCTTCGCGTTTCGCCCCGGCGACGGCGTCTTCGAGTTGGCCCGGGTCGCGGACGACCCGCATCCCTTTGCCTCCGCCGCCGGCGCTTGCCTTGATCAGCACCGGGTATCCAATATCGGCGGCCGCCTCGACGGCACCGCCTCCGGTCACATCGATGCTCGGGAGCGTGGGGACGCCGGCATCCCGCACCAACTCCTTGGAGGCCAGTTTCGAGCCCATCACCTCGATCGCCTGGGGAGGTGGACCAACCCACGTCAGCCCGGCCTCGAGCACCATTCGAGCGAATTCGGCGTTCTCTGAGAGGAAGCCGTAGCCGGGGTGGATGGCGCCGGCACTTGCTGTCTTGGCGGCTTCGATGATCGCTTCGCCCCGCAGGTACGAATCGGCGGGGGAGGCGCCTCCGATCGAGACTGCTTCGTCGGCGGCTCTGGTGAACACGGCGTCACGGTCGGGGTCGGAGTAGACCGCAACCGTCGAGATCCCCATCTTCGCAGCCGTTTCGAAGATCCTGACGGCGATCTCCCCCCGATTGGCCACCAACAGCTTCGAGATCACAGCGGCTCCCTTCCGAAGGACTGTGGACTGCGAACGGTGAACTGTGAACTCACGAGATCACATCCTGAAGACGCCGAACTCCGACGTCCCCTCCACCGGGCCGGAATGCGCTGCTGACAGCCCGATGCCGAGCACCGTCCGGGTGTCCCTCGGGTCGAACAACCCGTCGTCGCGGACCCTTGCCGTCGAGAAGTAGGCCTGTTCCTCGAAACCGATCTGCGCCTCGATCGCCGTCCGACGGTTGTCGTCGGCCTCTTCGTCGAATGCCGTCCCCCGCGCCTCGGCAGCCGCTCTCGAGATGATCGACATGACACCGGCGAGCTGGGCCGGTCCCATCACGGCGACCTTGTGGTTCGGCCATCCGAACACGAAGCGCGGGTCGTAGCTGCGCCCGGACATGCCGTAGTTTCCTGCGCCATACGAGACGCCTGCCATGAGCGAGATGTGCGGCACCGTGCTGTTTGCAACGGCGTTGATCATCTTCGCTCCGTCTTTGATGATGCCCCGCTGCTCGTATCGACGGCCGACCATGTATCCGGTGGCGTTGTGGACGAAGACGATGGGCGTGTCGTAGCGGTTGCAGAGCTGGATGAACTCCGTCGACTTGTTGGCCTCTTCGCTGAAGATCACCCCCTGCTGGTTGGCGATGACCCCGACTCCGAACCCGTGGATCGAACCCCAGCCGGTCACCATCGACGTGCCGTAGACCTGCTTGTACTCGTCGAACCGCGATCCGTCGAGGATGCGCGCAAGCACCTCGCGCATATCCATTGGAATTCGGAGATCCTGCGGGATGATTCCGAGGAGGTGCTCGGGATCGTGGACGGGCTCATCGACCGGCATCGATGGCCCGGGCCCGGCCTTGCGGAAGTTGAGATGTGCGATGATCTGCCGACCCATCCGCAGTGCGTCGTGTTCGTCTTGGGCGAAGTAGTCCCCCAGCCCGGAGATGCGTGAATGCATCTCGGCGCCGCCGAGCTCCTCGTCCGTCGATTCTTCGCCCGTCGCCATCTTCACGAGCGGAGGGCCGCCGAGGAACACCTTGGCGGCCTCCTTGACGAGGACGGCGTAGTCGCACATCGCCGGGACATAGGCCCCGCCGGCGGTCGAGTTCCCGAAGACCAGCGCAATGGTCGGGATCCCCCGAGCGGACATGTGTGCGAGGTTCCGGAACCACTTGCCTCCCGTCAGAAACACCTCGGCCTGGTCCGGCAGGTCGGCGCCTCCCGACTCGACCAGGTTCACGAGCGGCATGCGGTTCTGAAGTGCGATGTCCTGAGCGCGGAGCGTCTTGGCGAGGGTGTATCGGTTCGATGACCCGGCTTGAGACGTCGGGTCGTTGGCAGAGATGACGCATTCGACGCCTTCGATCACGCCGATTCCGGTCACTACGTTCGCCCCCAGCGGCTTTTGCGAACCCCAGGCGGCGAGTGTGGAGAACTCGAGGAACGGCGTGTCCGGATCGATCAGAAGCTCGATCCGCTCGCGGACAAGCATCTTGCCCCGTTTGCGGTGGCGGTCGATGTACTTCTGGCCGCCTCCCATCCTCGCCCGGGACTGCAGCTCTTCGAACTCCTCGAGCTTCTCCAGCATGGCATCTCGATTGGCGACGAAATCCAGCGAGCGGACATCGAGACTGGATCCGAGAACCTGCATGCCCGGTACCTTACGCGGGAGTCCGGCTCGGCTTCGCCTCTCCCCGGGCCTGGCTCGGCCGTGCCTCGCCTCGGCCGTTCTCGGTTGTCGGTCCTCGGTACGAGCGCACTGCCGCTGCGAATTCAGCGCGGATCGCAAATCACAAGACCGATGACTGGGAACCGATGACGGACAATACGAGCCGCCAGGCGAGCGAGTTCTGAGCGAGTCCCTACTCGTCCAGGAGGTAGACGGGTTCTCGGTAGTAGCGGATCTCGCCACGGTGGTGGCGGGTCTGGAGCTGCTCGTGAAGCTCGCGGTTCTTGTCCGCAATCGACACATCGGACGCCAGCCACTCGAGATCGACGTCGAGATGGAGCACGCGGCCCGGGACGATGAACCTGGTGACACCGGCGGGGAGCAGCTGGCCGGAACGAGCGGCCAGCAGCACCTGCTCGACCGAGTAATGCGGGAACACGACCATCGCCGCCAGTTCCGGGTATTCGGCGACCACGCCGGTGAGGTCACGCTCCAACGTCCGAGCAACGACCGAGACATCGGTGTAGGCCCGGGTGGCCTTCTCTGCTGCCTGAAACCGATTCACGCCGTGCTCTGCCAGGACGATCACCGCGTCACCACCGGGGTCGAGCAAGGCACACACGCCTCCCTGTTCCAACAGAGTGTCGAGGGCGACCGCCGCTCGGCTGGTCTCTGTGAACAACCCTTCGGTCGCCTCTACGGCGGCGACGGCTTCGCCGTAGGTGGTCTGGAGCAGGCCATGGCTCCACGTCTCGAGTTGGAGGGACTCGTCGGCGTGGACGACCTGGACGACCATGTGCTCGAACCCGGACCGTCTCAGCGCTTCTGAGCGGGTTGCGCCGTCGAGCAGCACGAAGTGGTCTTCGACCGGTGTGACGATTGGGGGGTTCCGCAGGGTGTCCTCGCTCTGGAGCCGTGCGGCGAGCGCATCGACCCGTTTGTCGTCGTGGGCTTCGTGTGGGACGAGCTTCGAAGACTCGATCACGCGGACCGGGAGGACTGTGCGCGGCTCGATCTCTGTGAGCAGTTCGACGAGCTGCTCGGCGACATCGATGGCAGCCCTGGTCTGAGCGTCCTTGGTCGATGCGCCGATGTGTGGAGTCGCAATGACCTTTGGATGCTGGGCCAAACGGGAGTCGACGGCAGGCTCTGTCGCGAACACGTCGAGGGCTGCTCCGCTGATCCGGCCCTGGTCCAGCGCATCGAGCAATGCCGGCTCGTCGACCACGGATCCGCGTGACGTGTTGATGAGCCACGCCGACGCCTTCATGAGCGCGAGGAATTCGGCGTCCACCAGTCCCTCGGTTTCGTCTGTCGCCGGGACGTGGATCGTGACGAAGTCGGACCGGGCGAGGAGATCTTCGAGGTCGACCGGCGACACGCCGGCGTCGAGATACAGCTCGGGCGTGGGCCGGCGTTGATTGGTGAGGATGTCCATGTCGAAGGACCTGGCCCGTTCGGCGACCGACCTTCCGATCCGACCGAAACCGATGATGCCCAGCGTCTTGCCCGAGAGCCCGGTACCCATCAGCGCCGACTTCTCCCAGCGGCCTTCCTTGAGGCTTGCGTCGGCCTGCGGGAGGTTTCGGGCGAGCGCAAGAATGAGGGCCAATGTCAACTCGGCGACGGCGATCGTGTTGGCATCCGGGCTGTTGACCACCTCGATGCCGGCGGCGAGGGCGGCAGGGACGTCGATCGAGTCGAGCCCGGCGCCGGCCCTTGCGATGACCTTGAGGTTGGCTGCGCGATCGATCACGTCGGAAGTGACCTTGGTCGCGCTCCGGACGACGAGACCTTCGTAGCCGGCGATGATCGAAACAAGGTGCTCGGGTTCCGGTCCCAGGTCGATGTCGACGTCGAAGTGTTGGCGTAACACATCGACGCCGGCATCGGCGATCTTGTCTGCGATCAGCACCTTCGGCCTGCGGATGGGATCTGTCATGTCAAGCTCCTGCCTCCACCGATCACGTGAACGTGGCCTGTGATGTATCCGGATCGTGGCGACGCCAGGAAGGCCACGAGTTCGGCGACCTCTCTCGGATCGCCCATTCGCCTCATCGGAATCGCTTCCACCATCCGGTCTCGGATGTCGTCTGGCATGCCCATCGCCATCTCTGTGGCGATCAGGCCGGGCGCAACGGCGTTCACGTGTACTCGTGGCGCCAGTTCGATTGCCAACGATCGGGTGAGGCCGACGAGTCCGCCCTTCGACATCGAGTAGTTGAACTGTCCGAAGTTCCCCAGGTAGGCCCGGGAGGCGATGTTGACGATTCCGGCACCCTCACCGAAACGGCCGATCAGGGCCTGGATCAGGCGGTGGGGTGCACCGAGGTTGACGTCGAGGACCGCTGCGAATTCCTCGGTCGTCATGTTCACCAATCGGGCATCGCGGGTGATGCCTGCGTTGTTGACGACGGCATCGACGGAGCGTCCTCCCAGTGCACCGATCACGGCCTCTATCCCGTCATCGGTCGTCAGGTCGACCTGGACCGGAGTGACGCACGTATCGCCATCCGTGATCTCGACCGCCGTGCCCGCCAGTTCCGGAGCGAGGTCCACCAGCACGAGATGGTCGAGATCCTCGGCGAGGCGCTTGGCGGTCTCCGCACCGATCCCGCGTGCGGCCCCGGTCACGATCCCGGTGCTCATGGCAATGCCTTCCCGATCTGGGCGCCGCCGAGTTGGACGAGTTCACCGGTCGGTCCGCCCGCCTCGAGGAGGCGGGACGCCCAGGTGGCAACGACATCGGCGGGGGTGTCGTCCCCGATGCCGAGCACGTTGACGGGAACTCCATCGCGCCTCAGTTCGGCGGCGAGGGTACGCGCCGACGACAGCAGCCCATTGGCGACCATGGCGTTGCCGGCTCCCGTACGACCGAGAAGCGCGTCCGAAGAGACGATGTAGACCACTGGATGGCCGGCCGACGCAGCCGCTCTGCTCGCCTCGAATGCGGCCTGAAGCTCCGCTGCGATGTCTCCCCACCCTGCGCCCACTTGCGACTGCTCGAACACGACGCCCTCGTTGATGTGGTCGAGGCGAGCGGCGATGGCCTCGCGGGTTCTGATGGTGGCCGACACAGGCGCACGATACGCATCCTCGACCGGTCGGGGGGCGCCAAACCGGATCGTGGATCAACCGCCTAGTTCAGGTGGTGGAGTCTGCGAGCGCGCCTGCCGACCATCGATCCTGATCGGTGATCCGAGCCCGCGCACCGGACCTGCGGCAGGGTGTTCGTAGGTGTACACCATCTCGTTGTGTCGAACCTGCGGGTCGTCCCAGACCTCGGGAAGGGTCAGCACTCTTCCACACGGCAAGCCGGCATCGTTGAACAGTTCGAGCCAGTGGGATGTCGTCTCGGAGGCAAAGATCGGCTCGAGAATGCTCTCGAGCCGCTGCCGCTCCGCCAGCCGGACGTCGTTGCCGAGGAACGGCTCGATGAGGTCGACTCGGTCCAGCGCCTCGCACATGATCTCGAAGTGGCGATCCGACACGATGGCGATCACGAACCGGCCGTCGGACGTCTTGAACATGCGGTTCGGCGCCAGGTACGGAGAGGCCGTGCCCGTCTTCTCGGGTTGTGCGTCCGTTGCAAAGGCGATGGCGTTCCAACCGGCTTGCACGGCGATCAGGCTGTCACGGAGAGAGACGTCGATCCTGTGGCCATGCCCGTTCGTCGCTCGGTCGACCAGTGCTGCGCAGATCCCGAGTGCGGCGTTGGTGCCGGCGACATAGTCACCGATCGTGGTGGCTGTCTTGCCTGGAGCCGAACCGGGATCGCCTGTCAATGACATCATCCCCGACTCGGCCTGGAAGATCACGTCGATCCCGGTTCGCTCCGCATAGGGGCCGTCTGCGCCGAACGCCGACACCACTGCGTAGATCACGTCTGGGTTCACTGTCCGCACCGACTCCTCGCCGAGACCGAGCCGGTCCATGGCGCGATGGCGCAGGTTGTTCACGACCACGTCCGCAGATGCTGCCAGTTCCAATGCCTTCGCTCGGCCGGCCTCGGTTCGATGGTCGATGACGATGGATCGCTTGCCGCGATTGGCCGACAGGAAGAAGGCCGACTCACCGTTGATGTAGGGACCGAAAGCGCGTCCCAGGTCGCCGGTTGGGGGCTCGGCTTTGACGACCTCAGCGCCGAGATCCGCCAGCAGCATGGCACAGAACGGTGCGGCGATCAGGTTCCCGAACTCCACGACCCGGACACCGGACAGTGGAGCGGGGGATGAAGGTGAGTCGTTCATCGCCCCCGAAGGTACCCGTTCGGGATCGGCTGCCCTGGGTGGTCGGGCATTCGGGCAGAAGAAGGTGACTAACGATGGCCGCCACCGAAGCGCAGAGGTCATAGAGTGTGGAGCAGGTACGAGAAGGAGTCACAACGTGAGCATCGTCGTCGGATTCATCGACACTCCGGAGGGGAACGCAGCCGTTCAGTCGGCGATCGACGAAGCGAAGCTGCGTTCGAGCACCATCGTCATCTTGCACTCGATGCAGGGGGGGAGCCACGAGAAGGGCTCTGAGTATCTCGCCTCCGCGGAAGCGATCGAGCGTGTCGAGCAATTGCTCGACGAATCAGGTGTCGAATACTCGACGCACGAGTACGTGCGCGGTAACAAGCCGGCGGAGGACATCGTCACGGCTGCCCGGGTGCACGACGCGGACTTGATCGTGATAGGAGTCCGTCAGCGGTCCGCCACTGGGAAACTGCTGCTCGGCTCGAACGCTCTCGACATCCTCCACGACGCCCCTGTCCCGGTCCTCTGCGTCAAAGCGCAATAACCGTTCCACGTCAGACGTGAGACGGGTCAGGCGATCACCGGCACGTTCTCCATCGCAGCGCGGACCTTCTCCTCTGGATAGTCGTAGTCGACGAGTTCGCCGGCGAGATACGCCTCGTACGACTTCAAATCAAAGTGGCCGTGGCCGCACAGCGCCGTCAGGATGACCGTCTCCTCGCCGCTCTCCTTCGCACGGTGCGCCTCGCGGATTGCAGCAGCGATGGCGTGGGTCGGCTCGGGAGCGGGCACGATCCCCTCGGTCTTTGCGAACGCGATCGCCGCGTCGAAGCACTCGTTCTGATGGATGGACTCCGCCTCGACCAGACCCTCCTCGTAGATGTGGGATACCAGCGGTGACATGCCGTGGTAACGAAGTCCACCGGCGTGGATCGGGTCTGGGATGAAGTCGTGGCCCAGCGTGTGCATCTTGACGAGCGGGGTCATCCCCATCGTGTCGCCGAAGTCGTATCGGTATTCACCCTTGGTGAGTGACGGGCATGCGGCCGGCTCGACGCACCGAATGGTCGGGTTCATCCGTCCGGCCATCTTCTCCCGTAGGAACGGGAACGACAAGCCGCCGAAGTTGGACCCACCGCCGGTGCATCCGACCAAGAGGTCCGGGGTCTCTCCGACTTTGGCGAGCTGCAGAAGCGCCTCCTCGCCGATGATGGTCTGATGCAGGAGCACGTGGTTGAGCACCGATCCGAGAGCGTATTTGGTGTCGGGGTCGCCGACTGCCGCCTCGACAGCCTCGGAGATGGCGATTCCGAGACTTCCCGGTGAGTCGGGGTCCCTCGCCAGCATCGCTCGGCCGGCCTCTGTCAAGTCCGATGGGCTGGGATGCACACTCGCACCCCAGACCTCCATCATCGTCTTCCGGTACGGTTTCTGGTCGTACGAGGCGCGGACCTGCCACACCTCACACTCCATCCCGTACTGCGCCGTGGCAAATGCGAGCGCCGAGCCCCACTGTCCGGCACCGGTCTCGGTCGTCAGCTTCTTGACGCCTTGAGCATTGTTGTAATACGCCTGCGGAACCGAGGTGTTCGGCTTGTGCGAACCAGCTGGGGAGACGCCCTCGTACTTGTAGTAGATGCGCGCCGGCGTATCCAACAGCTTCTCGAGCCGATGCGCCCGATAGAGCGGGGACGGCCTCCACAGGCGGTAGACGTCGAGCACTTCGCCGGGGATGTCGACGTGGCTCTCTCCGGTGACCTCCTGTTCGATGAGAGCCATGGGAAACAGTGGCGCCAGGTCGTCGGGACCGATCGGCTCGTGGGTGCCGGGGTGCAGTGGAGGAGGTGGCGGTGACGGGAGATCGGGGATGATGTTGTACCACTGTGTGGGCATCTCGGATTCGTCGAGAAGGATCTTGGTGGGTTCCGTCATCGGTGTGCTCCTGCTTCGCTCGTCGAGGACGGTAATCCCCTCCCCGTCGCCGCCTCGCCCGAAAGGGGTCTGACGTCGGTGGATTGTTGGCTAAAGCAGCCGTGTGACCCGGCCGATGAAGCCTCAACAGTGGTACCCGAGGAGAACCGAGCATGATGCTTTCAGGCAACCTTTCCGACTGGAGCGTGGGTGACCTCCTGCAGATGCTCCATGTCACCAAGAAGACCGCCTCCCTACACGTCGACGGATCGGATCGTTCCGGGGTCGTCTATTTCGAAGAGGGTGCAATCGTCAATGCAATCGTGAGCCTGGGAGGTGGCCCGGACGGTGATCCCCGGGACGAGGTGGTCGAGGCCGTGTACGTGCTCGAACTGCTCGACGGAGGCACCTTCGAAATCAAGAACGAGGTCCCTCCTCGAATGATCGAGCCCCTCGCCGTGGCGGAAGCCCTAGAAATGGTCGGCGAGCACCTCGACGCCGAGCGGCAACTGGACGCGACCGGTCTCCTCTCGGCCCGCGGTCTCAGGCTCGCTCCGACGATCACCGAGCCGATCATCCTCTCCGAGCAGGTGTGGAACGCCATCTCGGTTTCGATCCCGGCGTTCACCTTTCCCGAGCTCGAATCCCGGCTGGGTCGGGCCGCTGCGGTTGCGACGGTGGAACAGTTCCGGGACCTGGGCATCCTGGAGGCGGTTCTCGACGAGGTGGAACCGACGGCGCCCGAGCCGATGTCGCCCGAGCCGATGTCGCCCGAGCCGATGTCGCCCGCTTCTGACGGTCTCGCCCGCTTCGAATACGTCTCTGAGGAAGAGGCCGACTCCCAGCTCCGCGAGGCTTACGCAGGGTCGTGGTTGCCCCCCGAGCCTGAAGAAGCTGAGGCGTTCGCCGGATCGTGGATGGCCCCCGATCCCGTCGACGGTGCGGCGGTTGCCTTCGTCGCAGACGACGAAGTGCCCTTCGAGCACCACGAGATGTCCGTTCCACACGAGCAGGAGCCCATCCCGCCCGAGCAGCAGCCCATCCCGCACGAGCAGGAGCCCATCCCGCACGAGCAGGAGATCGCCTTGCATCACACCGAGGAGGTTCGTCCGATCGTCTCCGACGCCCCCGACGACTCCATCGTGGTCCCCGATGATGAGGACTCCATCGTGGTCCCCGATGATGAGCCCGTCCCCTCAGAGCCCGAGCCGGTGGCGCCCGGGCTCACGCCCGGCGTGTCTTCGCTTTCGGCTGCCATTCGCGCTGCTGCCGGCGCGAGCACACCTGGCAAGTCCGATGATGAGTCCAGGCTGCTCTCCGAGGCCGCCGGCGACCCTGCCGACGCCGATTGGGACACAGCGGGTTCGGCGCTGCCCAGCTCCGACGAGGGCTCGATCCGGCGCACCGTCAAGTCGTTGGTGTCCCAACCGGAGACTCCGCTTGCCGGCGGTCGGCTCGGCGACCTCGGCTCCCGGTTTCGCCAAGCTACGGCAGCGGACCAAGAAGACTGACGCCTTGCATGGAGTCATCGAGCGGGGGGACGTAGCCTGAAGACGATGGCTCTGCCCCCGCCTCCGCACTTCGATCCGTCCGGATGGGCGAAGTCGTCGCCGCTCGTGATCGGCATCGGCGGTGGCTCCGGCTCGGGAAAGACGACGATCGCCGAAGCCCTGGCAGACGCCATCGACGGTGTGACGTTCATCCGGCACGACGACTACTACCGGCACCTGCCCGAGCTGACGCTCGAGGAGCGTGCCGTGCTCAACTACGACCATCCAGACTCTCTCGAGACGGGTCTTCTCGCCAAACACCTCGACATGTTGCGCGACGGACAGCCGATCGACAAGCCGACCTACGACTTCACGAACCACCTGAGATCGAATGAGACGATCACCATCGCGCCTGCTCCGGTAGTGGTCATCGAAGGGATCCTGGTGCTCGCCGAGCCGGAGCTGCGCGATCACATGGACCTCAAGGTCTTCGTCGACACAGACGCCGACCTTCGGCTCGCTCGTCGCCTGGAACGCGACATCAACGAGCGGGGCAGAACTCCGGACTCGGTGCTCCGTCAGTATCTCGCCACGGTCCGCCCGATGCATCTCCAGTTCGTCGAACCGTCGAAGCGGCACGCGGACATCATCATCCCGGGCGGAATGCGCGTCGGCGCGGTCGCAACCATCATCGAGTTGATGCGCGCCCGGTTCACCTGATCCCTGGCCGTAACCAGTCCTTCCAGTGATGGTGCGGTGTCTACGCTCTCTCCCATGTCTTTGAACGTGACCGTGGTGGGAGTCGGTGCGATGGGGGAAGCGATCGTACGCGGGCTGCTGGCGAGCGGATGGGAGACCGACGGCGTCGACGCCCTGGTCCGCAGCCCCGATCAGGCGGCCCGCCTGGCCGAGAGCCTCGGTATCCGGGCCGATGTCGAACCAGGGGTGGTGATCCCCGGTTCTGCAGTGGTCGTGATCGCCGTGAAACCGAAGAACGTGCCCGATGTTCTCCACGGGATCGCCGCCCACCTGGATCGTGACTCGGTCGTCGTGTCGGTCGCCGCCGGTGTCACTCTCGACTCCATCGAATCGATCCTGGTCGACCAGGCCGTGGTCCGATCCATGCCCAACACCCCGGCGATCGTCGGGGAGGGTGTGGCTGGGGCGGCGGTCGGACACCACACGACCGACGCTCAACTCGAACAGGCGATTTCAGTGCTGGAGGCGGTCGGCGCCGTCGAAGTTCTGGACGAGTCGGTGCTCGACGCCGTTACCGCCGTGTCCGGGACGGGACCGGCGTATGTGTTCCTGCTCGCCGAGGCTTTGATCGAGGCCGCCATCCGAGAGGGGATGTCGCGGCGGGTTGCCGAGACGTTCGTCCACCAGACGATTCGGGGCGCAGGCCACCTCCTCACCGAGACCGGTGTCGGGGCACCCCGACTGCGCAGCCAGGTCACCTCGCCTGGCGGGACGACGGCTGCGGCGGTACACGTGCTGGAGGAGCGCGGTTTTCGCGCCCTCGTCGAAGACGCCGTCCGCGCAGCTGCGAAGCGAGCGAGAGAGCTCGGCGCCGGCGAGTGATTGCAGCAACCGCAGGATGTAGGTTGACACCATGAGTGCGTTCTCGAAGGTCGTTGTGGCAGCGACCCAGCATCGGCTGGTCACCAAGACCGTCACCGAAACCACTCCTGGCCGAGCGGTGGCCGAACGGTTCGTGGCCGGCGACGATCTCGATGCGGCGGCCGGCGTGGCGGCCGATTTGAACCGGCGCGGTCTCGCCGTCTCGCTCGACCTGCTGGGCGAAGAAGTGCACGACCGTGCCTCGGCTCTGTCTGCAGCGGATCGATACGTCGATTCGATCGACCGCATCGGCTCGGATGGCATCGCCGGGAACATCTCGATCAAGCTCACTCAGCTCGGACTGTCGTTCGATCGGGGGCTCGCCGCCGAGAGTCTGGATCGGTTGGCCGCACGGGCCGGCGAGATCGGCTCGACGGTGAGTGTCGACATGGAGGCCTCTGAATTCACCGACGCCACCGTCGATCTGTACGAAGCAGCGCAACGAGTCCACGGGAATCTCGGTCTGTGCGTCCAGGCGTACCTTCACCGCACCCCGGAGGACCTCGAGCGCCTGATTCCGCTGGGAGGGCACATCCGCTTGTGCAAGGGCGCCTATCTGGAACCGGCGAGCATCGCATTCCAGACCGACGATGATGTCGACGCTGCCTTCGCCCGATTGCTCGAGCTGCTGATGCTGGCGGACGGGGTGACACCTGCCATCGCGACCCACGACACCAGGCTGATCGACCTCACGCTCAAACTGGCCGACCGTCGGAGCGGCCCGTGGGAGATGCAGATGCTGTACGGCGTCCGTCCCGGCCTTCAGAGCGAACTGGTCGATGCAGGCAATCCTGTCCGGATCTACGTGCCGTTTGGTTCAGAGTGGTACGCCTACCTGACGCGTCGACTCGCGGAGCGGCCCGCCAATCTGACATTCTTCGTCCGGGCGCTGATGGGACGCAGATGATGCAACAGGCGCCCGGGTTCACGCTCACCGATTCGACAGGAGTGTCGATCTCACTGAAGGATCTGCTGGGGGCCAAGCTCGTGATCTTCTTCTACCCGGCGGCCATGACGCCCGGATGTACAGCTGAGGCGTGCGACTTCCGCGACGACTACTCGGCGTTCGTCGAGGCCGGGTATCGGATCGTCGGAATCAGCCCCGACAGCCCTGAGCGCAACCAGTCGTTCAGAGAGAAACACGATCTGCCTTTCCCGCTGCTGTCGGACCCGAATCACGTGGTAGCCGAGGCCTTTGGAGCCTGGGGTGTCAAGAAGAACTACGGACGCGAGTACGAGGGCCTCATCCGTTCCACCTTCGTGATCGACTCCGACGGGACCATCCTTCGGGAGCTGAGGAACGTTCGGGCCACGGGGCACGTCGGTCGGCTGAAGGCGACCCTCGGTCTGGAGTGAGCGCTTCAGCCCTGTCGTGATCGCACGAAACCCGCCACGGCGTCGATGAGCGGTTCCACGTGCGGGGTGTGTCGACAGCCGTGTGACATCTCCAGTTGAACTCCGCCGCCTCTCGGGAGATTGACGGGGTTCGCCGGGTGTCGTCCCTTCAGCCCTGCCGGAATCTGCTCTCCGGTCAAGATGGTGAGCTCGGTGGATTGCCTCAGACGGTCGGACATCTCCGATGCCAACTCCTTCGAGCCTCCGCCGACGAGGACCGTTCGCATGAGGTGTTTGCGTCCAAACCCGTGAAGTGAGACGGCGACGTCGATGTGATCGAGGAACTGTGTGAGCAGCTCGCTCGCACCCGGGTCGTACTGGATCGACGGAACATGCCATCGCAGCCGCTCGCTCTGGTGCACGAGGTAGAGCGAAGCGCCGGTACGGGCAGCGATCGCAGAGGCGATCGCGTCGGTCTCTTTTTCGATGCCGCCGTGGAGTGCCATCAGGCCCACAGGCGACTTCAGCCGGACACGCTCAGAGACCTCGGGATGTGCCAGCAGCTGGTCGAACACCTGCGAAATTGTGCCAAATCGCCACGGCAACCGGAGGTTTGAGTCTACGTTCAAATTCTTGGGGAATCCGGTGTTCCCAGCGTAGACTTCCGCCTCATGACTGCGACCGCCGAGCGCCCCGAGACAGACGAGAACTCCGAGCCCGTTCCGGGTGGATCCCGCCGGCCGAGTCCCAGCCAGATCCTGCTTGCTCTTGGTGTGATCTCGGCCCTTGCGATCATCGCAGCGTGGCCGCTCGGATCGATCAGCGCCAAGTTCGTGCCGGATGTCGGGCGAGAGGTGTTCGGGAACATTCCGGGGTTCGTCAAGGCGTCGTTCTACATCGGCACCGGGATCACGGTCGGCATCATGTTCTACCTGTTCTCGCTGCGGGCCAGGAACTGGTCGCGCGGGCAGGCCGAGCGCCGGACCGGCAACTGGATCGAGCGGTACAAGGCGTTCGAGCGGGGTGTCTCGATGAAGACGCTGATGCGGGACCGTCAAGCAGGGCTGATGCACTCGATGGTGTATTTCGGATTCATCGTGCTGTTCATCGGCACGGTGACACTCGAGATCGACAACCTGCTCCCGTCGAACCTCAAGTTCCTCCAAGGAGACTTCTACAAGGGCTACTCGGCGGTGCTCGACGCCGCGTCGGTGGTCTATCTCGGCGGGCTCGGGTGGGCGTTCGCCCGTCGCTATCTGCAGCGGCCGTGGCGGCTCAAGTCGAAGACCCGCTCCGAGGACGCCTGGATACTCGCCACCCTGGCGATCATCGGCGTCACCGGCCTCGCCACCGAGGCTGCCCGGATCAGAGTGATGGGCCAGCCTGAATTCGAGATGTGGTCGTTCATCGGATACCCGCTGTCATCACTGGTTCCCGAGGCCACCGCTGCCGGCTGGCACCAGGCGCTCTGGGTCGGTCACGCGCTGTCGTTCGCAGCGTTCCTCGTCGTTCTCCCGACCACCAAGCTGCGCCACATGGTGACGTCCCCGGCCAACATGTTCCTATCGCCCAAAGATCGGCCGAAGGGCGCCATGAAGCAGATGCCCAACCTGGTGGAAGCAGAAGACATCGACGTCATCGGCGCGTCGGCGATCTCCGAGTTCACCTGGAAACAGCTCTTCGACACCGACGCCTGCACCGTTTGTGGGCGCTGCACATCGGTGTGCCCGGCGAACATCACAGGAAAGCCGTTGGATCCCAGGGAGATGGTCCTCAAGACCGGTCAAGTGATGACGAAGAGCGGCGATCCCGTCGTGTCACCGCCGGTGGGAATGGAGCCGGGGATCGTCATCGACGGCGAATCGGTCTTTCAACGTGTTCAGCCAGAAGAGGTCTGGTCCTGCACGTCCTGCCGCGCCTGCGACGAGATCTGCCCGGTCAACATCGAGATCCTCGACAAGATCCTCGACATGCGCCGCTACCTGTCCCTGATGGAGTCCAACTTCCCGCCCGAACTCGGCAAGGCCTACATGGCGATGGAGAACCAGGGCAACCCGTGGGGAATGGGACAGCACAACCGGGCCGACTGGACCTCGAAGCTGGACTTCGACGTGAAGATCCTCGGCGAGGACGGTGTGGACTCCGCCGAATACCTGTGGTACGTCGGATGTGCCGGTAGCTTCGACGACCGCAACCAGCACGTCACCCTCTCGCTTGCCAAGCTCCTCAACGAAGCCGGCATCGACTTTGCGATTCTCGGTCCCCGCGAGATGTGCAATGGGGATCCGGCGAGGCGGTCGGGGAACGAGTTCATCTGGCAGCAGCTGGCTCTGCAGAACATCGAGACGTTCGATGATCTGGGTGTGAAGAAAGTCATCACCCAGTGCCCGCATTGCTTCAACACGCTCGCCAACGAGTACCCGCAGATGGGTGGGGAATACGAAGTCGTGCATCACACCGAAGTCCTGGCCGAGCTCGTGCGTCAGAACCGACTCGAAGGCGCCTCGAACGGTGCCGGCGCCGGAAAGAAGGTCACCTATCACGATCCTTGCTACCTCGGACGCCACAACGACATCTACGTCGCCCCCCGTGAGGTCGTGGCGGCCTCCGGTGACGTCGAGATGGTGGAGATGCCCCGGCATGGGACGCGGGGCCTGTGCTGTGGGGCCGGCGGCTCTCGCTTCTGGATGGAAGAGCACACCGGCAAGAAGGTGAACATCGAACGAGCCGAGGAGGCGCTCGCGACTGGAGCCACCGAGATCGCAGTGTCGTGCCCCTACTGCTACGTCATGATCGACGACGGTGTCAAGGAACTCGGTCGCGGGGAAGAGGTCCGTGTGCGCGACGTCGCCCAATTGATGACCGACGGGTACGAGTAGCGATCTGCGATCTGCGACCTGTGAGCTGCGATCTGCGCTTCGATTTGGCGCTCTCGGCGGGGAGGCAGCCAGCCTGGAAGCGCCCGAGCGACTCATCGGGTTTGCGCACTCGTCCGAGTGACTAGTCCGATTGCGCGTGCTTGGATTGGTGCTCAAGTTCACGGAGAGTGGTTGTAGATTTAGCCGAGGGATATAGCAGGGGCTATCGAGATGCCACGGGCGACAACAGAATGCAGGGCTGGCCGCCACGATTTGTCCGCACCGATTGCGGTGGGTGTGGGAATCGCAAGGTCAACGTGCAGGCAGTGCGGAGCAGTAGAGCTCGACATCTCCGACCAGACCGTCTCAGGCGCCAACCCGGGACTGTTCGGAACGGGTGTTCGAGAGTCGATGTTCGCTGGTGGGCCGACGAAGTCGGACCTCCTAGCGCCAGCGGGCTTCGGTGAGGCTCGGTACAGCCGCTGATTGAGAGGCATCCGGGGCAGTAAGGCGGGGCGGCCACAGGTCGCCCCGTCGTGCTGTCCGCCCTTCCCGAGACGCTCAGGGCGTTCGACCTGTGCCCTACGCTGCTCGAATGCCTCGCCTGCTTCCCGGTCTGGTGCTCGTCATGGTGGTGTCCGCCTGCGTGCAGGGAGGCACCGGCTCCACCACCGACGATGACGGCAACGTCGGGTCGGCTGCCTCGACAACCACCACCCTGGGGCGGCTCGGTCTCGAGCAGGTGACCCTTTCTTTCGCCTCCTGCATGCGAGATCAGGGAATCGAAACACCCGACCTCCGGCTCGACGCCCAAGGTCGACCGATGCTGGACGATCTGCGTGCCGGGGTCGATACGACGTCGCCAGAGTTTCGACTCGCGCTGACCGAGTGCGCGCCGATCCTGACTCGCGCCGGAGCGCTCGACCTTCGTCGAGACCCCGAGCTCCAGGCAGTCATCGTCAACCAGCTTCAGGCGTTCGCCGAGTGCGTCCGGG
>JAHEIN010000163.1 GCA_024639335.1 bacterium | reverse complement strand
AACCGTGGCGCCGTTCCCCACGTCGTTGCTCCGTCGCCGACGAAGTGCTTGGCGCAGGCGAGCACCTCGAGTCGATCCGGGGCGTTCCCCTGAAGGCCGCGGATTGCCGCAGCCCCGATTTGCGCAACGAGATCTGGATCGCGTCCGAATCCTTCGTAGGTTCGCCCCCAACGGATGTCGTGTGGAACCGCAAGGGTCGGGGCGAATGCCCAATGGATGCCGGTGGCCAGCATCTCGGTCCTCGTTGCCATGCCGATTTTCTGCACGAGCTCAGGATCACCTGCGGCGCCGAGCCCGATGTTGTGCGGGAAGACCGTGGCGCCGTGCACGTTCCCGTGCCCGTGCACGGCGTCGATCCCGTAGATGAGTGGAACCCCCAGGCGCGTCTCCAGCGCTGCCCTGGCGAATGCCGAGACCATGTCGACCCACACCTGTGGAGTGTTCGGGGTGGGGTTGCCGTTGCCGCCACTCAGCACGGACCCGATGTGGAGTTCCGTGACCTCGTGAGGCGTGATGGCCTCATTGGAGACCTGCGTCATCTGGCCGATCTTCTCGGCGAGCGTCATCTCGGCGAGGATCGCTTCGATTCGACTCACGCAGTTCCTCTCCTCATCTCTCGACCGTGGATCGTCGCGCGATCGAGGGGTCTATTCCGACTACTTCGCTGCCGACATCGACCGGCAGTGCGGGAACGTGGCGCGTCGACAGGCCGTCATTGGGGACCCGCGGCCAGCTGGCGCGCCGAACCGCACGATTGGCGCACGATGAGCTCGACCGGCATGATCTCGATATATGGGTCTTTCGCCTCCCCGGCGATGAGCTCATTGAGCATCTCGACCGCCCGCGCGCCCGCGTCGGTCACCGGCTGCTTCACCGTGGTCAGAGGCGGCACGGACCGTTCCGACGACGGCAATCCGTCGAAACTCACCAGCGCCATGTCGTCGGGGACATCGACCCCTGCTTCTCGGACCGCTCGCAGCGCCCCGATCGCCATCGTGTCGGATGCGACGAACACCGCATCCGGCTGGTGGGCGAGAATGCGCTGCATGGCCACATACCCACTCCGCTCCGAGAAGTCGCCGTCCGCGCGCAAGTCGGGGTCCAAGGTCAGCCCTCGCAGCGCCAGGCCTTCGACGAATCCGTTCAGACGATCGATCCCCGCCGTGGTGGAGACGGGTGCGCCGACGAGGCCGATCCGGTGATAGCCACAGTCGGCCAGATGGGTGGCTGCCAGCGCAGCTCCTCCCCGGTTGTCGGCGTCGACGTAGCTCACACCTTCGACGTCGGGGCGCCCGACGATCACCAGGGGGATCTCGCCGACCGCCATCCGAGCGAGCAGAGGATCGGCCATGCGGGTGGCCGTGAGGATCAGCCCGTCGAGGACGCCGGAGGTCACGACGCGGGGATAGAGGGCGGCCTCCTCTTCTTCGTTCTGGAAGATGAACAGCGACAGCGTGTTGCCGGCTCGGTTGCTCGCCGAGCTGATGCCCTGGATGAGGCGGGAGAAGTAGGGGTCCTCGAACAGTGCGTGGACCCGACTCGGGATGACGAGGCCGATGACGCCGGTGCGGCCGGAGACCAGTGAGCGGGCGAGGACGTTGGGGGAATAGCCGGTTCGCTCGATCACGGCAAGGACGCGCTCCCGCACCTCGGGGTTCACATTCGACTTGTCGTTGACGACGCGCGACACGGTGGAGCGTGAGACGCCCGCGAGTCGCCCGATGTCCTCCAGAGTGAGGTTCTCCGCCATGATCCTGCCGTGCTTCTATCCGTCCGCCGTATGGGAGCGCTCTCGGAGCGTACAACTGCAGAAATGAGCAGTCAACCCCTTGACTCCGTGTCCGATCGGCATGTAGTGTTGGGAGCGCTCTCACCAAATCTGGGAGCGCTCTCACCGGGAGCAACACCCCCCGGCGAGTAGAGAGAAACGACGGCGACCGTGAGATATCCTCACGTCGTCTACGGAGGAGGAACAATCGTGACAAGCAAGAGAAGCTTGTGGATGACGCTTCTCGTTGTCTTCGCACTCGTAGTTGCAGCGTGCGGAGGCGGCGATGACGGAGCCACCGAGACAACGGCGGGCGGAGACAGCCCGGCGACCACATCCGGCGGAGGCGATACCGACACTGGCGGATCGGGTGGTGACGATGTCACTCTGCGGGTGCTGATCCACCAGAACCCGGCCTTCACCGAGTACATGGAAGCGTTCAACGCCGATTTCGAGGCAGCGAACCCCGGCGTGACGGTGGACATGTCCATCGTGGCCCCCGGTGACATGGCAACGTCCATCCAGACCCGACTTTCGGCGAACGACGTCGACGTGATCGACTACTGCGTGGCACCGTGCGCCGGTTTCTCCAACGCCATCCAGCCCTACATGACCGGCGTCGACAAGCCCGCTTGGCAACAGCTGATCGAGGCGAACCTCATCATGGATCTCACCGATGAGCCGTTCATCCAGAACTTCGACGAGGCGACCGTCCGCGACGCCGTTTCGTTCGACGGCAAGGTTTATGGCATCAACATGGGTCGGAACGCCCTGGGCGGCATGTTCGTCAACCAGACGCTTCTCGCCGATGTTGGGCTCGACATCCCGGCCACTTGGAATGAGCTGGTCGCCGCATGTGAGACCCTCGAGGGCGAAGGCTTTGCCTGCATGACCCAGGGTGGTGGCGACACCTGGCCGATCTTCGTGGGCTCCTTCGGTTTGCTCGGTGCAGAGTTCCCCGATCAGGAAGCGCTCTCAGAGGGTCTGTGGACCGGTGAGATCAAGTGGAACGAAGGTGAAGCCCTTGCGCTCATCGAGAAGTTCCGGGTCTATGCCACCGAGATGCTCGAACCGGGCGTGACTGGTCTTGGCCACGACGAGGCGACCGCCCGTTACGCAGCCGGCGACGTCGCCTTCCTGCCCACCGGATCGTGGCAGGGTGCCAACCTCGACGGGTTCGAGCCCGAGTTCGACTGGACGTACATCCCGTTCCCGGGTAGCGACGATTCCGCCGACAACCAGTACCTGTTCGGCAAGTACGACCTGAGCTTCCTGATCGCCGAGGACACGCCGCAACCCGACGTGGCCAAGGCGTACCTGGCGGCCCTGTCGGATGCTGACAACTATCAGGCCTTCGTCGACGCGACGGGCTTCATTCCGACGCAGCCGGCTGCGACGCTTGACAGCACGATCGGCGAGGCGGTCTCACCGCTGCTGGACAACTACCGGAACGCCTTCGAGCAGATCTGGGTCGCCCCGACCGGTGCCGGCCAGTGGGCCAACGCGTGGCAGGGGGCGGCGTGGTTCGCACCCTTCAACGAGTTCGAAGACGCACAGTCGCTCGCTGATGCGGCACAGGCCGACCTCGAAGCCGGTCTCAGCGGCTGAGCGAAGAATCCTCTACGGGTAGGAAAAAACCCGTGATTCGGGAGCGGATCCTCGTCCCAGCGACGAGGATCCGCTCTCGACAAATCGACCGGAACGGAGGGTGAGGCGGCAATGGCGATCATGAACAAGAACTACCTGTTCGGCAGTTCGAGCAAGTGGACGCGCTATGCGCCGGTCATGCTGCTCGTTCCCGGAGTGTTCCTCTACATCATGATCGCCCTGGGCCCCTCACTCGCAACAACCGTCTACTCGTTCACAGACGCCAGCGGACTCCGCGGAGCGCCCGTCAACTGGATCGGTCTCGACAACTACGACGAGTTCCTCTTCCAAGGAGCGGTGTCGAGGGACAACATCGACGCCACGTTGCGTACCCTTCGGTTCTCCGTTCTCGTCACGTTCATCCAGTTCACGCTCGGTTTGATCCTGGCGTTGCTACTCAACCAGAAGCTCCGGGGCCGCACCTTCTTCCGCACGCTCTTCTTCATCCCCGTGATCCTGGGCGTGGTGATCCAAGGTCTCATGTGGAAACTCTTCCTCCAGCCCCGAGGCGGGCCGATGGCCTCCATCTTCGAGACGTTCGGCCTGCAATCCGAGTTCCTCGGCGGCCTTCCCGGCCCGGCGTTCAACTGGGTGATCGTTGTACAGATCTGGGCCAACGTCGGTGTCACCATGGTCATCTTCCTGGCCGGGATGCAGACGATCAACACCGACCTGTACGAGGCGGCGCGAATAGATGGCGCCGGGGGATGGGAGCTGTTCCGAAGTATCACCTGGCCGCAGCTCACGCCGGCCATCAACACCAATTTCCTCTTGAACATCGTCGGATCCCTGCAGGCGTGGCAGTTGTTCCTCGTGCTCCTCGGTTACAAGCCCGGCACTCAGGTGCTCGGATACCTGGTGTTTGCCGAAGGGTTCGGCCAGGGTGACTCTCCATCGTTCCGCCAGGGCTTCGCAGCCGCCGCATCCATCGTGCTGTTCTTGCTGGTCCTGGTGATCGGGTTCGTGGCCAACAAGTACGTGAACTGGAGAGAAGAGA
Source organism: bacterium (assembly GCA_024639335.1). Classification (GTDB taxonomy): domain Bacteria; phylum Actinomycetota; class Acidimicrobiia; order Spongiisociales; family ZC4RG35; genus JAHEDH01. The sequence goes on along the minus strand of JAHEIN010000163.1, from coordinate 1,754 downwards.
GGTACATGGGATGACTCAAACCACCCGCATGTCCGAGGACCTCAACCCTGAAGCTCCCCGCGCGCTTGCCGAGCCGAAGAGCGTCACCGTCCGCTCGAGGCAGCTGAAGATCCTCTCGTACATCGTTCTGTCGATCTTCGCGGTGTTCTACATCTGGCCGCTGTACATGCTGATCAACACGTCGCTCAAGTCATTCACCGACTATCTGAGGGACCCTGCGGGCGTGGCAACGGAACCGAGCCTGGCCAACTTCACCGAGGCCTGGGAGCTCGCCAACTTCCCGCAATACATGACGAACTCGGCGATCTACACCGCGAGCGCCACGATCATCTTCGTGCTCACATCGCTGTTCGTGGCGTTCCCGATCGCGCGCGGCTACTTCCGGGGCAGTGGCGCGATCCTCACGATGTACGTGGTGGCGCTGTTCCTGCCGCCGGCGTTGATTCCCCAGTTCCAGCTGATCCTCAACCTGGGTCTGTACAACACTCGAATCGGCTTCATCCTGCTGTTCCTCATCAACCCGATCGGCATGATCATCCTGGTGAACTACATCAAATCCATTCCGAAGGAACTGGATGAGTCGGCTGCGGTCGACGGTGCCAGTTACATCACCTTCGTGACCAGGATCATCTTCCCACTGATCCGGCCTGCGGTCGCAACTGTCACCGTGCTTCACGCCATCGGCATCTGGAACGAACTGATCCTTCCCACGATCTACCTGACCAACGAGGACTACTTCCCGATCACCCGTGGTCTGATCGTGTTCGAGGGTGTGTACGGAAGCAACTGGCCCGGGATCGCAGCAGCGGTGCTCATGCTGATGCTCCCGATCTTGATCCTGTTCATGTTCCTGCAGCGCTACATCATCGGCGGTCTGACTGCCGGCGCCGTCAAGGGCTAGGTCACCCGACTTGGCATTCGGTTGATGGGGCCGTCCCGCGTCACGATCGAAGACGTGCGGCCCATCCTGACCCAGCCGGGCGGATCGCGTCTTCTCGTGGTGAAGGTCGTCACGTCCGAACCCGGGCTCTTCGGGGTCGGGTGCGCCACCTTCACTCAGCGGGTGTTCGCAGTCGAGGCCGCGATCGAACGGCACCTCAAGCCGTTCCTGATCGGACGGGACGTCGATCGCATCGAGGAGATCTGGCAGATGTCGATGGTGCACGGGTACTGGCGCAACGGCCCGGTCCTGAACAACGCCGTCTCCGGCGTCGATCAGGCGCTGTGGGACATCAAAGGCAAGCGAGCCGGAATGCCGGTGTTCCAGCTGCTCGGTGGAAAGAGCCGCGAGGCGGCAGCCGTCTATGTCCATGCGAACGGAAACAGCAAGGAGCAGGTTGCCGATCGCGCCGAACAGCTCCACGAGGCGGGCTATCGGCACATCCGCGTTCAGATGGGCGGATACGGTGGCGCCGCGTCGGACATGCACACGCCCGATGGCGCGCTCGCAGGGAACTACTTCGATCCACGCACGTACGGGCGTGCGATGCTCACCATGATCGAGCACGTCCGCAATCGGATGGGTGACGATGTGGAACTCCTCCATGACGTCCACGAGCGGCTCCATCCCATCGACGCCGTGCAGTTCGCCAAGGACCTCGAGCAGTACCGGCTGTTCTTTCTCGAAGACCTGCTCGCTCCCGAGGACATCGAGTGGTTCGAGACGATTCGCAGCCAGTGCGCAACGCCGTTGGCGATGGGCGAGCTGTTCAACAATCCGCACGAGTGGCGCACGCTGGTCTGCGACCGGCTCA
>JAHEIN010000162.1:4405-6182 GCA_024639335.1 bacterium | reverse complement strand
CCGTTCTTGAGTGCGCTGGAGATGGCCTCGATTGCCGCGTCGAGGTGACGCTGCGCCTCGGCCTTGCTCGCATCGGTGTGATCGGCGATGAGGTCGATCAATTCGGACTTGTTCATGTGCGGCTCCCTTTCTGGAGAAGAATTACACGTGTGTGAGTTTGGCGGGAATCGCCCGCCACGTCAACCCTTTCCAACATACGGAGCTTCGAATCAGATGAGTCCGAGACCCGACACGGCCTCACGTTCTTCTGCGAGTTCGGCAGCCGACGCGTCGATCCTGCCCCGAGAGAAGTCGTCGATGTCGAGGCCCTGGACGATCGAATACGCACCGCCGTCGGCCACGCACGGGAACGATGAGATGAGGCCCTCCGGCACGCCATAGCTGCCGTCACTCGGAACTGCCATCGACACCCAGTCGCCATCCGTCGTTCCGAGAGCCCAATCACGCATGTGATCGATTGCGGCATTCGCCGCACTCGCCGCCGAGGACGCACCTCGCGCCTGGATGATGGCCGCCCCCCGCTTGGCAACCGTGGGAATGAAGTCGTCCTCGACCCAATCGTGATCGACCATCGAGTAGGCCTGGGTGCCGTCGACCTCGCAATGCATGAGATCGGGATACTGGGTGGACGAATGATTGCCCCAAATGGTCATCTTCCTGATGGCGGTCACCGGCCGATCGACCTTGGCGCCCAGCTGGCTCTTGGCGCGGTTGTGGTCGAGGCGGGTCATGGCCGTGAACTGCTTCGGGTCGATGTCGGGTGCGTTGTTCATGGCGATCAAGGCGTTGGTGTTCGCCGGGTTCCCGACCACGAGCACCTTGATGTCCCGACTGGCCGAGTCACTGATGGCAGCTCCCTGGCGGGTGAAGATCGCCCCGTTCGCCTCGAGCAGGTCGGCACGCTCCATCCCCGCCTTGCGCGGCATCGCCCCGACGAGGAGCGCCACGTCGGCGTCTCCGAAGGCGACGTCTGCGTCATCGGTCTTCACTACCCCGGCCAGGAGCGGGAACGCGCAGTCGTCCAGTTCCATGGCGACGCCGTCGAGCGCCCCCAGCGCAGGCGTGATCTCCAGCATCTGGAGGATGACCGGTTGGTCGGGACCGAGAAGCTGGCCCGAAGCGATTCGGAAGAGGAGGCTGTAGCCGATCTGGCCGGCGGCTCCGGTGACTGCAACGCGAACTGGTGAATCAGACATGCTCCGAGCGTAGTTGAGCTTGCTGAGGGGTCGCTGCGATGACGAAGCCGTTCACAGCCCTTCGGTTTCCGAATCGGAGGATGCCGATCGAGTCCGGTATTCGGCATCGAGGATCGGGAATGGCGCCGTCAGCTGGGGTCGAAGTCGAGGGCCACATCGAAGTTCGGCGCGCTGTGTGTCAACGCCCCGACGCTGATGACATCGACCCCGGTCTCGGCGACAGCCCTGATGGTCTCTTCGGTGATGCCGCCCGACGCCTCGGTGATCATTTCCTCCCCGACCATCGCCACGGCCTCGCGCAGTTCTTCGAGACTCATGTTGTCGAGCAACACGATGTCTGCGCCCACCACCAACAACTCACGCAGCTCGCCCAACGTCTCCACCTCGACCTCGACCTTCACCGTGTGCCCCACCCGGGCGCGCACCATCGCCACTGCCCGGCCGATGCCGCCGGCGGCGGCGATGTGGTTGTCCTTGATCATCACGGCGTCATAGAGCCCGAACCGGTGGTTGGATCCGCCCCCCATTCGCACGGCGTACTTCTCGAGTGCGCGGAGAGTGGGCGTGGTCTTGCGGGTGTC
>JAHEIN010000162.1:0-4305 GCA_024639335.1 bacterium | reverse complement strand
GGAACCGATTCGATCAGCGTCGGTTCGAGCTCGAGGAGGCGATTGTGGGCGTCCCACAGGCCGCTCCCGGTTCTGACCAGACCCACCCGCTCCCACATGAGTTGCCGCACGGCGGCGATCTCAGGCGGCGGATCGAGCGTGCATTCGGCGATCCCGACGGTCCACGACCCGATGCGGCCGCCCAATCCCTGGGCATGGTGGACATCGTTGGCCACGAGCGCGCCGAACACCAGTCCTTCCAGCAACGAGTTGGACGCAAGTCGGTTGGCACCGTGCACGCCGGTCGACGCGGCCTCTCCGACCGCCCATAGGCCGGACACCGAGGAGCGACCCGACGAACCGGCATCGATGCCACCCATGAAGTAGTGGGCGGCCGGCGACACCGGCAGCAGATCGACCCGCGGGTCGAGCCCGCCATCCTGCGCATAGGCAAAGACCGTCGGAAACCGTGACGGGAAATCCTCGATGTCACGAGCATCGAGATACGCCCCGGCTTGTTTGTCGTGCTGCCAGAAGATCGCTCTGGCAACGACATCCCTCGGGGCGAGCTCGGCGTCCGGATGATGTTGAACCATGAACCGGCGACCCTGATCGTCGACCAGGGTCGCCCCCTCCCCCCGTAGCGCCTCGGTCAGCAGCGGCATTGGATCTCGGCCCGTCATCAACCCGGTCGGATGGAACTGCACGAACTCGAGATCGGCGAGGCGCGCCCCGACTCGCGATGCTGCCGCAAGGCCATCGCCCGTCACCACCTCGGGGTTCGTCGTGTGCTGATAGATCTGGCCGATCCCGCCGGTCGCCAGGACGACGGCAGGCGCATCGAATGCGACCAGACGGTCGTCGGCATCGACGGCAAGCACGCCGGTGACACCTTCGGCGTCGCGCAGGAGGTCGATCATGCGCCACCCCTCGAGGACGTCGACGGATTCGTGCGCATCGGCAGCTGCGGAGAGCGTCCGCTGAACCTCGGCTCCGGTGGAATCTCCGTCTGCATGCACGATCCGGCGTCGCTGGTGCCCGGCCTCACGTCCGAGCTTGAGCTCGCCGCGATCGTCGAGGTCGAACTGAGCACCGAGCTCGATGAGACGGTCGATCGCCTCGGAGCCGCCGGCAGTGAGCACGTCGACGGCACGCTGCACGGCGATCCCGCCGCTGACAGTCATCGTGTCGTTGGCGTGGAGCTCCGCCGTGTCGTCGTGACCGACGGCGGCGGCGATCCCTCCCTGCGCCCAGCCGGTCGAACCGAGCGAGCCAACCGTCAGAACGGTGGATTCCGGGAGACCCAACGCCACCGAGAGACCGGCGACGCCGGATCCAACGACCACCGGGGCCGAGAGCTCGACCCGCTCGACGGTCACTTCTCGTGCCGTCCCACCTCGAGCATGCGCTCGACGGCCAGACGCGCTCGCCCGGCGATCTCCTCGGGGATCTCGATCCGATGCGTCATGGTCTCCAGCGAGTGCCGGATGCCGTCGAGGGTGATCCGCTTCATGTGCGGGCACAGATTGCACGGGCGAACGAACTCGACGTCGGGGGTCTCCAAAGCCACGTTGTCAGCCATGGAGCACTCGGTGATCATCATCACCCGATCGGGCCGATGGTCCGTGACCCAGTTGATGATGCCGTTCGTCGATCCGACGTAGTCGGCCTCGGCAAGGACATCCGGCGGGCATTCGGGGTGAGCGATAACCGAGACGCCGCCCAGATCGTTGCGGTGTTGGCGGATCTCCTCTCCGGTGAAGCGTTCGTGGACCATGCAAGCACCGTCCCAAAGAATCAACTCGACGTCGGTCTGTGTCGCAACGTACTTGCCGAGGTATTGGTCCGGGAGAAAGATCACCCGGTCTACGCCGAGCGATTCGACCACGGCAACGGCGTTGCCGCTCGTGCAGCAGATATCGGTCTCGGCCTTCACATCGGCGGAGGTGTTCACGTACGTCACCACCGGCACGCCCGGATACTGCGCCTTGAGCGCTCGCACGTCTGCGCCAGTGATGCCATCGGCGAGGGAGCAGCCGGCTCGCTTGTCGGGCAGCAGCACGGTCTTTGACGGATTGACCAGCTTGGCGGTCTCGGCCATGAAGTCGACACCTGCGAGCACGATGACATCTGCCTCGGTCTCTTTGGCCATCGCAGCCAGCTTCAAGGAATCACCGGTCAGGTCGGCCGCCAGACCGAATATGTCGGGCGTCATGTAGTTGTGCGCCGCCACGACGGCGTTGCGTGCCTTCTTCAGCCGCTCGATCTCATCGAGGATTGGCTGCAGCGCGGCCCGTTCGGCGTCGGGGAGCACACTCCCACGCGGGGTTATCTCGAGGGTGGTTGTCGCCACGTTCAACTCTCCACTTTTGCTCCAATTGAGTATAACTGACGATAGCCCTCAACTCACCGTCAATCCAGCCGACGGGGAACAGATGAGATGGTTGGAATCTCGCGTGTGGTCACGGCTCGGCTCGGTCGTCAGCTGGTCCGCCATGGGCTTCGCCTTCGGACTCGTGTTTCCGATCGCCAGCCTCATCCTCCTCTCCGTCACCGGCCGGTCCCAAGGGATCGTAGAGCTCCATGCCCAGCACCCGCTGCTCTGGGTGATCGACCTCGCTCCGGGGATTCTCGCCGGTGCCGGTTTCGTGATCGGCACACTGATGCGGCGCGTCGCCCACGCAGAGCGAGAACAGCGCCGGCTGGCTGAGGAACTCGCACGGACCTGGAATATCGATATCGCCGATCGCACCGAGGACATGCACACCATCGCCGAGAGTGGCATGGAGCGAGCCGCAGCGATCAGCCACGAACTCCGAACGCCGCTCACGGCCGTGCTGGGATTCGTCGATCTCCTCGACGGTGCGGACCCAGCGGACCGGGCCGACATCGCCGAATACATCGGCGAAATCAGATCGAGCTGCGCGTTCATGCTCGAGATGGTGAACGAGTTCCTCGCAGACGGGCGAAGCGTCGCGGGCGTATTCAACGTGCACAACGAGCCCGTCTGCCCCGACGACGTCATCGCCGATGTGCTTCGGCACCTCACCCCCATGGCAACCCAGCGCGGACTGCGCCTCGAACACCGCTTGGGTTTCGGAATCACCTCAGAGGCCGATCCCAGAAGACTCCGTCAAGTGCTGACCAATCTCGTGGTCAACTCGATCCGCTACACCAGATCAGGGACGGTCACCGTCACCTCGAAGGAGGCGAGCGGGACAGTCGTGATCACGGTCTCCGACACCGGATCCGGCATGACACCCGACGAACTCGAGCGACTGTTCCGGCCCTACGAACGAGGAGAAAACGAGTCCGAGACGGGCACCGGCCTCGGTCTGGGCCTGTCGAGGTCGATGGTGGAGGCAATGGGAGGAAGTCTCGCTGCGGATTCCCCGGGGAAAGGCCTCGGATCGACCATGACGATCACCCTCCACCCGGCCCGACACGAGGCGGCGGCCCGAGGCTGAACACGGGTCAGGCCCGGAACCCCGTTCTGGGTCGCTCCGTCAGAACCTCTCTGCGGAAGCGGAAGAGCTCGGCAGGTCGACCGCCTGTCGTTGCGAGTTGGCCCGTCCCCTCCACGAGTCCCTCTCGCTCGACCAGTCGACGGAAGTTCTGGGTGTGCTGGCTCTGTCCGGCGAGCGCCTCGACGGTGCGCTGCAGATGCGAGAGCGTGAACGTCTCCGGTAGCAGATCGAAGACGACCGGGCGGTAGGTCAGCTTCCCGCGGAGGCGCGAAAGTGCGGTCGCCGCCACCCGGCGGTGATCGCGAGCCATCGGCTGCCCTGCGACGACCTCCCCCGCCGGTTCGTCGTGATCGACGGACCATTCCGGCACCAGCCGGGCCTCGTAGAGCAACTCGTAGCGATCGAGTGCTCGCACCCCGTCCCACGGGGTCTCGCCGAGCCCAAAAGCGATCTGGGTTCGCCTCGAGCGCTCGGGATCGGACTTCGCCCACAGCTCGACACGGCTCTCGACCACCGAGTCGTCCTCGTCGGCGCGCTTGTCCTCCCATGGAAACAGGTGATACCAATCGACCCATCGCGCGGTCGTCGGCGCCTCGCGTGTCAGCACGATGTATCCCACGCCGAGGGAACGGACCTCATCGGGCCCTCTTCGACGCGCCCTATCCCGGTCGCCGAAGGTGTAGAGCTGCTCGACGTACTCGGCGTCCAGACCGGTCTGATCATCGATGAGCCGCCGCATCCCCTGATCCAGGCTGCGGTCGCCTTCGACGTCCAGCGGGCCAGATGGGAGCATCAATCCCTCATCGGTCTCAACGGTCAACACCCTCGGCCGATCGTCGGTGACGGCCACGACCACGGC
>JAHEIN010000161.1 GCA_024639335.1 bacterium | reverse complement strand
GCCTGGAACCCATCTGTCCGATTCTGAACCGTTGATTCGGGCCTGGATCGGCTACCGCTTCCTGATCGCGTTGAACATGATCAGCGCACCGATCACCACCAGAGCGATGGCTCCGGCGACTTCACCACTGAAGTCCACGAAGGCGCCGATGGCGAGCATCATGAATACCGCCGTCCACACCCAGTCCCAGACCTTGGGGTCGGGGCGGTCCGTGATCGTCTGATAGACGTTCATGGCGAGCGCCCACGGGCCCAGCCCGATGAAGATCCACGGCCACCAGCTGCGGGTGTCCCCGACGGTGGGCAGGACGTCCAGCCATTCGGCTCCGAGCACCAGCCCCACCCAGATGAAGGCTCCACCCCACCACATCGAGTCGAGCCGCTTGCGCTCCTGCTCCTCGTAGGTCCTCTCTTTCAGATCCGTCATGACCCGTCCTTTCGTCCCGCTTCTCCGATCAGCTTCGGCCAGGCGTGCGCTTGTGACCAGAGTCCAACTCCTTCTTGGCGCTCGCCGCCTGACGGCGGATAGGGTGCGAGAGGAGCATGATCAGATTCACCGCACATCTCGATGTGAATGTGCCGCCGGGACTTGCCTTCGACCAGCTCGCCGACATGACAGCCTTGGATCAGTGGAATCCAAACGTCACATCCAGCCGTCGTGTCGAAGGCGAGCGACTTCGGGTGGGATCGAGGTACGAGTCGACGATCGTGCGAGGTCCGATCCAGATGACGGCGACGTCGACACTGGTGGCCGTCGATCCGGGACGAAGTGTTCGCTACGAAGGGCCGATCTCGTTCTTCTGGTCTGTGGATGAGCTGAGGTTCGAGCCACTGGAGGACGGGTGTCGCGTGACCTTTCTCAACGAGACGCGGACTCCGGTCTGGCTTCGGCCCGCAGGGCCGCTCCTGAACGCTGCGTTCCAGCCGCAGGCCCGCAAGGCCGTCCTCGGCGCTCAGCGGTACCTGTCGTCTTCGGTATGAGCTCGTGTCACCAGTCGTCGCCGATCCGCCGCTCGCAGGAGATCGGTGAATTCAAGTCGAGGTCTAGGCTCGGTCCTACTCTGAGGACCATGATCCCGTCGTCCTCCTCGGCGGTCCTGATCCGTTGGCCCCTGGCGCGGACATACGTCGGACCCTGCCAGCGCTCCCATCCGAGCCGCTCGTAGAAGTGATGTTCTCCGGTGGACAGTGCGCCCAGTTCGTGATGTGAAGCGATCAGTTCGGTGATCGATCCCATGACCGCCGTACCGAGACCCTGGCCCTGGCCGCTCGGCGTTACACCGACCGCCTCGACGTAGCCGGTGTCGAACCGCTTCTCACCGACGTCGATCAGCCTGCGCACCAACGACGCATGAGCGACGATCGTCCCTTGCTCGACCGCCACGACGTGCCAGCCGCCGACCGAGTGCTCCCAGTCTTCGTCGGTGAACCCGCCGTCGAACGCTCGATCCACCAGGTTCCTGATCGTATCCAGATCGCTGTTTGCGGCTTCAGATGACATGAATCGTCGCACCTCCATGCCAGGTATCTCCATCTCGGATGTCTGGCGGTGAGAGTACGGTGGCGCCACGCACAGAAGAGGTCGACGTCTTGTTCGAATTCGTAGTTGCAGCGGCGGCCTTCTTGGTTTCGCTGGTCGCCGGCCTCCTGCTCATCTTTGCGGTGGTCGTCATGCCGGGCCTCGCAACGCTGGATGATCGGGAATACCTGCGGGCGTTCAAAGTGATCGATCGAGTCATCCAGGGCAACCAGCCGGTCTTCGTGCTCGTGTGGGGTGGTTCGATTCTGGCGGTGATCGCAGGCGGTGTGCTGGCGGTCTTCCATTCGAGCGGCTCGGTACGGGCACTGGTCCTCGTTGCCACCCTTGTCTATCTGCTGGGCGTCCAGGTGTCGACGTTCGTGAACAACATCCCGCTCAACAATCAGCTGCAGCGCCACGACCTCGACGAGATGAGCGTCGGCGAGCTCGTTTCCGTCCGAGTGGCATTCGAGCCCCGCTGGAACACGTGGAATCGGAGTCGGACGATTTTGGCGTGCGTCACCTCGATGCTGCTGCTCGGCGCGCTCACGCAGCTCTGAGCCTTCGAGTGGCGCCGGCGCCAGGCGCGCTCGGCACTCGGGCCCCTCCGCCTGTCCCCATGACCTAGGACCCTTGCACCACGTCGACTCGCGGCCAGATGCTGCACGAAAGGGCAGAAAGAGGTCGCCGTGACTGGACCGTTCAACGGTCGGCGGTTTGCGCGCCGTGGAATCGTCGTGGCGATGGTGTGTGCGCTCTGGCTCACCGCATGCGCAGTGTCCGTCGAAGAAGACGGGCCAGGCCCGATGGAACCGGTCGGCCCCGTCGGCAAGATCGGCGACGAGGCAGGTGAGCCCGGATCGGGCAACATCGTCAGAGATGAGCGCAATGGCGGTCGCATCACACGAGTGCACTTCGGGAGCGAAGGGGTCGTGCTCATCGAGTCGGGTCCCGAAGCCTCCTTGGCGGTGGAGGCCGATGACAACCTGCTCACCTACCTCGAGACCGTGGTGGAAGACGACATCCTGCGGATACAGACGAGGGAAGGCGTCGACATCGCACCGAGTCGTCCCCCGCGATTTCACGTCATGCTGCCAGAGCTGACCGAGGTCGAGCTGAGTGGGGCTGGGGGGATCGACGTCGACTTCGCCGAGTCCGAGATCCTCTCGATCTCTTTGACCGGCGTTGGTGACATCTCGGTCCGCAACGTCGATGTCGACCTGCTGCTGTACGACCTGAGCGGCGTCGGCAGCTTGTCTGTCGAGGGGAGGGCGGAGGAGCAGCGTGGTTCCGTCGCAGGCCAGTGCAGGTTTCTCGCTGCCGACCTGACTTCGGATCGGGCGATGATCCAGGCGTCCGGCGGCGGCTCTGCCGTGATCTCGGTGGTCGACCACCTGGATGTCTCGGCGATCGACACCGCAAGTGTCGAGTACTACGGCTCGCCGATCGTGAGTGAGGACCTCGACGGACTGGCCACGGTCTCCGGTCTTGGAGAGCGATAGACATGGTTGCGCCGTCGACCGATCGTTGGGTGCGGGTTGGCTTGGCATTCGTAGTGCTGTCGTCGGCTGCGTGCGCAACGCACGCAGATCCGACGACCACACCGGCTGCCGAGATCGTGGACCTCGGCCCCCGGACCGAAGAGGTCTCCTTCGGTTCTGACGGCTTCCAACTCGTCGGAGACCTCGATGTGCCTGGTGGCCCTGGCCCGCACCCCGCAGTGGTCCTCGTCCACGGCTCCGGCTCGCAGACGCGCTTCAGTACCCCGACCTCTGGGCTCATCCAGCGCAAGTTCCTCGATGCCGACTACGCGGTCCTCGCGTGGGACAAGCCAGGTAGCGGCGAGTCGACCGGTGACTTCGACCCTGAACGCACCTTGACGCAACGGGCGCAAATCCTGGCGGACGCCATCGGATGGCTCGGGCGACAGGACTCGATCGATGCGACGCGTATCGGCGTATGGGGGCTGAGCCAGGCAGGCTGGGTCATGCCGCTGGCCATGACGATGACCGATGACATCACGTTCGTGATCGTGGTCAGTGGCGGAGCAGAGGACTCGATCGAGCAGATGGTCTTCCAGTGGACCGAGCAGGCGGCTTGTCGGGGCGCAAGCGATGCCGAGCTCGAGATCATGGAGAGATACGGAGCCGCTGCGCTCAAGGCCGAGACCTACGCGGATCACGAAAACGCGATGGAGGCACTCCTGACCATTTCAGATCTCGACTTCTATGTCGGTAGGGACATCGAGCTGGCTCCACCCGATGAGTGGCAGCCGTGGTCTCGTGAGATCGACGCCTTCTTCGACCCGGTGACGGTGCTCGAGAAGACGACCATCCCGGTGCTGGCGGTCTTCGGTGAGTACGACGTTCAGATCGATCCCGTTCAGGGGGCGGAGGCCTATCGGGAAGCACTGGCGCGTGCCGGAAACTCCGACTTCCGGGTGGAGACGATCGAAGGCGCCGGGCACACGATGCGCCCGACAGACGGCCCATGCGGCCCCGAATCCAGCGGAGTGTCGAAGGAGTACGTCGATCTCCTCGATGACTGGCTGAGGAGCCACCCTGCAGTCGATGGGTAGATCTCCCGGCTACGCCGGAGCGGTCGGGGTGTACGGTGGTTCGATGACTCGGAAAGTCGACCATGCCATCGGTTTGTATCTGGACGGAATCAGGGACGGGAACCCTCGGGAAGCCGTGGCCAAGCACACCGGCGACCGATACACCCAACACTCGACAGGGGTGCGTGATGGCGCCGACGGCTTCGTCGAGTTCTTCGAGAGTTTCATCGAACGGAACCCGGTGCGGGACATCCGGATCGTCCGCGCGTTGGAGGACGGGCAGCATCTGTTCGTTCACGCCTACCAGTCGCTCAACCACGGCGAGGCGGAGTGGGTGACGATGGACTTCTTCGACACCGACGAGAACGACAAGATCATCGAGCACTGGGACGTGATCGCTCCGTACTCCGACGCGACTCCCTCGGGGCACACTTCGGTCGACGGGCCTACCGACGTGACCGATCTGGAGAGAACCGACGAGAACAAGGCTCTGGTCCGTTCGCTCATCGAGGATGTGCTCATGTCCGGCGGCAATCCTCACAACATCGACCGGTACATCTCGGCGGATCAATACACCCAACACAACCGAGAGGTCGCGGACGGTATCGATGACTTCAGGGGGATAGCGCTCGACCCGAACAGGCCACTCGAGTACGACGAGATCGTTCTCCTGGTCGGACAGGGCAACTTCGCGGCCACGCTGTGTCGGGCCAACTGGGAAGGCGCACCGTATGCACAGGCCGACCTCTTCCGCCTCGAAGACGGGCTGGTGGTCGAGCACTGGGATGCCGCCGAACCGATCGGACCCGAGAGCGAGTGGGTCAACTCCGGGAAGTTCTGAACGGATTGGGGCCGCCCTCGGGCATACGCGACCCCGGGACATCTGACCGGTACGATCGCGAACCATGCTCGAAGGCTTCAGCGGTGGCGCGATTCTGTTCGGTGTCGCCGTCCTGACCTATGTCCTCGCGCGGTATGTGGCCTTCCCACTCGTTCGTCGCGCCGCCGCCCGCACGGCGACACGCTGGGATGACGTGCTCAGAGACCGGAAGCTACTGAACCGGCTCTCGTGGTTCGCCCCCCTCGTCGTGTTGCGGGTCGGTATCGATGTCGTCGTCAGCGACCCGGAGTTGGACGAGTGGCTTGGGCTGGGGCAACGGATCACCGATGCGCTCCTCGTTCTGGCCGGGCTGCTTGCGTTCAGCGCCTTGGCGGCCGCAGTCGACCGCATCTACTCGACGCTCGAGGTCGCTCTTCAGCGTCCGATCAAGGGGTACCTCCAGATCGCCATGATCATCCTCTGGGTGGTCGGCGGCATTGTCATCGTGGCGCGCCTGGCGGACCAGTCGATCGGCCTGTTCGTAGGTGGCCTGGGTGCTCTTTCGGCAGTGGTCATCCTGGTGTTCCGGGACACGATTCTGTCTCTCGTGGCTTCCGTCCAACTCACCGGAAACGACATGCTGAGGGTGGGGGACTGGATCGAGATGCCGGCCCAGAACGCCGACGGCGATGTCATCGAGGTGGCGCTGCACACGGTGAAGGTGCAGAACTGGGACAAGACGATCACCACCATCCCGACATATCAACTGATCTCGGATTCGTTCAAGAACTGGCGGGGAATGGCGGAGTCCGGCGGACGCCGGATCATGCGCAGCCTCATGATCGACATGTCGACGATCCGGTTCCTGGAAGCCGACGAGGTCGAGCATTGGGTTCGGTTCGCGCCGCTGGCCGACTACATGCAGTCGAAACGCGACGAGATCTCTCAGTGGAACGCTTCGGTGGCCGACGGCGGCAACCTCATCGGCGATCCGCGGCGGCTGACCAACATCGGGACCTTCCGAGCGTATGTGATTGCCTATCTGCAACGGCACCCGCAGCTCGCTACCGACACCATGACGATGCTGGTGCGGCAACTCCAGCCCACCCCCGAAGGGCTTCCGCTCGAGATCTACGTGTTCACGACAACCACGGAATGGGCGGCCTACGAGGGGATTCAGGCAGACATCTTCGACCACCTGCTCGCCATCATCGGCGAGTTCGGCCTGCGAGTCCACCAGATACCCACCGGCGCCGACATCGCGGCGATCGCCGAGTCTCGCTGAGGGCT
>JAHEIN010000160.1 GCA_024639335.1 bacterium | reverse complement strand
ACAAGCTCGGGGTCACGATCACCGGCCTGCCGGTGTAGGCAGAGAGGCGCTCGATCAGCCGGTCGCTGACGAGGCGCGTTGGCAACGCGATCGCCGTCGTTTCTGAGGTCACGTACCTCACCATGTCACTTCGGAGCTTTGGCGTTCGATGCCGTCAGCTTCCGAGCGGGTTTGCTTCGTCGAACTGATCGAGGCGCACCGTGAAAGGCTGAACACCTCGCAACTTTCAGTTGACGAGCTGAACGTCTACACGCAACGCCAAGCCGTCCGGTTGCGGCCGCCCCGCCTCCAGCGATGTGCTACAGCTTGAGCATGCGATCCCCATCGGTCTCATGACGACGGAGCAAGTGGTGACGGTGGTCGGCGCCGGAGCGTTTGGGACGGCATTGGCCCGAATGACCGCGCTCCAAGGCATCGAAACCACTCTGTGGGCGCTGGAGCCCGAAGTGGTCGACTCGATTCGGTCGCAGGCAGAAAACACGCGATATCTGCCGGGTGTCCGATTACCCGACTCCATCCGGGTCACCGGTGCCCTCGACGAGGCCGTTGCAGACGCAGACGTAGTGATCTCGGCGGTACCCACCCAGTATGTGCGGGCGGTCTTCGGTGAAACGGATTCGATGCTCGCAGCAACCGAGACTCTGGTGTCGGTCTCGAAGGGAATCGAAGTGGCCACCCTGCAGACACCAACACAGATCCTCATCGAGCTGACCGGCGGCGAAGGGAGGCCTGTAGCCGTGTCGGGGCCATCATTCGCAGCAGAGGTCGCCGCCGGCCATCCCACCGCGGTCGTGGCGGCGAGCCGCGATCCCCGGCAGGCCGCTCGTGTGCGTGACCTGCTCGCCACTCCGACCTTCCGAGCGTATTCGGCCACCGACGTCGTCTCTGTCGAGCTGGGTGGAGCGCTGAAGAACGTGATCGCGATCGCTGCGGGAATCACCGCGGGCCTCGAGTTCGGAAGGAATACCGTGGCAGCTCTGATCACGCGTGGTTTGGCCGAGATGACACGGCTGGGCGTGGCGCTGGGCGGCGACCCTCTCACGTTCGCAGGCCTGTCCGGTCTGGGAGATCTCGTGCTGACCTGCACTGGAGCCCTGTCGCGCAACCGAACCGTCGGGTTCGAGATCGGCCAGGGCCGAAGGCTCGACGAGATCCTGGCCGACACGACCTCCGTGGCCGAAGGGGTCAGGACGACCGTTGCCGCACGCACCCTTGCCCAGAAACACGGTGTGGAGATGCCCATCATCGAACAGGTCTATCTGACCTTGTACGAGGGCAGGGACCCGCGTGCGGCAGTCCTCGAACTCATGAGCCGGAGCCTGCGGGACGAACAGGATGCGGAGGCCTGACCACCTCGTTCGTGGGATGACTGCTCACTTGCGAACGGCCCCATCGGACAGATCGATACTCTCGAGCGTGCGCGGGCGTGATGGACCTAGCCTCACATTCCATTCGACCTGGTTGCGGCGGACCCTGTGTGGGAAGAGCGCGTGCGGCCATGTCAGGTCCGAGCGTTTGACCGGTCCGCCCACTACGCCCTCACGCGCAGAAGCCGCTCTCAACCAGAGGTTTGGTGGTGGGCGCTGCTGGGATCGAACCAGTGCGATTGCCACTATCGCAAGCCCAGTCGTCCGACGTCGACGATCGCGACTCTCGTAGGAACCCTCGAATCTCGAGTTTGCAGCGCGGGAACGCCTCCACGTCGATCACGGGAACCATCCCGCGGATCCCGACGAGCATCGAGGGTCAATGCCGGCAAGGATCGGCTCCCGCACGGAGCGTCACCTACCGGCTCGTCCATCTAGGGTTCGCCGGGACGAATTCGTCGGGCCCCAGAGGTCGGCCCGGCAAGCGTCAGGACTGCACATGGATGACACCAGACCAATCGGCAGGTCGGAAGGCGACGCAGCTGGAGCGACGAGATGGTCTCGTTTCGCCGGATCGGGACCGGTCGAGGCCGCCTTTGAGCGCTCGCACCTGAGTTCGCTGCCCGAGCCCGTGAGGGAGAATCTCCTGGCCACGGCCAATCTCCTGCAGCTACCGGCCGGGGGACGACTCCACCGCGAGGGAGACGCCGTGGCCCATCTCCAACTCATGGTCTCCGGGCTGCTGCGTGTGTATGTGACCGCTCTGGATGGCCGCACCCTCACCGTGCGGTATTGCCGTCCGGGCTCGATTCTGGGTGCGGTTTCGCTGTTCTCGTCGCCGTTTTCGATGCCGGCCTCGGTACAGGCGGTGACGGATGCCGAGGTCCTCTCGCTCTCGGCCGCTGCGATGCGGGAGGTCGCCGATCGGGACGTGGCCGTGGCCCGCGCCTTGATCGACGAACTGTCTGACCGCGTGATGTCGTTCATCGCCGAGATCCCTGGCAATGCCTTCGCCACCGTACGACAGCGGGTGGCTCGCCATCTCCTCGACCTGGCAACCACGACTCAGCGGGGGGCCGAGCTCCGGGTCACGATCAGCCAGCAGGCGCTGGCAGATTCGGTGGGAAGCGTTCGTGAAGTCGTCGTCAGGGCGCTGCGGGAACTGCGAGACGCGGGCATCGTCGAGACGGGCTCTGAAGGGATCGTTCTGCTCGATCCTGTGCAGCTGTCGACCGAGGCCTACCCAGTCACGCGTGGAACAGATGTTCCATCCCACTGAGACGCAGGTCGCTGACAGATGAGGGATCGTGCGAGAGATTTGATGCCATGACCACCAGTTCTGCGCCTTCTCTCGGAATCGCCATCGATCGTCTGGGCAACGCCGTAGCGGGCCCGGTGATTCGACCCGGCGACGGTGACTACGACGAGCATCGTCGCATCTGGAACGGCTCCATCGACCGCAGCCCGGCGGTGATCGTCCGCTGCGAGACCACCGGCGACGTCCAGGCCGCAGTGCGGTTCGCCGCCGAACACCAGCTTCTGACTGCGGTGCGAGGCGGCGGCCACAGCTTCCCTGGTCTGTCGACCTGCGATGGCGGCATCGTCATCGACCTGAGCCTCATGCGTCAAATCGTCGTCGACCCCGACAACCGAACCGCCCGCGTCGAGGCCGGGGCCCTGCTCGGCGACGTCGACCGCGCCACCCAGCCGTATGGGCTCGGGGTCCCGGCGGGGATCGTGTCTCACACCGGGGTTGCCGGCCTCACGCTCGGAGGCGGCCTGGGCTGGCAGCAGCGCAAGTACGGGCTCACCATCGACAACCTCCTCAGCGCACAGATCGTCACTGCGGCCGGAGACGTCACCACGGCAAGTGCCGACGAGAACCCAGAGCTGTTCTGGGGCCTGCGGGGTGGGGGCGGCAACTTCGGGGTGGTCACGTCGTTCCGTTTCCGACTCAACCCGATCGGCCCCGAGGTCATGGCCGGACCGGTGTTCTGGCCGATGGAAGACTCCGAGAGGGTTCTTCACTTCTACCGCGATTGGGTGGCCGACTGTCCCGATGAGACCACCACCATCGTCTTCCAGCGGCGCCTACCCGACCGCACGACCGTCCCCCGTGAGCTGGTCGGCAAGCGGGTCGTGGCGATCGCCGCCTGCTACACGGGCCCGGTCGAGGCAGGAGCCGAGGCTCTGCGGCCGCTCAAGGCCTTCGGGTCGCCGTTGCTCGACATGTGCGAGCCCAAGCCGTTCCTGATTCACCAGAGCATGTTCGACGACTCGTACCGCCACGGCGGCTGGTACTACGTCAAGGCCTGCGATATCGCCGAATTGGGCGACGAGGTGATCGGAACCGTGGTCGAGCACGGCGAGCGGATGTCATCGTTGCTGTCGAGCGTCGCCATCTGGCAGATGGGCGGCGCAGTCTCCCGTGTGGGCGAGGACGACACAGCCTTCAATGGCCGGAACGCCGGATTCGCCTTCAACATCAGCGGCAACACCGAATCCGCCGATGGCTTCGACGATGAGCGCCAGTGGGCCCGCAACTACTGGTCGGCGCTGTCTCCCCACCACACCGGCGCCTACGTCAACTTCCTCATGGACGAAGGCGAAGATCGGATCCGTCACGCCTACGGAGAAACGAAACACGCACGTCTCAAGGCACTCAAGCGCCGCTACGACCCCGCCAACCTCTTCCGGCTCAACCAGAACATCACCCCGGATTGATGCGGCGATCCACCGACGAGGATGCGATCGGTCGAATCGACGCCTGCCAAGAACGGCTCTGCCTGTAGTCAAGAACAGGGATGCTTGCCGATACCTATGGTTGGGAGTACGGGTGAGGAGGCCGGCATGACCGAGGTTTCGTGGGTCGACGTGGACGGCCTCACCGTTGCGTATCGCGAACAGGGCGAGGGGCCGCCGCTCCTGCTGTTGCACGGCTGGCCGCTCGACAGCCGCGAGTGGCATCGTCAAATCGCTGGGCTCTCAGACGAGTTCCGGGTGGTGGCATGGGACGCTCCTGGTGCCGGACTGTCGTCGGATCCACCTCAAGCATCCACACTTTCGGATTGGGCCGGTTGGCTCGCCGGGTTCATCCAGGCGTTGGGCCTTGCGCCTGCACATGTGGCGGGGCTGTCGTTTGGCGGGGGTCTCGCCCTCCAGCTGTTCCAAGATCATCGGGAAGTGGTGCGATCGCTGATTCTCGTCTCTGCCTATGCGGGTTGGGGTGGATCACTCCCCCCTGACGAGGTCGAGTCCCGCATCAGCCTCACGCGACGTAACTCCGAGTTGCCGCCCGCCGAATGGGCACCGGCCCTGATCAACACGCTCCTCCCCGAGGGGTCTCATCCGGAACTGGCCGACGAACTCGCCGTCATGCTCGAGGATTCTCATCCGGCTGCCACCCGGACCTCGCTGGAGGCCTTTGCCGCAGCGGACCTCCGAGACACGCTCCCGAAGGTGAATGTGCCAACGCTGTTGCTCTATGGCGAGCTGGACGCTCGCTCCACTCGGGCGGTATGGGAGCCAATCCATGCCGAGATCGCCCACTCGAGACTGGTCGTGATCCCCGACGTGGGGCACATGATCGACATGCAAGCTCCCGACCGCTGCAATCGCGAGATCCGCACGTTTCTCCGGCAGACCGAACACGTGGACTAGAGCGGCTCCTGCCAACCAGAGGTTGGCACCTTCCTCGGTGAGGAACACAGGCAGAAACGTCGTGACCGACATCATCATCAGACTCCGGAGGATCACCATCGATCCGAGTAGCAGCATCAGGCCACGCATCGCAAGTACGGCGATCTTCCAATGAATCTCTCGCCGTCGCCGCGAGGGTTCTCACCATCAGCAGCCGGCACCCTGCGATTCGCGGGATCGGCGTTTTCGATTGGAGCCAGAGTCGCCTTCGGGGTACTCAGTGATCGCCGCCGCAGCCGCGGTTTCGCCTTGATGGCGACGGCCCTCTGCTTCTGGGAGCAGTCATCGAACGCTGCTCATTTGACGGTGCCTGGCTCACGGCCGCTGCCGGTCTTCTCATCGCCTTGCTGCTGATCGGCGGCATCGGCCGCTCCACCCGTCCCACCCTGACCTGATCTTCTTCATTCCCACGTCACTCTCCTCGCAGGTTCTGATTCGATACACACAAAAGGGCGGAAACCTTTCGGTCTGGCCAAGCGTCAAGACCGACATGAGAATCACCAATGTTCTGGTTGCTCTGGCTGTGCTGACCGCCGCCTGCGGCGGTGGTAGCGGTACGGCCGCCGATGGTGCCCGCGAGCAGGTACTCGCGGCGGCGGTGGTCGAGTTGATCACCGTGAATCACACCTTCGGTGATGGGCCTGCGCCGTTCACCGACTTCTTGATTCTCAAGTCCTTGGATCCTTTTGCCGGCGATCCGACCCCGTCCGACTCCGGGGAGCTACGAGCGCTCACAACCGGCGAGCAAGCCGCCATTCTCGCCGCGGTCGCTCCACACGGACCGGTCACCTGGATCGACGACCCGGACGACTTCATCACGGAGGATCTTGTGCCGACCGTGGAGGGCTCCGCCATCATCGGTGTCGGCGAACCCGCCTTCGACGGCGACGAAGCCCTAGTCCCGGTGTCACTTTGGTGTGGTGGATTGTGCGGTACGTGGCTGACCTACAAACTGCAATTGACGGACGCCGGATGGGTTGTGACGGGCATCGAGGGCCCGATCGCCGTCTCCTAGGCGAGGTTCTTGGACAGTATTTCGCATCATTCATGCGGCGCGATACTGCCCCAACCTCTGAAGGGCGACGGTTCTACTTCGGTTCGGAGATAGTCAGGCAGACCGCGTCTGGGTCGTCCTCGGTCGAATCGGGATAT
>JAHEIN010000159.1 GCA_024639335.1 bacterium | reverse complement strand
ACGGTCGCCAGCCTTGCATGGGAGGTCGTCGATATCGCAATGGACCTCACGGGCGGGGCGGGCTTGTTCAAGAAGAATCGGATCGAGCAGCTGTTCCGCGACGCCAGGTTGGGGCGAATGCATCCCGGCAACCCGATGTTCACACACGAAGTCGTCGGCAAGTTGTCCCTTGGTATCGATCCCGACGCGCAGCCGAGATGGGGCTGATAGGCAGACGTTTGCCGCGAACAGCCGAGGAAGAAGAAGAGTGGCGAGTGATGAAGGAACGATCTCTGATCGCCCGCCGCGATCGATGATGGTTGTTTGAACACCGGCGGTGACGCCCGGAGGCGGTCTTCCTTTCGTCATCCAGAGCCGAATGTGACTGCGAGAAGGACCCCGCCCGTCGGACGGGGTCCTTCTCGGTTCAGGTCGGTTCGCTTGGCGCCCGTATCGCGTTAACCATGTCGAGGGTTGGACGTGGTCGGTCGTGACCAACCGCCCGACGGCGTCAAGACCTTCGATCTCGAACCGGGCGCGGGCTTTGGTGCGAGGAGAAGACGTGTCGAAGGGTCCAACGACGGAGTCGTTCGAGAGTCTCGAGTAATGAGTTGCGGACCCGGCCAGACCTCTGAGTATCGTTCCCTCTCCATATGAATCGACTCGACGACATCATCGAAGCCGCACCTCGAAGGGTGGCGGCCGTCAGGTCACTCGACGAACTCGAGACGGTTGAATCCGAACTCGTTGGGCGCCACTCGGAGCTCGCCGAACTCCAGCGAGGGATCGGCAAGCTCGCACCGGAGGAACGCCCCGCCATGGGCAAGGCGCTACAGGAGGCGCGAGCCGCACTCACAGCGGTACTGGAAGATCGGAGGAGGCAACTCGAGCGGATAGGCGCCGACGCACTACTCGCCGACGACCGCGTCGACATGACGCTCGAGGCATATCGACTGCCGGCCGGCAGTCTCCACCTCATCCAGCAGACGATCGACGAGATCACAGACATCTTCACTGCGTTGGGCTATGCGGTGGCCGACGGGCCGGAGGCCGAGCTCTCCGCCTACAACTTCGACGCGTTGAACACGCCACCCACGCATCCGAGCCGCGCCGAGTCCGACACGATGTACCTGGAGTTCGGCCCACACGACTCGGCACTCATGCGCACGCAGACCTCACCGATGCAGGTGCGTTGGATGGAGGACCACACGCCACCGGTCCACGTGATCGTTCCCGGGAAGGTCTACCGGTCCGACACCATCGACGCCTCGCACCTCCCGGTGTTCCATCAGATCGAAGGCCTCGCAGTCGACACCGACATCACGTTCTCCGACCTCAAGGGCACGCTCGCGCACTTCGCCAAGGAGTATTTCGGTCCGGCGACAACGGTCAGATTCCGCCCACACTTCTTCCCGTTCACCGAGCCGTCGGCCGAGCTGGATGTCTCCTGTTTCAACTGCGACGGCGGTGAGCCGTCCTGTCGGGTCTGCAAAGGCGTCGGCTGGCTCGAGATGCTCGGCTGCGGCATGGTCGACCCGAACGTCCTGGCGCATGTCGGATACGACACCGACGTCGTGACCGGTTTCGCCTTCGGTATGGGAGTAGAGCGGATGGCGATGGTCCGACACGGCATCAACAACATTCGCCACTTCATCGAAAACGACATCCGTTTCCTGAGGCAGTTCACGTGATCCGCGGAGTTCACAGTTCACAGTTCACAGTTCACAGTCTTGGGTGGGTCGTGGAACCGTCCGTTGCACGTCCACGTTCATGCGCCGCATCTTTGCATGAGGTGAGCGGAGGACTGTCAACCGTCAACTGTCAACGGTCAACCGAGCGAGGAACGAGCTCGTGAAGGTCTCGCTCAATTGGTTGACCGACTACATCACGCTGCCGACCGAGGACGTCGCCACGATCAGGGAGGCGTTCGAGTCGCTCGGCCACGAAGTCGAGGGGGTGGAAGTCCTCGAGCCCGACTGGACAGAGGTGGTCATCGCCGAGGTCGTCAGCGTGGAACCGCATCCCGATGCCGACAAGGTGCGGCTCTGCCAGGTCGTCTACGACGAGGCCCGAACCCCGGTCGATGTGGTCTGTGGTGCGTGGAACTTCGATGTCGGTGCGCTCGTGCCCTTCGCGAAACCGGGTGCAGTCCTTCCCGGTGGGTTCGAGATCGGGCGGAGGAAGATTCGCGGAGTCCAGTCGAACGGGATGATCTGCTCCGATCGCGAGCTCGAGATCGGCGACGATGCCGCCGGGATCCTCGTGCTGGACGCCGATGCACCTGTTGGCACCGACTTCGCAGACCATGTCGACCTCCCTGACGTCGTGTTCGATCTCTCGATCACCCCGAATCGACCCGATGCGATGTCGATGCTGGGAATCGCACGGGAGCTCTCTGCCTACTTCGACGTCCCATACGAAAGGCTCGAACCCGAGCTGCCGACGGTTCCCGGGACCCCTTCGACCACTGTCGAGATCCAAGACGCGACCGGGTGCCTCCGCTTCACCGGGCGGGAGATCCAGCACCTCGAGATCGCCCCGTCACCGTTCTGGATGCGCCAACGACTCTGGGTTGCCGGTGTGAGGGCCATCTCGAACGCCGTCGATGTCACGAACTACGTCATGCTCGAGCTGGGCCATCCGCTCCATGCATTCGACGCCGACCGGGTCGTCGGTGATCACCTCATCGTGAGACGTGCCGAACCCGACGAGAAGATGACGACCCTCGACGACATCGAACGCACGCTCAGCGAGGACGATCTCGTCATCTGCGATTCGACAGGGGCGATCTCACTTGCCGGAACGATGGGGGGCGCCACCTCTGAAGTGTCCGACGCGACATCGAGAGTGTTCTTGGAGGCCGCCACCTGGGATCCCCCGACGATCATGTGGATGTCCAGACGCCATGGGCTGCGGTCGGAGGCGTCCTCGAGGTTCGAGCGAGGCGTCGATCCCGATCTGCCGCTTCGGGCGTCGTCCAGGGCAGCTCAACTGCTTGCACAGGTGTCGGGCGCAACGGTGCTGGCCGATGTCGTCGACGAGATCGCAGTGCCCGTGGCCGAGCGCACGCTGGAATTGCCGCTCACGGTCGTGGAGCGAACACTCGGTGCAGACTTCCCGACCCAACACGTGGCGGAGCTGCTCGAGAAACTGGAACTCCACGTCTCCGGAGACGACCCGCTGGTCGTGACGGTGCCGACCTTCCGCCCCGACCTGGAACGGCCGATCGATCTGGTCGAAGAAATCGCACGGCTCCATGGCTACGACCGATTTGGTGAGAGCCTTCCCCGAGGCTCCGCGGCGGGGTTGACGCCGGAGCAGCATCGCGAGCGCCGCCTCAGGGCCGCACTCACCGGTGCGGGCCTCCATCAAGCAGTTCACTTGAGCTTCATGGATCCCGACGATCTCGATCTGATCGGGTATCCGGCCGACCATCCTGCCCGCAACATCGTCAGGGTGCGGAACCCCCTGCGTGACGAAGAGGGTGCGCTCCGGACCACGTTGCTGCCCGGCCTGATGGCGTCGTTGCGGTACAACGCCAGCCACGGGGCGGACCACGGTGGGCTGTTCGAAACCGGTCGTGTGTTCTTTGCCGACCCCGATACAGCCGATCCCCGCATTCCGCGCCAGCCCCTCCGGCTCGGATTCGCCGTGTTCGGAGTCTCCGGCGGCCTCGAGCTCGGGGGTTCGGGACGACCGACGGACGCCTACACCGCCACCGCGATCACCCGCCTCATCGCCGCGGGGCTCGACCTCGAGATCGTCCTGCGCGGGACAACGTATCCGGGCTTCCATCCGGGTCGGTGCGCCGAAGTGGTCCTCGGGGGGAGCGTCGTCGGCCACGTCGGAGAGATCCACCCGAGTGTCGCACGGCACTACGACCTGGGTGGGAGAGTCGTCGCCGGCGAACTCGATCTGCCTGCACTCGTGGGCCCGACGCCGAGGCCACAACTCGTGACACCCAGCGTCTTTCCAAGATCGGAATTCGACCTGGCATTCGTGATCGATCGTGACGTGCCCTCCGCAGACCTCGTGGCGACGACCGTGGCTGCGGCCGGCGAATTGGTGGAGTCGGCGGAGGTGTTCGACGAGTATCGGGGCCTCGAGGACGGGAGGAAGTCGTTGGCCATTCACTACGTGCTCCGTGCACCCGACCACACACTGTCGGGGGAGGAGGTCACCCCGGTGCGCACAGCGATGATCGAGGCGGCTGCGGCTTCCGGTGCGACTCTTCGGGGGCAGGCATGAGCTTTCTCACGATCGACGAGACCGACGCCGCACGACTCGCCTCGCTCGTCGAGGTCGGCCTGGCGGTCAAGGCGAGCCCGGACGAGTATCGGAGCGCGCTCGACGGGAGATCGGTCGGACTGTTCTTCCAGAAGCAGTCCCTTCGCACATGGGTCAGCTGTGACATCGCAACGTTCCAGCTCGGCGCCCACCCGATCGTGATCCGGAACGATCAGACTGGATTGGGGACGCGGGAGGCGCCGGCGGACGTAGGTCGTGTGCTGGGCCGGTACCTCGACGCCCTCGGGATGCGAGTGTTCGACCATGCGGACCTGACCGAGATCGACGACGCCACCCAGATCCCGCTCGTGAATCTGCTCTCCGACCTGGAGCATCCATGCCAGGCCGTGGCAGACATGATGACGATCGCAGCCCACGTCCCATTGGACGAGGCCACCATCACTTACGTCGGCGACGGCAACAACGTGTGCCACAGTCTCATGCTCGCCGCAGTCAAACTCGGCTCCTCGATCCGTATCGTGGCGCCGCCGGGATACGAGCCCGACGCCGATGTGACCGAAAGGGCACGCGCGATCGGCGACGTCCTCGTCACTTCCGACATCGGCGAGGGGGTGACCGGCACCAATGTCATCTACACCGACGTCTGGAGCTCGATGGGCCAGGAAGCCGAGGCCGAGCTCAGACGACGCCACTTCGCCGGCTATCAGATCACCCCTGAGCTCTTCGAGCGCGCCGACGAGGACGCCATATTCATGCACTGCCTGCCGGCGCACCGAGGTGAGGAGGTCTCCGACGAGATGATGGAGCACGGCCGCTCGAAGGTCTTCGACCAGGCGGAGAACCGGTTGCATTCTTTCAAGGCCGTGCTCTTGGACGAACTCGGCTGATCGTGGAGTGGCTCGGTGCCGACGCCGACGAGGTTGCGCCGCGCCTGCTCGGCATGGTGCTCACCACCCGGGTCGACGGCGAGGCCACGTCGTTGACGATCACCGAGACGGAGGCATATCTACCAGGCGATGCCGCAAGCCACGCCTACCGCGGACGAACACCGCGGAACGCTCCGATGTTCGCCGAGCCCGGAACGGTCTACGTCTATCGGAGCTACGGCATTCACTGGTGCGTCAATATCGTCACCGGCCCCACCGGATCGGGCCAGGCCGTACTGATCCGGGGCGGCGACCCGATCGAAGGGGTCGAGACGATGATCCGTCGCCGAGGGAGAGCAGACCATCTGACCGACGGGCCGGGGAAGCTGTGTCAGGCGATGGGCATCGACGGCAGCTTCAGCGGCTCGAGGCTCGGCGAGCGGTTCGCCCTGACCGGCGAACCGGGCGCCAGGACGTGGAATTCGACGCCACGAATCGGCATCAGTGTCGGCATCGACGCCGAACTGCGCTTCGTTGCCTCCGAACCTGCTGGTTAGGCTCCCGTTTCCCAGATGACTACGACAGGTGACAGTCCCACGCAGAGCACGAATGACACGCCAGCCGCCCTCGCGCAGTTGATGCGAGGGGTCGACACCGTCGCGCCTGCAGATGGCTTGAAGGAGAAGCTCGAGCTGGGTCGACCTCTGCGAGTCAAGCTCGGTCTCGACCCGACCGCTCCGGCGGTGACACTCGGGTGGGCCGTCGTGCTTCGTAAGCTCCGGCATTTCCAGGAACAGGGACACACCGCGGTCCTGATCGTCGGTGATTTCACTGCGCAGGTCGGGGATCCCAGTGGTAAGACCGCCACCCGGAAGCGCTTGACTCGGGAAGAGGTTCAGGGTCACGCAGACGCCCTCTTGAGTCAGTTCTCGAAGATCCTGCTTCCCGAGAATCTCGAGATCCGATACAACTCCGAATGGCTCTCGGCATTCGACATGTACGGCATGCTCGAGTTGACATCCAAAGCCACCGTTGCCCAGATGTTGGAACGATCAGATTTTGCCAATCGCTACGACGGCGGCTCGCCGATCTCGGTGATGGAGTTCATGTACCCATTGCTGCAGGGATACGACTC
>JAHEIN010000035.1 GCA_024639335.1 bacterium | reverse complement strand
CGGGCCCGATGGGATGGCGTCGGCCCCCACCAGGCCACCTGCTGCCACTCGCCGTCGTCGTCGACGGCCCAGGCGATGCAGGTGACTTCCGGTGGCAGTTGCGCCAGGTCGAACCCGACCTCGGTCCCCCAGCCACGGGCGGACACCGTCACTTCACCTGTCACGCCCCACTCCGGCTCGAGGGCCAGCGCAGTGATATCGGGCTGTGGTGACAAGCCACTCAACACCACGGCGATCAACGCCACGACGGCGGCCGCTGCCGTCCACCTCCACCTCGCCCTGCTTGCGGTCAGCGCACGGCGCTCGTCGAGCACCCTGCTCGAGGCGTCAGCCAGCACCGTCGGTGTGACCGGCTCGGTAGGCGACAGGTCCACTTTGGCCATCAGACCCGGGATAGGAGCGAACGAGGCGACGTCTGCGGCACACAGCTCGCACTCTTCCAGATGACGTTCGAACATTCGCCGGTCGTCGGAGTCGAGTGCGCCGAGAACGTAGGCGGCGGACCACTCGCCGAATTGATCATGATCCGTCACGTCAGCACCTCCCGTTCCTCGAGTGCCGCCCGCAGGCTACGCATCCCGTAGTACATACGGGACTTCACGGTTCCGGGTGGGATGCCGACCCGGGCGGCGATCTCGTTGGTGTCGCGGCCGTGCACGAAGGCCTCGAGGATCACCGTCCGGTGTTGGTCCGACAGGTCGCCGAGCGCATCGGTGATCAGGCTGATCTCGACGATGCGATCGGCGGCACTCGGCTCGCCGATGTCGGGCACGACATCCGATACCGGACGCAGGCGGCGCTGGCTGCGACGATGCATGTCGATTGCGGCATTGCGGGCGATCCCGAAGATCCATGCCCGCTCACTTCCCTTCTCGGGATCGAATTGGTCGTAGCGCCGCCACGCCCGGACCAGCGTCTCCGATACCAACTCCTCGGCGTCACGGCGGTCTGCGACCCGCCCACGAGCCCAGTTGAACAGCGCCGATGCGTGTTCGGCGTGCAAGCGCTCGGTGAGCGTCTGAGATGGATCCTCTCGAGGCGCCATGTGATCTTCCTGCCGGCTTCGTGCTGGTTCGATCTTGGTCGACCCGCGACGCGAATGGCGGGCCGACCAAGGTTCTCACTTGATGGCGTCGCCTGCGGCGTCGACCACCCACCACACGTCGTTCACTCCCTGGCCATTGGTGTCGCCTGGAGCCTCGTCGGCGGCGAAGTAGTAGAGCGGCCAGCCGTTGTAGGTCACCTGGGTCGATCCGTCGTCCCGAGGAGTGGTCCCCAGCAGGGTCTCATCGAGTCCCTCACCGGCGGTGGCGTCGGCGACGAGCGGAGGCCAAGCTTCTTCGCACTGGTCGTAACAGACGCTCTCGCCCTGGGCGTCGGGGTCGAAGAGGTACAGCGTGTTGCCGTCAGCGTCTGTGAGGATGTCCCCCAGATCCGACGAGGCAACCGTCACCATGGCACCGGCCGCGGCGATGCCGATTCCGTCACCGGCGGCATCCAACACATACCAGACGTCGTTGACCCCCTGACCGTTCGTGTCACCAGGAGCGTTGTCGGCTGCGAAGTAATACAGCGGCCACCCGTTGTAGGTCACCTGGACGGAGCCGTCGGTACGCTCGGTCGACCCCAACAACGAACCATCCACACCGTCACCAGCCGACACATCACCCGTCAACGGAGGCCACGCCTCCTCACACTGGTCGTAACACACACTGTCGGACTGAGCATCCGGCGTGAACAGATACAACGTGTTGCCGTCAGCATCGGTCAGGATGTCCCCCAGATCCGACGAAGCAACCGTCACCTCTGCGCCGGCGGGCTCGGGAGCTGCCGTCGTCGTGGTCATAGCCTCGGTGGTGGTGGTCGTCTCCTCAGCGGCTGGTTCCTCATCGGTGGCGCAAGCCGTGGCGACCATTGCCAGGGCGAGCAGCGCAATCGATACTCGTCTCATCGCTTCCCTTCAATCGATCTCGTGCATGAATACGTCGGGATTGCGTGATCGGTTCAACGGACGGTCTTCACCCCAAAACGAGATCAGGGGGTTCACCGATACATCTGCGAGCCACGCCGACCGATGATGGACCCATGCTCGAACAGCTCTCACCCACCACTCGCACGGTTTTGCGGGTCGCCGCCGGAATCGCCATCGCAATCGCCGCCGGGTTCGGAACGCTCATCCTGTTCTTCGTCGGTGCAGTCACCGTGACCGACTGTTTCATCGAGTGTGGGCGAGATCCGAACGTCCTGGGTGGGAGCCTCATCCTCGCAGGAGGGGTGCTGTGTGCATCGCTGACCATCACGGCTCCCGTGTGGGGAGCGATCGGATGGAATCGGAGCGTCTTGATCAAGACTGCCGGGACTGTGGCTGCATTGGCCACACTCGTCGTGTTGGTGGTCGTGGCGGGCTTGTGGTGATCTCGGTCAGGCGGTGAGCTGCGCCTCCGTCAGGCGGGTATACAGCCCGTTTGCCAGCACGAGCTCGTCGTGGGTGCCCTCTTCCACGATCGTCCCGTCCGCGATCACCACCAGTCGGTCGGCGTCTCTGACGGTGCTGAGCCGGTGGGCGATCACCAGCGTCGTTCGGCCTTCCATCAATCGCTCCAACGCCGCCTGCACCAAGCCTTCCGACTCCGAGTCCAGTGAGGATGTGGCTTCGTCGAGGATCAGGATTCGTGGATCCGCCAACAATGCCCGGGCGATCGCCACCCGCTGCCGCTGGCCACCTGAGAGCTTGATCCCGCGCTCGCCGACCACCGTGTCATATCCGTCGGGAAACCCGATGATGAACTCATGGGCGTTGGCCGCCTCGCATGCCGCCACGAGCTCTTGGTCACTTGCTTCGGGTCGCCCGATTCGGAGATTCTCGGCGATCGTCCCGCTGAAGAGCTGGACCTCTTGGGGCACGGCCGCCATCGTCGAGCGGAGCGAGTCGAGCGACTGCTCTCGCACATCGACGCCGTCGATGAGCACTCGGCCCTCGGTCGGGTCGTAGAAACGGGGGATCAGCTGGACGAGTGTCGACTTGCCGGCACCACTGGGCCCGACCAGCGCGACCACTTGACCGGGCTCGACATCGAGATCGATCGATGACAGAACTTCGATGTCCCGGCCCGGGTAGCTGAAGTCGACGGCTTCGAACCGGACCGAGCCAACCCGTACCGGCGTGACCGGGTCGGCGACCTCGGCGATCTCCGGCGTCTCGTCGAGAAGCTCGAAGATCCTTCGAGAGGCGCCGAGCGCCTCCTGGAGTTGCGAATAGAGTCCGGTGAACGCTCCAATCGCACCCGCGACGACCAGCGTATAGAGAAGGAACGTGACGAGCTCGCCCACCGTGAGCGTGCCGGACAGCACCTGGCGCCCGCCGACCCAGAGCACCACTGCGAGGGTTCCGAACCCGAGAAACGTGACGAAGGGGATGAAGATCGCACGCAGCCGAGTTCGCCTCAATGCAATCCCATAGGACCGGCGGATGTCGGATCCGTAGCGCACCGAGGCCGGCGTCTCGGCCGTGAACCACTTGACCACGCGGATCGACGAGATCGACTCGTCGGCGAAGGCGTTGGCGGTGGCGACCTCGTCCTGGAACTCGGTGGACACACGGGCGAGGCGCCGACCGAAGAACGAACCGCCGATGATGATGAACGGCAGGAACGTCAACACCGCCAGCGACAGGAGCGGGCTCAGGATGATCAGGAGCACCACTCCACCGATCATCGAGATCCCCTGGAACAGCGCCTGGGCGACGACGCTCGAGACGGTGGATTGCACCACCGCCACGTCCGAGGTGAGTCGTGACGTGATCTCACCGGTTTTGCGGCCATCGAAGAAAGGAACGGGCAAGTTCACGATCCTGGCGAACACCGACCGTCGCAGATCGGCAACCACGCCCTCACCGACCACTCCCAACGCGTAGATCCGCAGGTAGTTGAAGACTGCCTGGAACGCGAATACCCCGATCAGAATCAGTGCGATCGTGTCGAGGCTGGAGGTGTCGGCGTCGTCGAGGGCGGTGTCGACGAGTGTGCCCATGATCCGGGGGAACACGAGACCGAGCGCAGCGGAGATCGCGACACCGAATGACGCGATCGCCAGCCATTTCCTGTAGAGACGAATGAAACCGAAGAGGCGCTTCAGCTGACCGATCTGGGCCCGGTCGAACCGCAGGCGCTCTCTCTCACCGGTGGCGGCTCGTCGCCGCCCTCGCATCGGACGCATCCGACGATGCTACGGCGCTCCCAGATCAACGAGTCCTTCGCCACCTGTGTGTTTCATTCTGCGTCGAGCCCACGGGAAGCAACGACGTCTGCGCCCGTGCCGAGCACATCCGCGACCATCAACTGGCCCCGCTCGACCGGTGCAGCCGCCTCGAGCGATCTCAGGTACCGCACGATCTCGCGAACCATGTCCTTCGGCACCTCGGCCGTCGTGTGGACCGGCAGTCGCGCCCACACCCCGTTGTGGACAGCGACGGTCGTCGTCACCATCCGCCTTGGATCGTGGTGCTCGCGTTCGGCGAAGTCCTTCCCCTTCCTGCACGAGTGCCCCCTCACCTCCACGACGGCGCCCATCTCATCCTCCTCGACCTCGAGCCTGCAGCCGAGTGGACAGCCGATACACAGGTAGTGGGTGATCTCGATCACTCGTCGTCGCCCCCGGGCTCTTCCCGCGGGACGATGTCGATCTTGAGGGCATCGCCGTGGAAGTTCTCGAGGAATCTCGGCCTGACTTTGAGCGACACCATCTCCGCCGGCACCACATAGCGCAGCCGCTTCTCGTACACCTCGCCGAGCCGCAGCCAGCTCTTCTCCATCGACCGCCTGACCCGCAGATAGACGACGTGCTCACGATCCGAGGAGATGGTGTGCGGCACGATCGAGGCCACGTTCGCTCCAGCAAGCAGGCGAATGTTGTCGGCGGGCCGAGACCTTCCCGTGGCGAACTCGCCGGCACAGCGACCCGCCAGCAGGGCTTCCTGGCTGACGAAATCGACGAGGTCGT
The DNA here is from genome assembly GCA_024639335.1 of bacterium. Lineage (GTDB taxonomy): Bacteria > Actinomycetota > Acidimicrobiia > Spongiisociales > ZC4RG35 > JAHEDH01. The sequence goes on along the minus strand of JAHEIN010000035.1, from coordinate 17,440 downwards.
GGATGTGGACCACGTTCCCGGCGGCGAAGACGCCGTCGCGGGAGGTCTCCATCGTCGACGAGACCACCGGTCCGCCGGTGGTCGGGTCCATCCTCAACCCGAGCTTGGCGGACAACTCGTTCTCGGGGATGAGTCCGATCGAGACGAGCAACGTGTCACACTCGATCTCGGTCGCCCTGGCGAGGTCAGGTTCGAAGTTCTCGTCCACCGGTGCCACGGCCACACGTTCCAACCGGCGACTGCCCTCGATCCCGACCACCGTGGTCGAGAGGTGGAGCGGGATGTCGAAGTCGTGGAGACATTGGACGATGTTGCGGGTGAGGCCGTTGGCGTGCGGCATCAACTCATAGACACCGTGAACCTCGACGTCCTCCAACGCCAATCGTCGGGCCATGATCAACCCGATGTCACCGGAGCCGAGGATCACGGCTCGACGCCCTGGCAGATATCCGAGTTGGTTGACGAACTTCTGGGCGAGACCGGCTGTCATGATCCCCGATGGACGCGATCCCGGGATCCGGATGGCGCCGCGGGTCCGCTCACGGGCTCCCATCGCCAGCACCACGGCTCCCGCCTGGACACGGGTGATCCCCGTCGATGGGGACGCAACGGTCAGGGTCCGGTCGGCGTCGACATCGAGCACATAGCTGTCGGTGGCGACATCGATTCGGTGATCCAACAACTCTTCGATCAGGCGTGAAGCGTACTCGGGACCGGTGAGCTCCTCTCCGAAATGGTGCAGCCCGAATCCGTTGTGGATGCACTGATTCAGGATGCCGCCCAGTTCGATCTCTCGATCCACGATGAGTACCCGATCGGCACCGGCCTCGAGTGCTCCGATCGCAGCCGACATGCCGCCGGGGCCACCTCCGACGATCACGACGTCGTACCTGATCGCCAGCCGGGTCATGTGCGTTCCTCGCGTTCGCAGACGACCCAGGTGCCTGGGCCGCGTTTGGTGATGTCGTGAATTGGGACGTCATGCGCGTCGGAGAGGAGTTGCATGCAACGCGACGTGCAGAAACCACCCTGGCAGCGTCCCATCCCGGCGCGGGTCCTGAACTTGACACCGTCGAGGGTGCGGGCGCCGCGTTCGATGGCGTCGGCGATCTCGCCTTCGGTCACCATCTCGCATCTACACACGATGTGGGCGTAGCGGTTGTCCGAGAACACCAGCTGCTCGAGTTCCGAAAGGCCGAGTTCGGATACCCGCACGGGACGGGGGGCCGGAGATTTCAGGTCCGGTTTCGGAGACAGGTCGAGCCCACCGTCCGCAATGAGGGCCACGATCTCCTCGGCGATCGCCGGAGCTGCGGTGAGGCCAGGCGACTGGACACCGGCGGCGTTGATGAAACCGGGAACCCGGGTCGCCCCGATGACGAAGTCGTCATCTGGCGCGACGGCGCGGAGACCGGCGAACTCGGCGATACAGTCCCTCTCGCTGATTCCCGGAACCAGCCGCTGCGCCATCTCGAAGACGTGCGCTGCGCCTGCGCTCGTAGTCGAGAGGTCCTCCTTGTCGTCGACGAGCTCAGCAGTCGGCCCGACCATGATCGTCCCGTCATAGGTGGGGATGACCAGGATTCCCTTGGAGGTCGGTGTCGGGCAGGGAAAGATGGTGCGCCGAACGATCCCCGAGAGTCGCTTGTCGAGGAGGTACTCCTCGCCCTTGCGGGCTCGGATCGGCAGTTCGATACCGACCATCCGACAGACGCGGTCGGCGTACAGACCGGCGGCGTTGATGACGCACCGCGTGGCGATGTGCTCGTCTCCGACGTGGACGACCAGATGCGAGCCCTCGGGTGTGATGGCCGTCACCGGCCGGCCCACGAGCAGCTGCAGGCCGTTGTCGACGGCGTCGTCGATCAGGGCGAAACACGCCTCGTAGGGGTTCACGACGGCTGCGGTGGGACCATGCAGGGCGGCGAGTGCCTCCTTCGAGACGTTCGGCTCTTCCCGGTGGATGCGGTCCGGACCCCAGAGTTCGAGGCCTGTGACACCGCGTTCCTTTCCGATGGACTCGATCGTCTCCAGGGTCAGGAGCTCGTCTTCATCGAAGGCAATCGTCAAGTCTCCGTTCTGGAAGAACCCGAAGCCGAGCTCGTTTGCGAGGTCCTGCCACATCTGGTTGCCCCGCCACACCAGCTCGCCCTTGACGGTGCCCGGCGTCGTGTGGTGGCCGGCATGGATGATGCCGCTGTTCGCCTTCGACGTCCCGAAGCCGACTTCGACCTCTCGCTCGACGAGGGCGACGTCGATCCGATAGTGGGTGAGAGCACGCGCAATAGCACACCCGACGACCCCTCCGCCAATGACCACGACGTCTTTCACCACTCCAACGTATCGCTCCCCGCCGCCGGCACAGGTGGCGCAAGTCACGTTCGCGATGCCCGCCCGACCCAGTCGAAATCCGCCGACCTCGATCGTTGAGAGACGAGACCCTCGGCTCATGCGGCCATGGAAGGCGGCGGCGGCTCGGGCTCACGGGTTCTGGTTGGATGACACCTGGAGGCATCGACATGGGATGAAATCCCGACCATCGAACGTTCTGGGCGCTCGCGGACGACCCGAATGCCGATGGAGCGTGGAGGAAGGCACGATGACGGAACATCACTGTCCTCGATTCACGCGCGGTGCGTTTTCGTCGCCACGGCCGAACGGTCCTCGGGCAACCTGGTGGCCAAAACTGCCAAGAGCCCGGGTGGAGGAGCTGATCGACACCGGAATCGCTGGTCCTTTCGCGCCCGCCGGAAAGGTGTTCGGGGAATGGGTTGCCGTTCGGTCGATCACCTCGATCAGTGGGACTCACTCATCGCCGAGTCGATCGAGTTCGTGTCGGACCCCTAGCCGGGCCGAGGTCGCCGGTGATCGCTGGGTAATCTCGCCCCGGTGAGTTCGTCCGGACAATCCAGCCCGAATGATGCGACATCGCATCGAGGCGCCGCCGACCTCTTGGGTGAGCTCGAAGCCCGAAGCGCAGAGCTCGATCACATGTTTCGGACGGCGGCGCACGACCTGCGGGCGCCGCTCCGGTCGATCGAGGCATTCACGAGAATCGCAACCGAGACCGACAACCGAGCGGAGGCTGCCGAGCATCTCGAGCGGGTCCTCGCGGCCGTTGGCAGGATGCGCAACTTGTTGGACTCGCTGCTCGACTACGCGGACGCCGGAGGACAGGCGCTTGCGCTGGCAACAGCTCGGCTGAACGATGTCGTGCAGGCCGCACTCGCCGATCTCTCCATCGACGTAGCGGAGTCGCAGGCGGTCATCCACGTTGGTCCACTCCCCACCGTGGAGTGCGACCCGACGCAGCTCCGGCGTGTGTTCGTGAACCTGCTCGCCAACTCGATCAAGCATGCGGGCGAGCCGGGGCGCACCATCGTCGTCCGTGCCGACGACCAGCCTCAGCGCGTGGTCGTCGCAATCAGCGACGACGGTGACGGCTTCGCCACCGATCTCACCGAAGAGGCCTTCGAGCCGTTCCGCCGGCTCACATCAACGACCGCCGGGCAGGGCATCGGGCTGGCTATCTGCCGGAGGATCGTCGAACGTCATGGCGGAGAGATCTGGGCCGAGAGCAACCCAGGAGTTGGTACCACGATCTCATTCACGCTCGCCAAGGCCGGCGGCTAGTACCAACACCTCCTGTGTCAGGAGTGCGCCTGGCCGAAAGATTGTCACAGCGCGTATCGGTCATATTGCCAGTTGCCGCTCGGCGGTGCAGGGCGCATTCTCGAAGAGAGCAACCAGGAAGCAGCGCCATGACGACCGAATCGCAGACCTCGACAGCGGACAAGGCCGAGCGTTACCGGCAGCCTGACGCTCCACTGCCGGAGCCGAATCTCGGATGGAACACCTATGGAAAGGGCGTCGAGGCCATCGGGCGCGACGGCGCGCCAGAGCCGATCGAGATTCCCGAGACGGGGCCGGAACAGTTGCTGGTCCGGGTCGATGCCGTCGGGCTGTGCTTCTCGGACGTGAAGTTGATCAAACAGGGTGGTGATCACCCCAAGCTGTACGGCCGCGACCTTGCCACGGAGCCCACCAGACTCGGGCATGAGGCCACGGTCACCGTGATCGAGGTCGGCGAGGAACTCGCCGACAGTTACCACCCCGGTCAGCGCCTCGCCATCCAGCCCGATGTCTACGTCGACGGGCGAAGCACCGCCTACGGATACACCATTCCGGGTGGGCTGATCCAGTACCACCTGCTCGGACCCGAGCTGCTCGATGCCGACGACGGCGCCTACGTCATTCCGGTTGTGGACGATATCGGGTACGCCGCGGCCGCTCTGTCGGAGCCATGGGCCTGCGTCGAGGCCTCATACACGCAGCGCCGGAGACTCGAGCCACTCGAAAACGGGACGATGTGGATCGTCGGCGATCCCTCAGATCCGGTCTCCTACGAGGCGAGTCGTGGACTCGATGCCCCAGCGCAGATCGTCCTCACCGACGTCAGCGACCAGGTCGCATCGCTCGTCGCAGCATCCAAGCGGGCCGACGCCGAAGTGGTCGTTCGCAACGGAGTCACCGCAGACGGTTACCAGGACCTATCCGACGAACTCACCGACGGACGCGGCTTCGATGACATCGTCGTGCTCGACCCCCGGTCGGCAGAGCAGATCAGCGCAGTCGCCAAGGTCATCGGCTTCCGTGGGACCATGAACATGGTGGGAACCCACCCGCTCGACTCGCTCCCGGACATCGATGTCGGCCGGATTCACTATCACTACACCGCATACCTCGGCAATCCGGGGCCTGACATCGCCGGCTCGTACGGGGAAGCTCGCAACCGAGCTGAGCTGCAACCGGGCGGTGTGGCGGTGTTCGTCGGTGCCGGTGGACCGATGGGACAGATGCACATTCAGCGGGCCATCGAGCTGGAAGACGGCCCAGCATCGATCATCGCCTCAGACCTCGATGATGACAGGCTGGCGGTGGTTCGAGAGCGCCTCGTCCCGATGGCCGAAGCAGCCGGACGGACGATCGTGATCGTCAACGTGGGAGAGGACCCTTCGGCATTGGAACGGGCGGTATCCGATTCGTCCGGCGGCGTCGGAGCCGACGACGTCATCGTCTCGGTGCCCGTCGCATCGGTGATGGGCGACGCCGCACAGTTGATGGGGCCCGACGGCATGCTGGTGCTGTTCGCAGGGGTCGCCAACGGTTCGTACGCGCCCCTCGACCTCAGCGCCGTGTATCTTCACAATGCCCAATTCACGGGCACGTCCGGGTCGAAGATCTCCGACCAGGCGCTGGTCATGGACAAGGCCGTCGAAGGCATGCTCTCCCCACAACGCTCGCTCGCAGCACTCGGCGGGATCGAGGCCGCCCAGGACGGTGTCCAAGCGATGCTCGACGGAACCTTCGCAGGGAAGATCATGATCTTCCCCCAGTTGAGCGGGCTTCCGTTGACAGGACTGCGTGAGCTCGGGGAGCGACACCCGGCGATCGGCGAACATCTCGAAGGCGGAGACATTTGGACGCTCGACGCCGAGCGGGCACTCATCGAAGAGTTCTGGCCCGGCTGAGGATGATCCCCACCCTCACACTCAATCCCAGCCTGGATCGCACGTTCCACGTCGACCGCCTGGTCCGTGACTCGGTGATCCGGGTGGAGTCGTCCACGGTCGAGGCCGCCGGCAAGGGCGTCAACGTGTCCCGGGCATTGTCCGCAAACGGTCACGACAGCGTCGCCGTGTTGCCGATCGGCGGAGCAACCGGAACCCACATGATCGAACTGCTCGATCAGAACGGCCCTCCCTACGAGGCAGTGACGATCGGCGCGGCGGTCCGCTCGAACCTGACCGTTGTCGAGGCCGACGGAACGGTGACCAAGCTCAACGAGGGAGGGGCGATCATCCCACCCGACCAACTCGAGGCGCTGATCGGAGCGTTCCTCGCCAAGGCTCCGGACGGAGGCTGGGGGGTGGCTTGCGGGAGTCTGCCTCCGGGTGTTCCCGCCGGCACGTATGCCGAGATCGCCCGTCGCGCTCGCGATCGGGGGATCAACCTGGCCATCGACACGAGCGGCCCAGCCCTGGCGAAGGCGACCGAGGCAGCACCGGCGCTGGTCAAACCCAACGTCGAAGAGCTGCAACAGATCGTTTCGGAGGCAATCACGACTCTCGGCGACGTCGTCGAAGCCGGACGCACCCTCAATCGGTCAGGCGTCGATCAGGCCCTCATCAGCCTCGGAGCCGATGGGGTCGTGCTCGTTTCGGAGGTCGTCGTGTTGTTCGGCCAGGTCGAAGTCCCCAACGTCATCAACACGGTCGGTGCGGGCGACACGCTCCTCGCCGGCTACATGACGAGCCCCACAAATCCCCGTGCCGGCCTCACAACAGCGCTGGCGTGGGCTCGTGCAGCCATCCGCTCACGCCAGACGACCATGGAAGGGGTGTCGAAGGAGGACTTCGATGCCGTGACCGTGACCGACTCATTCGACGCGCACCGCGAACTCGCCGGCACAGCGTGAGCCGTGGTGATGACGGAATTGCGCTCCTCGCTCGGCGGCGTGAGGAATCCTCGATTCCTCGAAGCGATCGATGCCGCTCAGACCGTAGGGTTTGGATTGGGGCGCGGAGTCCGCGCTCGACGCCATTCAGGGGGGAGGTGAGAAGATGACCACTCGCTCACAGACCTTTGGGATCAGTGTGGGCTCCATCTTCGCCACCGGATTCCGCGGGTTCCTCGCCAACCCGATACCCATCTTCTTGGCCGGCGCAGCGACAATCGGTGTGTACCTGGCATTCCGCATTCCCGCCCAGGCTGCCGCCGACGAGGGTCGGCTGATCATCTCGCTTGCGCTGGATCTCACAGGCCTGGTGGTTGCGAGCGTCGTGTCCTATCCCTGGTACAGCTTTGCGCTAGCGGCGGGAGATGGCAGACCCATCGACGTGGGAGCGCCTTTCCGCCAGTTCGACCGTTTCACGACCCAGGCGGTCGCGTCGTTCTGGTTCTGGGCGGGGGTACTGCTCGGTGTGCGCTATCTCTACGGGATCCCGGCGATCGTTGCGCTGCTGTTCTACGCCTTCTACGGCTATGTGATCGCCGACGGTGTGACCCTCAGCGGACTCAAGGCACTCGGGCACAGCGCACGGCTCGGAGAAGGCAAGCGAATCGGGATGTTCGCCATCGGCGCACTGCTGTTCGCCTTCAACTTCTTCGGAGCGATCGCAATCGGGTTCACCCTGAACGCGTTGACGATTGCCCTGGCCGTGATCGGGTTCACGATCACTGCGAGCATCACCCTCGTCGGTGGTGCAGCGATCTACCGAACGTTCAGCAAAGCATTGGAGCAAACATGATGAAGACCTTCACCGGAACCGGCGCCTCATCGGGAGTCGCGATCGGCCCGACGCTCGTGATCACCCGGGAGCGCGCGCAGATCGGCGAGGTAGAAGACCCCGCACTGGCGTTCGCCGAAGCCGTCTCAGGCGTCGTTGTCGATCTGAACGCCCTCTCGACACGCGCGGCGGAAGCCGGACGCGAAGAGGCTGCCGCAGTCCTGGGAGCGCAGGCGATGATGGCGGACGACCCGATGCTCGCCGACTCGGTCGCCGAACAGCTGGAGGCCGGCGCCGACCTCCAGACCGCGATCGAGACCTCGGCGGCGACATTGTCGGCGATGCTGGCCGCGCTCGACGACGAGTACCTTGCAGCCCGCTCGGCCGACGTCCTCGAGGCGGCGACCAGGGTCGTGGACAAGCTCGCCGGCGTCGAGAGCGACGCATTGGGATCCATCACCGAGCCGTGCATCATCGTCGCCCCGACCCTGACCGCCGCCGAGACCTCGCAGCTCGACCCTGGCCTCGTGCTCGGGTTCGTGACCGAGGAGGGCGGCGCCACCAGCCACGTCGCAGTCATCGCACGGTCGCTCGACATTCCTGCCGTGGTGGGACTGGCGGATGCGACAACGCTTGCGGTGGCTTCGTCGACGATGATCCTGGACGGATCGACCGGTGAGGTCGTCGTCGCTCCCAACGATGACACCATCGCCTCGTTCGAACAGCGCCGTGCCGCAGAGGAGCAGACACGCCTCGCGGCCGATGCCTTCCGGGGCGTCTCGATCACATTCGACGGCGCCGCATTCTCGGTTCCCGCCAATGTGGGCGGTCCCGAAGACGTGAGCCGGGCGGTGGAGGCAGGCGCAGACGGCATCGGCCTCTACCGAACCGAGGTGTTGTTCCTCGACCGGGATGAACCTCCGTCGGAGTCGGAGCAGGAGGCGATCTACCGTGAGGCGCTCGAGTCCTTCACTCACCCTGTCGTGGTGCGGACACTCGACATCGGCGGGGACAAGCCGGCCCCGTATCTCGACACCCCCGAAGAGGAGAATCCGTTCCTGGGTGAACGGGGCGTTCGCATCTACCCGGTCTTCGCCGACTTGTTCCGCACGCAGGTGCGCGCCCTCCTTCGGGCATCGAATGCCGGGGACCTCTGGATCATGATCCCGATGATCGCCACGGTCGCAGACTTCCTCGACACCAAAGCAGTGATCGACGAAGAGGCTGACAAACTTCGGAAGGCGGGTGTCGAACTCGGCTCGTACAGGGTCGGTGTGATGATCGAGGTCCCCTCTGCGGCGCTCCTGGCGGACCGGCTGGCCGAGCATGCAGAGTTCTTCTCGATCGGGACCAATGACCTCACGCAATACACGATGGCGGCCGATCGCATGAACGGCCGGCTGGCCCAGTACTCCGACCCTGCGCACCCTGCCGTACTCGAACTCTGCAGACTCACTGCGCTCGGGGCCTCCCGACACGGCGTGACCGTCTCTGTGTGCGGCGAGGCGGCGTCCGATCCGACGCTCAGCCCTGTGTTCGCAGCGATGGGTATCACCAAGCTCTCGGTTGCCGCGCCACGGGTCAACCGGGTCAAGGCGCAGATCGCCGCAGTCGACGTCGACCGCGCACGCCGGGCAATGAACCATGCGGTCGAGGCACGGGACGCCGACGAGGTGCGCCGGCTCGTCGGATCCATGGATCTGCTGGATATGTGATGACGCACATGCTGGACAGTCGCGTTATGCGGATCCTCAGGTGGCTGCTCGACCAAGAGGGGTTTCGGAGCACGGCCAGCCTGGGCGCCGACCTCGGGCTCAGCCAACGAGTGATCCGCTACCGACTCGACGCCGTGGCGAGTTTTCTCGAGTCCGAGGGGCTGACCCTCGTCCGGCAACGGGGTACGGGTCTCGGCATCGAGGGACCTGACGAGGTGCGGGAAGGTCTTCGGATTCAATTGTCGGACCAGGACTCGACGCTCCGCGTCTACGCAAGAGAGGAGCGACAGCACATCCTCTTGTCGGCCCTGCTCTCGGCGGCCCCCGAAGCAGTCTCGCTGGAGGAGTTGGGCGAGTCGCTAGAGGTCTCGAAGGCCTCGGCGCGTCGTGACCTGAGGCAGGCCGAGGAGTGGCTCGAGCTGCGCGGGCTGCTGGTTGTTCGACGTCCCGGTGTCGGCGTGTCCGTGGTTGGGTCTGAGTCCAAGATCAGACAGGCGACCGTTCAACTCCTGGTGGAGGCAGTCCCCGAAGATGTGCTCCATGAGCTATGCGCTGTTCCAGCGCACGACTCGAGACTGGTCCGGATCAAAGTGCCGTCCGGCCTCCGTGACCGCCTCGCCGTACTGTCACTGCACCGCACATCTGCGCTGCTGTCCGAACGCATGTTCCTCGGTGCTCTCGCTGAGCGCCAGAGTGAGCTCGTCCTCACCCTTTACCTCGCCGTCACCGCAGAACGTCTCATTTCGGAGCACTCCATCACGATGGAGCCCGGACGGCACCGATCCCTGACCGACCATCCGGTCTCGCTCACGGCGGCACCGCTCGCCGCAGCCTTCTCTGCCGAGTTCGGGTACGAGCTCCCTGACGCCGAGATCGCCGGCATCACCGAGTACCTGCTCGGCCTCGCTGCCCTGGTCGAAGAGGACGACGACTCAGGGGTCCACGACGGGCTCATCGACCGACTCATGTCGATCGCAGCAGGCGCGTTGCACCCGACCCTTGGCTCAGACGCCGAGTTACGACGGAGTCTGGCGCAGCACCTCGACCGGCTTGCAGTACGTCTGCGCTACGGGCTTCCGGTCCACAACCCGCTCCTCAAGGAAGTCAAGACGAGGTATCCGGAGATCCACACCGTGGCCAAAGAGCTGGGCATGGTCGTGGCAGAGCACTTCCATTCCGCCGTCCCTGAGGACGAGGTGGGCTTTGTGACGATGTATCTGTGCGGCGCGATGGAACGCTCGCAGCTCAAGCCGCGTCGCCGGGCAATCGTTGTATGCCCGAGCGGGATGGCGACTGCGTGGATTCTGGTGTCGCGAATCCAGGCTGAGTTCCCACAGCTGGAGTTGGCCAACGTGATGTCCGCCAGGGCCTTCTCGGCCCTCGATGACGCTGACGCCGATCTCGTCATCACCACGGTCGAGATCGCGCATCCCACCATCCCCATTGTGGTGGTGAATCCGCTGCTGACGCCGGACGACGTCCGCAGGGTGTCGAACCATGCATGAACGGACTTGTAACCCAATCGACACATTGTCACAACGCGCATTCGCCGGATTGCCAGTGGTTTTCCACAGGAGTGTTCGCCAAGCTTCCTCGAGGAGGAGGAAAGGAGCAAGGAAGGTATGAAGGAGAGAATACAGAAGTTCGGCGGTTGGCTCGCCGGCATGGTGATCCCGAACCTCGGGGCATTCATCGCCTGGGGCCTGATCACTGCGCTACTCATCCCGACTGGATGGCTCGCCGAGACGAGCCTCGACTGGGACTGGGACGGGCTCACCGGCAACCTCGTCGGTCCGATGATCAAGTACCTGCTGCCACTGCTCATCGCATACACCGGAGGAAAGATGGTCCACGGCCATCGTGGTGGTGTGCTGGGCGCAGTTGCAGCGATGGGTGTCATCGGAGGAGCATCGTTCGAGCTCGCATCAGGAGCGGTTGGCGATCCGCCACAGTTCCTCGGAGCAATGGCCATCGGCCCCCTGGCTGGTTGGGTGATGCGCGAAATCGACGACTGGTTGGAGGATCGGACGCCGGCGGGCTTCGAGATGTTGTACAACAACTTCTCGCAGGGCTTCGCAGGTGTGGGTCTGGTCGGACTGGGCTATCTCGTGATCGGCCCGGTCATGTCTGCGATCGCCACGGCGTTCGGAAACATGGTGGAGGCGATCACCGAGGCCGGGCTGTTGCCGCTGGCCGACATTCCGATCGAAGTCGGGAAGGTGTTGTTCTTGAACAATGCCATCAACCACGGTGTGCTTACACCGCTGGGCACAGTCGATGTTGCAGAGACGGGACGCTCGATCTATTTCATGCTCGAGTCGAACCCCGGACCTGGGCTGGGTCTGCTTGGTGCGTACTGGCTGGCGGGCAAGGGCCTTGCCAAGCTGTCGGCGCCGGGCGCGATGATCATCCACTTCCTGGGCGGCATCCACGAGGTGTACTTCCCGTTCGTGCTCATGAACCCGGTCATGATCGGCGCCATGTGGGCAGGCGGCATCACTGCCGACATCGTCTTCGTCGCATTCGACGCAGGGCTGGTCGGACCACCGTCTCCGGGAAGCATCTTTGCGTACTTGACGCTGTTGCCGACCGACGGTGGAGCGATCGCCGGTGTGCTCCTGGGTGTAGCGGCTGGAGCAGTGGCGGCGTTCTTCGTCGGCGTGGTGCTCCTGAGGCTCTTCCCGGTCAAGGACATGAAGGACACGGACGCGGACTCCGATATCGGCGACGCCGTCGAGAACCTTCCTGGCATGCCAATGCCGGGCATGTAGAGACGATCAAGAGAAGAGATGTGGGAACGGGTCCCGAAGGACCCGTTCCCACATCAAGGCCGACGACGCCGCTTCGAAGCGGCACACCTGGGGAGGTGTGAGATGACAGATCGAGTCACGAAACAAGCCAACGAGGTCTCACTGATCGTGTTTGCGTGCGAGGCAGGCATGGGAAGCAGCCTCATGGGCGCGAACCAGCTCAAGAAGATGGTCAAGAAGGCGAAGCTCGACATCACGGTCGTGCATGCTCCGGTGCAGCAGATCCCGGATGCCACCGATGTGGTCCTGACTCACAAGGGCCTCGCCGCCCAGGCAAAGACGAAGGCTCCGGGGGCGGCGATCGTGCCGTTCACGATGTTCTTCAACGACCCCGCCGTCAAGGCAGTGGTGGAGAAGCTGAAAGCCGGCGAGGCGATCGAGTCCGAGCTATGAGCCTCGAGACATCCAGTGGCGTCCTCGAACGAGACGCCATCTTCCTGGGACGCTCGGGAGACACCATGGAGTCCGCGATCGAGTTCGTCGGTGGCGAACTGGTCAGGAGGGGGGTCGTGGGCAACGGGTACATCGCCGGGATGAAGAAACGAGAAGAGACTGTCTCGACCTACCTCGGCAACGGCGTGGCGCTACCGCACGGCACGTTCGAAACCAAGGATCAAGTCAAGGGAACGGCGATCGTCATCGCCCAATATCCCGACGGTGTGCTCTGGGGTGAAGAGACGGCACACTTGGTGATCGGGCTTGCGGCCGTGGGTGAGGATCACGTGAACGTGCTGTCGGCGCTCGCCGAAGTGCTTCAGGACGAGGAACTGTGCGAACGGCTCTGGGCAACCGACGACGCTGAACTGGTGTACGAAACTCTCTCCCGAACCGACTTCGAAGACGAGGACGAGGCTCCCGACGACGAAGTGTCGATGGAGGTGGAGATCATCAATCCCGCCGGCCTGCATGCCCGGCCGGCGTCCCTCCTGGTGGAGAAGGCGAAGTCTCACGAGTGTGAGATCACGATCGTCAAAGGCACGAAGACCGCCAACGCCAAGAGCATCATGAGTGTGCTGGCCCTGGGAGCGTCCACCGGCGACTCGGTCGTTGTGACTGCGACCGGCCCGAACTCGGAGACGGCGATCGCCGAGGTCATCGAGATCATGCAGAGCGAGGAGGAGACATGAGCCGTCTAGATACAGCTGCACTGACACAGAAGGCCATCGAGCTGCACGGAGCCTCGCCCGATCCGAGCGGGGAGGCAGATCTGGTCGCCGAACGCGGTCAGATCGTGGTTGCAGCTGACCCATCGGAGTTCAAGGCCGCCTTCAAGCGGTTGAAGAAGGTGAAGGGCTACCGATGGATCGTCATCAATCGAGACGACCTGTTTGCGGCCAACAACCTGTCGATCGGTTCCAAGGCCGGCATCCTCGATGCCGACGGCAACGTCCTCAAGGCTGCGGACTTGCCCCGAAAGAAGATCTGACTCAGGGACAACGCCGGGCTCCCCAACGGACAGCCGCCCCATCACCTGTCGTGTGGGGCGGTTGTCGCGTCGGGAGGGTCAGAGCCGCGATCTGGTGAGATCCCAACGGCTTCACCGTCCTGCGCAAGCCGAGTGCAACCTTCTACGATCGGCGAATGGCATGGCACGAAGTGGAGCGGGCGTCCGACTCCGGAGCAGTCTCGCTGACCATCGACGACATCGGTCTGCTCCTAGTTCGGTTGAACGACGATTGGTTCGCAGTCGAGGACCGGTGCAGCCACGCCGATTGCTCGTTCAGTTCGGACGGCGAGATCGATGGTGGGACGGTGATCTGCAACTGCCATGGTTCCGAGTTCGATGTCCGGACTGGTGAGGTGCTGGTGACGCCGGCCATCGATACGATCCGCACCTTCCGGGTGCGGGAGAGCCACGGGAAACTGGAAGTGGAGCTGTGATCGATCCGGGCTCAGTCACCGTCGCCGACCTCGAGCGCGACCCGTATCCGATCTACGCCTGGTTGCGTGACCACGCTCCTGTGGCGTATGTCCCGGCGCTCGACGTCTGGATGGTGACGAGATGGGCGGATGTCGAATCTGCCCTCAACGACCCAGATCGATTCCCTGCTCACGTCGAGGATTCACCCACCGACGAGGCGCTGGGCGGAGTCTCGATGATGACCACCGACGGCGAACCGGCAAAGCAGCGCCGCCGCCCGTTCGATTCGACGCTGCGGCCGCGTGCCGTCGAGGCGACCATGCCTGCGGTGTTCGAGCGTCTGTGCGGTGACGCTCTCGACGTCATCGAGGAAGCCGGTGGCGGGGATCTCCTCACGCAGTACTTCGAACCCGTATCGGTTCTGTCGCTGGCGCATGCGATCGGCATCGCCGACAAGGTCGATGGCGCCACGCTGGTTCGCTGGTTCGCGGGGTTGGCCGCCGGAGTCTCGAACTACGAGAAGGACACGACCAAGGCGACGTTCTGCTCGGAGGTCTCGGCCGAGATCGACGCGGCGGTCAGGCCCCTCTTCGAGCGAACATTCGAAGAGCCGGACGGGAGCATGATCTCCAATCTCGTCCATGCCACGGACGGGTCGCTGGAAGAACGCATCTCCTGGGCGATGCCGTCGCTGAAACTGGTGCTGCTCGGAGGCCTTCAAGAGCCGGCGCATGGCGGGGCGACCATCGCCCACTGTCTTCTCACCCATCCGGACCAACTCGATGCGGTTCGCTCCGACCCGAGCCTGGTCCCGACCGCCGTCGAGGAGGGACTGCGCTGGACCGCTCCCATCGGCAACCTGCTTCGGGGAGTCGCCCCCAGGACATCCCTGGGAGACGTCGATCTGCCGGACGGGGCCCGCGTGATCCTGGTCGTCTCCTCGGCGAACCGGGACCGAGAGATCTGGGGACCGACCGCGGACGAGTACGACATCTTCCGGCCTCGAAGGACGCACCTGTCGTTCGCTACGGGGCCGCACTACTGCATCGGCCATCATTTTGCTCGCGCACAGCTGCGGACGGCCATACGGATGCTGCTCGACCGATTTCCCAGGCTGCGACTCGACCCGCTCGGAGAGGTCACCTACCGCGGCCACGAGTATCGCTCACCGACATCGCTTGCAGTGGACGTGGACTGATGGTCAGAGATGGGTTCGTTCCGAACGACTTCGATCCACCGGCGAGCCTGAGCGGCCCGGGTTTCCGCCTCGAGCCCCTGGGCCCTGAGCACAACGAACGCGACCACGAGGCCTGGATGTCGAGCATCGATCACATCCGATCGACACCCGGTGCCGACAAATGGAATGGTGAGTGGCCGGTCCCCATGAGCCTCGATCAGAACCTGGGCGATCTGGTCGGTCACGCCGAGGACTTCGGAAATCGGAGGGGCTTCACCTATTCGATCCTCGACGATGGCGACGTGATCGGGTGTCTGTACATCTATCCGCCCGAACGGGACGGCCACGACGCCGAGATCGCTTCCTGGGTTCGGGCCTCTCGAGCCGAGATGGATGTCCCGGTGTGGCGGTTCGTGTCGGATTGGATCGATCGGGTGTGGCCGTTCACCAGCCCGTATTACGCCGAGCGGGCCTGACCGAGCGTCGACTCCGCCGCCGATGAGCGGTGCGTCATGCCGCTACGTTGAACACATGGGAGCCGCCGTCGATTGCGAAGCGATCGGATCTGGCCTTTTCGCCCAACCGGTCAACTCACTCACCTCTCTGGCGCTGGTGGTGGCCGGCGCCCTTGTGGTTGCACGCGCCCGTGACTGGTGGGTTGGGATGGCACTGGCGGCCACGGGAGTCGGCTCGTTCCTGTTCCACGGCCCGCTCGCTCCCGGAGGCGAGTGGATCCACGACGTCACCCTC
Organism: bacterium; assembly: GCA_024639335.1. Lineage (GTDB taxonomy): Bacteria > Actinomycetota > Acidimicrobiia > Spongiisociales > ZC4RG35 > JAHEDH01. The sequence continues at coordinate 1,838 of JAHEIN010000035.1, read as the reverse complement.
GCCTGGCTGATCCTCGTGGTTGGGATGAAGAGCCGTGGCTGGGAGCAGCGCTACGGCGCGATCGGATTGGCTGCCATCGGACCGATCTTCCTCATCGCTCCAGACCTGGCGGACCCGTTCACTGCGGCACTCGTCATCGTGACGCTGCTGATCCTCGTCTCCGATCGACGCGACTTCGACACGGTGGGACCGATCGCCCTGCTGGCATCATCCGCCATCGTTGGCCGGCTCGGCTCCAGCGGTGGTGCATGGTGTGACCCCGATTCGTTGCTTCAGACACACGGCTTGTGGCACCTGGGCGCCGCCGCGGCCGTGGCCTGGTGGACGTTGCGGCGGGACCGACCACTCGCCGATCGAACTGGTATCTGAACAACGATCACGTGCAGAGTTCTCCAGCCAAACCCCGACCGCACAACACCGTCTGCTCGACGGACTTCAGCACGAAGCCTTCCCCATCCTCATCGGGCACACCGAACACATGCAGCCGGAAGCCACGGACCGCATCGTCGCCGATCCCGACCACGTCGTAGGTGACCTCACCGAGATCGCCGACCGCCGGAGCGACGGACATCACGATCCTCGACGGCGGCTCGTCCGACGCAAGCACCTCGGCGACGACCATCCCGAGGTCGAGCATCGTTTCGGTCGCCGGGACCTCACCGAGGAGCTCGACGACAGATGAGGTCTCATCGGTGGTCCCACCGAGATACGCAAGGAAGGATGAACTCGCCCAACCTGAGGCACCCTGTGTTTCGACCTCGAACCAGATCGACGCAGGCAGCGCCCTCGCGTTGCCCAGGGCGACCACGTCGTCCGTCAGAGGATCGAGTTCCTGAATCACCGTCTGATCAGTTCCCGGTGCGACGCGCACGTTCAACACGTCGTCATGAGCAACTCCGACAACCGCGAGGACATCACCTGCCTGCGGGCCGATTTCTATCGGATCACCAGGCAGCGATGTCGTCGTGTCGGGAGCGACACTCGTCGTGGTCGGTTCCAGGGTGCTCACCGTCGTTTCGGGCACCGTCGTTTCGGGCACCGTCGTTTCGGGCACCGTCGACGCCGTCACATCCGCCGCGTCACCGCCTCCACATCCACCGACGGCCAACACCGTCGCAACGGCAATCACTCGAGCACGGCTCATCGTCCCTCCTTCTCCAGTTCGACGCCTTCCGGTCGACCGACGTTCCCACCCGGAGCCTGCGCATGCTCGGCGTTCAGATGGCTTCTGCCCACTTCTCGGTGTCCGCAACGAGCTGTCCACAATGTTCGTCCTCGATCTCGAAGGACAGGGCGATGAACCCCCGCCGGGCGAGATAGTTGCCGGCCCGCAGCATGGCATGGAAGTAGAGGCCAAGGAGCCGGTCGTCGTCGGCATGGACGGTCAGCATCGAGCCGCGACCAGTCACCCACATCGGGAGCCCGAACCGCTGGAACGTCGTGTCGAGTCGCTCCCGCAGCCGATCACCGCGCCTGTTCACCTCGGCCAAGCGGTCGTCGTCGAGCAATTCGGTGATGGCGACGGAAGCCGCCGTCATGGTGACGATGTTGTTGTTGAACGTTCCCGCCTGGGTGAGCGTCCCTCCGATGAGCGGATCGAAGTGCGCCATGATGTCGGAGCGTCCACCGAAGGCGCCGAATGTCATTCCACCGCCGAGGTACTTGCCGAGAGTCATCAGGTCGGGCTCGATCCCGTACAGCAGCTGCGCGCCGCCCGGACTGAGCCTCGATGTCATGACCTCGTCGAGGACCAGGAGGACTCCCGATTCGGCGCATCGGCGGGACAGTTCGGCGAGGAACTCAGCTGACGCCGGGATGCAGCCGCCGGCTCCCTGGAC
>JAHEIN010000034.1 GCA_024639335.1 bacterium | reverse complement strand
ACCACCACCACCCCACCCACAACCACCACCACGACCCCACCCACCACAACCACCACCACGACCCCACCCACCACAACCACCACCACCGCCGAGGCGCTCCTTGTTCAGCCTGACTCCGCCCTCGTCCGGCCAAATGGGAGTGTGATCATCCGGGTGCTCGACAACGACTCGGGACAGCTCGACAACTCAACGCTCCGCGTCGCTCAGGAGCCCGACGCGGGCCAGGCGACGCTCGTTGGAGGAAGTGGGAAGATCCGCTACGACGCAGGGCCGGACTTCTCGGGGACCGACTCGTTCGAGTATGAAATCTGCACGTTCGACGGAGCGTGCGGACGCGCTCTTGTGAGCTTGCGTATCGATTGAGCGCGCTCAGTCCCGAACGCGACGACGCTTGACCACCGACACAGGCTCGCCCGAGCTGTCGGTTCTCACTGTGAGTATCTCCGACATGATCGACCAGGCGATCTCGACAGGCCCCTCTGCGCCGATGTCGAGCCCGGCCGGTCCCCGGATTCGCCGCCTCGCAGCGTCGTCGAACACGATGCCCTCCGACTCCAGATCGGCGTAGAGACGGTCGAGACGTTCGCTCGGTCCCAGCGCCCCCACATACGCCACGTCCGCACCGTGGAGTTGGCGCAGGTACTCGAGATCCCGGAGGTAGTTGTGCGACATCAGCACCACGTAGGTGCGCTCGTCCAGCGTGATCGCCGATGAGAGCTCACTCGCTTCGGCGTGCACCAGCTCCGTGCCCGCCGGGAAACGCTCTGCCGTCAAGAGGTGGCGACGGTCGTCCGTGACAATGGACTCGAAACCAAGCTCCGATCCGTACCTCACGACTGGATCTGCGTCATGGCCTGCCCCGCAGACGAGCAGTTTCGACGGCGAGCCGACGACCTCGATCAGCGAGCGCTCACCTTCGACGTCAACCACACGATGTCGTCCCTCGCGCATCGCCTCCTCCGCAGCTTCGGTGAGCTTGCCGAGAACGGGCGCATCCCCGGCCGGCGTGATGAATCGACGCGAGCCCAGGCTCTCAGGTTCGAGCGAATGGACGATCGCCGACCGCCTCCCCAAACTGGTCGTCTCGAGGCGCTCGGCCAGCTCGAGCGCAGAGCTGCTGGGTTCGACCAGGACCTCGGTAGCCCCATTGCATCCGATTCCCCAACCCCAGATCGCCTCATCATCGGCCGTCAGGTCGAACTCGACGAGCCTCGGCGTACTCGACTCGATGACGGTCGTTGCGACCTGATGGAGATCGTTGTCGAGACAACCACCGGAGATGGTCCCGACACTCGCAGAGTGCTCGCTGACCGCCTGTCGCGCAGCAAGCCCGCGATATGTCGAGCCTCGAACACCCACGACGGTCGCGAGGGCAAAACGGACACCCCGCGAATCCCAGTCGTTCATCGTTTCGAGAATGCCGTCGAGCTCCGTCACAGGAGCAACAATACGGCGCTCAGCGGTGTTCGGTGTCTCCGGCGAGCAGGTCCAGAGCGTGCGGGATGATCGGAACGATCGCCGAGAGGCCCTCACGGACACCTTTGGGGCTGCCGGGAAGATTCACGACGAGCGTCGACCCGATCGAGCCTACGACAGCGCGCGAGAGGGCGGCCATCGGAGTGTTGGCCAGGCCCGCAGCCATCATGAGATGCATCAGACCCGGCGCTTCACGATCGATCACGGCTCGTGTCGCTTCGGGGGTGACATCTCGGGGGCCGAACCCGGTTCCGCCGGTCGTGACGATCAGTCGACACCGGGCTGCGAGGTCGGAGAGCGTTGCAGACAACGCATCGAGCTCGTCGGCGTGAACGATGTGGTCGGTGACCTCGAATCCGGCCGCCCCGAGCAATTCAGCAACCAGGCGCCCCGACTCGTCGTCGCGAACGCCGGCTGCGACGCCGTCGCTGGCGGTGACCACGGCAGCGCTGTGCGCCACGTCAGGCTCTGGGCTGCCAGACGAGGTTGTCGTCCCAGGGTGGGATCGCAACGCCCGGCTCGATCACGAACCGCAGCAGGCTGAACACGATGAGCGCCACCAGCACGAGGGCGATCGACAGCGAACGCTCCTGGACGAGTTTGGGTTCTGAGATCTCTCTGGTGAATCGAGCAGCGATTGCAGTGATCACCAGGAACACACCGAGAAACGGCAGCGTGGCCGTGAAGCCGGTCCCCCTGTCGGGGATGAAATAGACCACGGCCAGCAGCGGCCCTACGAGACCCGGCATCAATCCGAGCGTTGCCACGTATCGAATGCGCTCGGGGCCGGTGAGTATCTCGCTGCGATGACGCGAGAAACCGAGGAAGGCCGGAGCTGCGGCAACGGCCAACAGCACCAGGCCAACGGCCCCGGTCACACTCAAAACCATGTCCAATCCGGCTGGAGCGTCGAACGTCGCCAGCGCCTTGGCCACCGGGGAGTCGTCGACATAGGCGGTCGCAGCGAGGTCGAAGAGACCGTTGCGGAGTGTGAAGAGGATCACCCAGAGCATCTGTAGCTTGCCGACCGAGCGATCGAGGGCGTTGGGATACATCGACAACAGGAGCGCGCCGACAACCAGACTGGCCACGGTTCCTCCCAGGAACACCAGATCCGATCCTGGAGCTCGCAACTCGGTCACGACCGCGGTGAAGACGGGATCTCGACCGTCGATCAGACCGGCGATTGCCACACCCGCCTGCTCGATCAGCCGTGCGAACACGACTCCGAGCCCAGCCGCGACGATCGAGTTGACGAAGAAGCCCCACGACGTGCGGATGACCATCACGCGTCGTTCGGTCTTGGTTTCCTCGGTGTCGGTAGTCAGGATGTCCCCCCATGACGGATTCTCAGAGGCAACAGCATATCCGATTTCCGCTCGCTGAGAAGTGATTCGACCTCACCGAGACCGGATCCGTCACCGCCCGCCGAACGGGTCCGTCCGAGCCCGGATCATCGCCTTCCATGCGGCGACGACATCATCGACATCGAACGGCTCCAGTCGCGCTCCGTCCTCGTCGAGGGCAGCGATCTCGGCGTTCAGCCGCTCCACTGCTTGGCGGACTGCCTGCTCGGACCGGAGCCCCCAGAGTGAGCCCAACCGGGCTTCGATGCGCCCATACTCTGCCTGACGGCCCTCGGCGAAGCGCTCTCGCTCCAAGAACGACTTGACCCACCAGTTGGGTTCGTAGGGTCTTCCCGACCCCGGGAGAGGCTTGCCCGAACCCGGCAAGCCATCGAAGTCCCCCCGCTCCATCGCCTCGCGGATATGCCGATCGATGAACGACTCGAACACCCCCAGAGCGTAGACCGAAGACCCGGGTCCACCGAATGGGGCCGACGGCGCAAGGCGTGAAGCGTGAAGCGGTCTACAACACCTCCGACACCTCGACGACGCGATGCTCGGCGATGCTCTTGTGCGCCGCCAAGCCCATCGCCACGCTCATCAGGCCAGCGTCCAGATCGACCACGGGAGCCGACCCGCTCCGACAGGATGCGATGAAGTCGAGATGCTCGAGATAGCTCGAACCGTGATGGCCCCCCTGGAACTTGATCCGCGGATCGATGACGTGTTGCTGCTCGCTCTGCCCGATGTAGTGCTCACCTCGGCGGCCGATTCGAATCAGCATCTCGGGGATGAATGCCTCGACCTTCCCCCTGTCGCCGACCGCCACGATCTCCTCCTGGTTGTGCGTCGCCTCGGCGAACATCGAGAGGTCGAGCATCGCGCGAGCGCCGCTGTCGTAGTCGACGATCACATAGGCGTTGTCGAGGATGTCGGGCCTCTGTCCGTCGTACTCCTCGTCCAAGTGGTTCACATCCTGGGCACCCGACGCCATCACTCTGACCGGGTCGGATCCGATGATGTGATTCATGAGGTCGAAGTAGTGACAGCACTTCTCGACCAGGGTCCCGCCAGAGTTCCGGTTGAAGCGATTCCAGTTGTCCACTTTCGGGAGGAACGGGAATCGATGTTCGCGGATCGCCAGCATCTTGAGGTCACCCACCGTGCCTTTCTCGACCTCGTCGATCAACCGGGTGATCGGCGGCATATACCGATACTCGAGCCCGACCCAGGTGATGGCACTACGGCCTGCTGCTCGCTCGATGGTGAGCCGACAGTCCTCGACGGTCGTGCACAGAGGCTTCTCCACCAAGACGTGGAGATCCGTCGCCAGGACGTCGGCGAGCACGTCGACGTGGGTGTGATTCGGAGTGACGATCACCACGGCATCGACGAGATCGGAGTCCAGCATTTCGCGATGATCTACGAACCCGACGGCCTCAGACGTGACGGAGGCAGCGTTCGATCTCGACTGGTCGTTCGGGTCCGCGTACGCCGTCACGGCCGCGCCGTCGATGTGGTTGATGTTCATGATGTGTTCGACACCCATCATCCCGGTGCCGATCACGCCGTATCGAAACTGCTCGCTCATTCACCGATCTTTCTGCGTTCTGCGACACACTAGGGTCCTGTCCGAGCCACGCAATCCAAGGACCTCATGAAGCTGGACACCTCTTCACCGCGGTCGCTCGGGCCCCTTCCCGAGGTAGGACCACTCGCCTTCGGGCATTGGCGCTTCGTGGGACACGACGTCCCGACCGCCACTTCTTTGATCGACACGGCACTCGATCTGGGAATGAACCTGATCGACACCGCCGATGTCTACGGGCTCGATTGGGGAGGCGACGGATTCGGAGACGCCGAGAAGCTCCTCGGATCGGTGCTGCGATCCTCTCCAACGCTGCGCGACCGGATGGTGCTGGCGTCGAAAGGTGGGATCATGCCCGGCATCCCCTACGACTCCTCGCGCTCTTACCTGTCCGACGCGCTCGAAGCCTCGCTATCCCGCCTTGGGGTCGATCGCATCGATCTCTATCAGATACACAGGCCCGACATGTTCACTCATCCCGACGATCTCGCCGCCACGCTCACCGGGTTCATCGACGCCGGGAAGATCGGTGCTGTCGGAGTGTCGAACTTCACTCCGGGACAGACCGAAGCTCTCGTGTCCTACCTCGGCGATTCCTTGGTATCGACCCAGCCCCAATTCTCCGCAAACCATCTCGATCCGATGAGAGACGGGACGCTCGATCAGGCGATGCGCCTCGGTCTCCGCCCGCTCGCTTGGAGCGCGCTGGCCGGCGGTGCGCTCGCCACCGGCCACAACATCCGGACCGAACTGATGCTCGAGATCGACGCGCTTGCAGCGCGCGAAAACGTCGACCGGACTGCCATCGCCCTCGCCTTCATACTCGCACATCCGTCCGGACCGGTGGCGATCGTCGGTTCACAGCAGCCCGAGCGCCTCGAGGCTGCCACGGATGCCCTGAAGGTCACGCTCGAGAGAGCCGACGTGTACACCCTGATCGAAGCTTCGGAAGGAGAAGCACTCCCATGACAATCGAAGTCTCCTGGTTCGGTGCACTGTGCGACGACGACTACGAATTCCTTGGAGTTCCCGACCCCGCACTGAAGAGCTCATGGCCGCATTGTCGCGACATCGTGCAGACCGCCGACCGCCTCGGGTTCGACAACATCCTGCTTCCCAGCGGATACGCCCTCGGGATCGATACCGTGTCGTTCGCAAGCGCCATCGCGCCCACCGTCGATCAGATCCAGCTGCTGGTCGCAGTCAGGATGGGCGAGATGTGGGTGCCCCAACTCGCTCGACAGCTCGCGACCATCGATCAGATGCTCGACGGACGCCTGACCATCAACATCATCTCGTCAGACATCCCAGGTGAGAGCCTCGACTCGGCGCCGAGATACCAGCGCACGATCGAATGGATGCAGGCGCTGCGCACGCTCTTGAACAACGAGAAGCTCGAGATCCGTGGCGAGTTCCTCGATCTCGATCTGGAGCCAGCCCGTATCTCGACCGTCTCGGGCACGTGTCCGCCGATGTACTTCGGCGGCTTCTCGGAGGCTGCGAAGGACGTTGCTGCGAGGGAGGCCGACGTGTTCCTCACTTGGCCCGACACCGTCGCATCGGTCGGAGCCACCGCATCGGAGATGCAGGATCGAGCAGCGCAGCACGGCCGCGACCTCGCCATCGGCCTACGGTCGCACGTCATCGTCCGAGAGACAGAACAGGAGGCTCGGGCGGCTGCCGATCGGCTGATCTCCAAGCTCGACGCCGAAACCGGCGCGGCAATCCGCGGTAAGTCCCTGGACTCGGCCTCGGTAGGAGTCCAGCGACAGGCAGAGCTCCGCGAGAGCGCGTCGGAGGACGGCTACGCCGAGCCGAACCTATGGACCGGGATCGGCAAAGCTCGATCGGGTGCGGGTGCGGCAATCGTCGGGAGCCCGGACCAGGTCGTTGAGAAGATCGAGGCCTACCGGGATGCCGGCGTGTCTGCGTTCATCTTCTCGGGCTACACCCACATCGCCCAAGCAGAACGCTTCGCCGAGATGGTGCTCCCCCGCCTCGACCACGGCCCGCTCAGAGCTTCGCTCTGAAGCCCCGACAATCGCCATACGCCACACGCCTCTGGGTAGGTGCGCGGGTGGCGTGCTCGCTGGGGGTGCTTCTGTTCTTGGGACAGCGACTACCCCCAATTACTTGTGATGGGTCCAGAACCGTGGAGTTCGCACTGTCCCAGGAATAGGTCGACCGCTGTCTTCGACGAGCGCTGCCGCCGCGGATTGCGACTCCGACCGTCGATCTTGTCGGTCGGGCGTCGGTGAGCTTCGCCTGTGGCTGGCCGGCGGTACGTGATCGCCCCTCCCGACAAGAACTCCTCGAGTTCCAGGGGGCGCGCCACGCCCCACGTCTACGTGAGACGTGGGACGTGAAACGAATCAGCCCTTCACCGATCCGGCCGTGATACCTCGGACGAAGAACCGTTGCAGCGCGAAGAACACGATGAGCGGGAAGAGCGTGATCACGAAGGCTCCTGACGTCAACAGGTGTTCTTGCGCACCGAACTCACCCGCAAGGGACGCAACCACGATCGTGGCCGGCAGGGCCTCGCGGTTGCCGCCGATCATCGTCAATGCGATGAGGTAGTCGTTCCAGGTCCACAGGAACTGGAAGATGGCGAAAGCAGCGAGCACTGGCACCGAGAGGGGCAGCACCAGACGCCAGAAGACCTTGAAGTGATCGGCGCCATCGATGGCCGCGGACTCGAACAGGTCCTTGGGTAGCCCGGCGATGTAGTTGTGCAACAGGAAGATCGCAAACGGCATCGCGAAGCCGGTGTGCGTGAGCCACACCGAGGGTATCTGTCCTGACAAGTCCAAGTCTGGAAACAACGTGATCGTTCGCTCGACGATGGGAATCGTCCAGCGCACCCCCGTCGAGTACGCCGACAGCAACGGGATCAGCGACACCTGCGTCGGGACGGCGAGCAACGCCACCGTCCCGATGAAGAGCCATTCCCGGCCACGAAAATCGATCCAGGCGAATGCATACGCGGCGAACGCCGCAATCGCGATGGGGATGATCGTGGCAACGATCGCAATGGAGGCGGAGTTGAGCAGAGCGTTGCCCAGGCCTGCGCCCACCTCGGGGAACAAGACGTCCTGATAGTTGTCCAGGGTCGGGAAGGTCTCGTCGGAAAACGCGTTCCAGAATCCACTGCCGCGCTGGGCATCCCGGGTCCGCAACGAGTTGACGAACAGGCTGAAGGTGGGGACGGTCCAGAGGATCACGAGGATCCACAGGAACCAGGTCGGGATCGACCGGAGAAAGCCATAGATCCTGTTGCCCAAGGGTCGCGGTTCTGCGCTACGAGACCTCGTGGCCGTAGCCCTTTCTGACGTAGCGGTCATCCCAACCTCTCACTCTGCATTCTGCGGATATTGATATACATGACCGGAAGCACGGCGATGAACAGGAGGACCGCCACTGCCGACCCGAGCCCGAAGTTGAGCTGGGTGAAGGCCCGCTCCCACATCTCATTTGCGAGCACCTGCGTGTCGAAGTTTCCGTTGGTCATGACCTTTGGGATGTCGAACACCTTGAGCACGGTGACGACGAGCGTCGTGACCACCACACCGATGGTGGGGTAGATCTGGGGGATGGTGACCCGCCAGAAGGTCTGCGTTTCGGTGGCGCCGTCGATCCGGGAGGCCTCGAGCAGATCCTCCGGTACCGCCTTGATGGCGGCGGAGAAGATGACCATGGCGAATCCCGTCTGGATCCAGATGAAGACCACCATCATCCAGAAGTTGTTCCAGGGTGTCTCCTGGATGAACAAGACGGGATCGGCAACCAGCTCGCCTGTCAATTCGCTAATGGCAACACCGCCGATACCGGGCCCAACGACCCGATAGATGAAGTAGCCGAGACCGGCCGCGATGGCGAGCGAGCCGGCCACGATGGCATTGGCCTCCGCCTGCCATCCCCGCCAGGCCAGGTAGACCACGCCGGCGACAACGACCCCGAGGATCGCCGCAATCACCGTGCTGGCGGTAGTCGAGTCGCTCCAAAACCCAAGCTGCACCCACAGCGTGTTGAACACGCCGGATTGCGGATCCGTTGGTGGTCGGGCGACGTAGATGAGCCGCCAGATCACCGCCGCGCCAACGAAGCTGATCGCCATGGGAAGGAAGATCAGCGACTTGGCGATGTTCTCCCCCTTGGATCGGTCGGCAAGAACCGCCACTGCCAGGCCCAACGACACGGCGAAGACAATGACAGAGAAGATCCACCACAGGTTGTTGGGGATCGTGCCGCGAATCGACGTGAACAGCGCAAAGCCGAAGAGGATCACACCAAATGCCAGCATGGTCAGGCTGGGACCGCCGGCCGCGAAGTTGCCTCCTAGCCGTCGTCCGGCAATCCGTCCGGTGACGAACCCTGCGCCGAGGAGAACGACGGCCAGCCAGAACATGTTGCTGCTGAAGATCTCTCCGAAACCACTGAAGTCGATGATGCCGGGGTCGGTCAGGATCTCGCCGTAGTTCGTGAGGCCCGTCCATTGCAGATCTCTCGGGTTGCCTGTCAGCAGACTCAGCCAGATCGTGCGGACCAGAGGAAAGAGCAGCGCCGACGCCACGAACACCAGCGCCGGCCCGGCGAAGATGTACTTCCTGCTGGCCACTGCCATGTTGCCACGCGCTATTCGGTTCGGAAACGGCCGCCGACCGACGAATGCCCCGGCCAACGTGCCGAGTACCAAGGCGACGACGATGACCTCTGCCCGTGAGCCGTCGAAGTCGGCGGCCAGCCAGGCGCCGAACAACCAGCCGACGGCGCCCCCCGCGAGCAGGCTTCGGAGGCGGTCTATTTGCCCGCCGCTGACCGCGGAAACGGCGAAGCCGAGGCCGGTCCCGACTGCCAGCCAGATGATGGCAGCGAGCGGATCGATGGACGGCAGTATGGACGCGGTGGCGCGCATCCCAAGGACGAGTCCGAGGGCGGCCCCGCCGGCGATGCCGCTGGCAAGGCGACGCATCGGGTCTTCAAAGAGACCGAGGGCATATCCGGTGGCGGCCCCGACGGCGATTGCGATGAGCCAGACGACCACAGGCGAGACGACGAGGCGATTCCCCCACACCAACCCGAACACCCCGGCCGACACGAGCCCGCCGGCGACGGCGTTGAACAAGGCGTATCGGTCCTCGGTGAGGTCATACAGTTTGTTGATTCCGACGAAGACGACCGCGCTGCCTCCCACGGCCGCGACGATGCCCAGAATCGTAATCACGAGTCGGTTCATGATCCTCCCTGTCACTTCTAGGTCCGGCCAACCTAGACGAAACCGGCCCGCGATGCGGGCCGGTCTCGTCAATTGCTTTGAGTGTTTTTCGGATCAGGCTTACGGCCAGGTTGCGTCGATGGCCGTGAAGGCATCTTCGACCGACTTGTCGCCGTTCACTGCGCTGGTCCCTTCGGTCCAGAACGAACCGGCACCAACCGCCGCCGGCATGAGGTCGGAACCGTCGAACCGGGCCGGATCGGCGCTGGCGAGGATCTCGATGAACCCTCCCTCGAGCTCGTTCCACAGGCTCAGGTCGACGTTCAGGTTGGCCGTCAGGAAGCCGGCACCGTCTGCGCCGGCGGCCTCTGTCTGGGCCTTCTGGCGCTCTTCGGCGTACCTCGCCGAGCCCAAGTACTCCATCACAGCCCACACCTCGGGGGCGTCGCGGAAGGCCGCTGCCGAGTTGCCGGCCGTCAGCACCGGAGCCGAGTTGGTGTCGACGTTCGGGAAGTAGAACGTGTCGATATCGCCGTCTTCACCGAAGGTCGTGCCGTCGGGCAGGAACGCTGCGAAGAACGAGGCCTGGCGCACCATGGCGCAGGTTCCGTCGAACAGCGGCTGGCCGTGGTCCGAAGCAAACGTCGTTGCGGCGATCGAGCCACCGGCTGCGTAGGTGTTGCCCGGCGTATTCCAGATGTCGAGGATCGTCTGGGCGACATTGACCACGCGCGGGTCGGAGAACTTCAGCTCGTTCGCGGTCCACTCGTCGTAGGCTTCGGCGCCCTCGACCCGCAGCATCATGTCCTCCATCCAGTCGGTGAAGGTCCAGCCGGTGGCGGGACCGGACTCGATGCCGATGCACCACGGCGTCTGGCCGTCGGCGATCATCTGGCCGCTCAGGTCGACGAGCTCCTGGAACGTGCTCGGGATCTCGTATCCGCCGTCGGCGAAGACCGTCGTGTTGTACCAGACGATCGACTTCAGGTCGGTCTTGACCTGGATGGCATATGCCGTGTCGCCGACTGAGTAGGTCTCCAGCGTGCCGGCCGGCCATTGCGGCCTGACGGCTGCGTCTACCTCAGCGGGAATCGGCAGGATGAACCCCTGGTTGGCGAAGTCGATCACCTTGCCCGGCTGCGGGAACATGGCGATGTCCGGCGGGTTGCCACCTGCCGCCTGGGCGTTGATCTGCTCCGAGAAGTCGCGGGCGCCCGTGTGAGTGATCGTCATCCCGTTCTCCTCGGCGAACACGTCGAGCGCTCGCTGGATTCCGGTTGCTTCGTTGGTGCCCTGCTCAGACGAGAAGACCGTCACCTCGGTACCGGCGAGGTCTGCTTCCTCTTCCATGGCTTCGGTGGTCTCGGTCATCTCATCGGATGCGTCGGTTTCTTCGGTCATTGCTTCGGTGGTTGCCGTCGTGTCGTCGCCTGCATCGCCGTCGTCAGCGGGTTCGCTGTCTCCGGCACAGGCGGCGAGGACGAGCATCAGCGCTGTCAGCAAGGCGATGAGCCTCGTGTGCTTCAGCATCGAGTGTTCCTCCCGTTGGGTTCTGATTACGCAGCCCACATGAGGTGGACCGCGGTGCCCCACGCCTCGTGAGAATGGGACCATCTCTAATGATAGGTGCGGGCTGAAACCAAGGCGAAACGATCTCGATTCATCGGACTCATCAAAGCAAGGAGTGTCGGGCTTCCGACACAGTGCAGAACGCCGAATCCCCCACTCTGTTGACGTTGGGACCGGAGCCAGGACACCACGTGACACGACTGACGAAGATGATCGCCACCGCACTCGTCCTTACGGCATGCGCAGGCACTGGCACTACGACGACAGGCTCACAGGCCGCCGTCGAACCGACGGAGGCGGAAGCCCCGACCACAACCGGCGCGGCCGCAACGACGACAGCGCCATTCGAACTGCCTTCCAACCTGCGAGTGGTCACCCAGAATTGGGAGACGGACTTCACCACGTCGTCGATCGACCTGACAGAGTTGCAGGTGGGAATCCGGACGCTAGACCCGCGAGACGCGATTCCACCGATCGACGATCCGTCGTTCGAGACCGTGGCCGAGGCGGACGAGTGGCTGGAAGACGACGAGCCCGGGCTGCTCGTCGACGTGGAGGATGCCAGGCGGTTCTACCCGATCCGCATCCTCCACCGCCACGAGATCGTCAACGATCAGTTCGGTGATGTACCCGTCGCAGTCACCTACTGCCCGCTCTGCAACACCGGGATCGCCTTCGATCGACGCGTCGACGGAAATGTCCTTCGCATGGGGGTCTCGGGCCTCCTCCGCAATTCGGACCTGGTCATGTGGGACGACGCCACCCAATCGCTGTGGCAGCAGATCACCGGTGAGGCCATCGTGGGAGATCTCACCGGGACGAGGCTCGAACCGCTCTCCTCGGCGATCGTGCGATGGGCCGACTTCCGCGACAACAACCCCGACAGCGAAGTACTGGGACGCGACCAGGGTTTCGGCATCGCCTATGGCCAGAACCCCTACGTCGGCTACTCCTCCCGCAACGCTCCGATCGGCGGGTTCTTCACAGCTGAACTCGACGAACGATTCCCCGCACTCGAGCGAGTGGTTGCAGTTGGCACGGAGGAGGCAACTACGGGTTATCCCTTCTCGATCATCTCCGAGAAAAGAGTGGTCAACGACGAGGTCGGCGGGGTGCCCGTCGCCATCTTCTGGGGTGCACCGGCCACCACAGATGCACTCGACAGCTTCCAAGTTGCGGACGGACAGGCGATCGGAACCGGCGTTGCATTCGACCCGATCGTCGATGGCCAGCGGCTCACCTTCGAGAGTCCCGACGTCGACGTCTTCGTCGACACCGAAACCGCAAGCACGTGGACTCTTCAGGGACTCGCCGTCGACGGTCCGCTCTCGGGGTCGGAGCTGGAGCTCCTCCCCCACCGCAACGAGTTCTGGTTTGCCTTCGCGGCGTTCTTCCCCGACGCCGAGGTCCACGAAGGCTGAAGCGAGGTCGCGGGTCGCAAGGCGCATATCGCAGGTACCGACAACCGATCAATACCAGATGAAGGGTCCAGGGCCGTCCTCGGGTAGCCGGGATGCGGTACCGGTGGCGATCCGCCAGGCGACGTGGGCACACACGGCGGCGTCGAGCGTGTCATCTGGAAGAAGATCGCCGGTCACCACCGGCAGTTCGATGCCGACCGATTCGAGACAATCCAGCCGCTGCCTCACGCCGGACCACCGCTTCTTCGAGTCGAGCGGGGCACCGGCAATCTCGGAGAACGCCAGCTCAGGGTGCGTCTCGTGCCAACGCTGCGAACGGGCGGCGGCGGCATCCCAGATCGCCGACCGCAGGTTCCAGGCCTGCTTCGAATACGACATGCCGAACCGGGTCCGAGCAGCCGTACGGGCCTCTTCGGTGTAGTCGGCGGCGTACAGCTCGGCGGGGAGCGATGCGAACACCGAGTTCCGACGCGGACCGAGGCGACTTCGTGCCTCGAGCTCAGCCTGTCGACCGATCGACGATGTCGGTAGATCGAGCGGGACGTCGATTGCAACGACGTCGGCATCGATGTCGGCCGTGCTCAGACGATCGACGACCACGGCGTCGGCGAAGCGTCCTCCGTCGAGATAGACGATCAGCCAGGCCCCGCGTGCGATGTCGATCCCGGCAGCTCTGGTCATCGAACCAGCAGCGTCACGACGGTCCATGTGAGGAACAGCAGGATCGACGCCAGGAGGACGAATCGCGTCTCCCGCCATCGCATCGCGGACAACCCGCCGACGAGCACAGTTGCAGCACCTGCCATCACCGACCACCACGTCGGCACCAATCCCGCGTAGGCCGCCCCGACCACGAGCACGGCGACCACGACGATGAAGCCTCCGGCCACGAGCGCATAGAGCACTTGGCGCTCGGTCGGTGTATCCGGATGAGCGGTCATGCGCCCGCCGCCTCGACGACGCCGGCGGCGAGACCGACCCGTCGATACCACCCGGCCAGAGAGTCTGTCGTCTCATGCGTATTGAGGCCGCTGGGATTTGGAACCACCCACAGCTCGGCATCCTCCAGCGGCTCTTCCTGCCGGCCGAGTACTGCGTCCCGACGACGAAAGGCCGCTCGATAGGCCGTCACGCCTGCGATCGCCACCACCGCCGGGCGAAGCCGACGCACCTTTGCTGCAAGCCTCTCGCCCCCGACGCGCAACTCCTCGGTCGAGAGCTCCGAGGCCCGGGCGGTGGCACGCTCGGAGATGTTCGTGATCCCGATACCACGTGCAATGAGGTGGGCACGGTCCTCGTCGGTGAACCCGGAGGTTCGATCGACCTCCCGCTCGATCACCCCGGCCCTGAGCAGCGCCGGGTAGAACCGGTTCCCGGGATGGGCGAAATGGGTCTGAGTTGCAGCCGTCCACAACCCTGGGTTGATCCCGACGAACAGCAGCCTCGGGTCGGTCCCGATCAGGTCGGGGACCCTGGCGTCCCGAAACGCCTCGAGCTCTTCGCGGGTGAACCCCATTCAGAGCAGACGCTCGACCATGTAGGTCTCGACCTCGTCGAGGAACGACGCCGGGCTCGGAGTGATCGCCTTGCGCTGGTCACTCTCGTAGTAGCGCTCGACCGCCTCTTCGAAAGGACCGTCGTGCGAAACCACCCAGGTGAACACGCCATCGGCTTCGGAATACCAGACGCCGTCGACAGTGAAGCCGTGCGCTCGCCGCGCCTCGACGACCTTGTCGAAGACCTCGAGGAACGGCTGCATCTGGCCGGGCTTGACTCGGTAGCTTCTGAGTTGATGTGCCATGGCCCGATCGTACATCTCGGGTTCGGGTTCGCCGCTCTGAGGCGGCCGGGACCTGTGCGCCGATTGCAACGACAGCCGAACCCATCATCGCCGGGGACGGTGATCCCGAGATCGGCGCTCGGGAGTCGATCCACCCGTCGAGTCCCGGGGTTTTGAATCGATCTCCAGCGTCGACTGGACCCGGGGCGGCTCCGAAAACGATCTACAGAATGAGGACGAGCATGCCGGAGAGGCGTGAACGATTGCGCACACCGCAGAGACGTCGATTGCTCCCCGAAGAGTCCCGCATCATCACGAAGCTGCCGACCTCCGCCTCCACGTCACACCGGTGCCGTCACCGGCAGCCGGGCTACTTCTTTGCAGCTTGGTAGTAGGGGTCCGTGCCAGATTCGTGATCGGTGACGTCGATCACGGCCGACAGGTCGGGAATCGCTTCCATCAGAATCCGCTCGATCCCCTGACGGAGGGTGACCTGCGCCATCCCACAGCCCTGGCAGCCACCCATCAGCTTCAGATAGGCGATGGTCCCATCGACGGACACCAGCTCCGCTCCTCCACCGTGCGAGGCGATGGCAGGGTTCACTTGCTGTTCCAGGACAGTCTGAATCTGATCCGCAAGCGGCCCCGTGAGATCCCCCTGCGGCGCAGCAATGGTGGGAGTCGCCGGCGTGTTGGGGTTGTTCATCGCCAGACCCTCGTCGGACAGCGACAGGCTGGCACCATCGAGCTTCTCGACGTCCTCGGACCGCAGGATGACGGCAAGCATGTCGTGGCGTTCCACGAGTTGTGCATCCGTAGCGTCTGCGACCGGCATGAAGCTCAGGTCGTAGGTGAACTGCGGGCCCCTGATTCCGGTGACTTCGATATAGAGACCGTATTCGTCGTCCCCCGGCTCCTGCTCGGCGAGCGTCGTGATCATTTCCACCGCGTCGGGAGCTATGGACAAGACGGTGAGGGCTTCGGAATCAGACATGAGGATCAACAGCCTACAGCGGATCGCTGGTTTTGAGATACCCTCCGCCGATGGGAGCTCGTGTCCTGGTGGTACTGCCGACGGAGACCTATCGCGCAACCGACTTCGTCACGGCTGCCCGGTCACTGGGCGTGGAGCTCAGCATCGCCAGCGAATCGAAACTGCCGCTGTTGGGCGCAGATCGGCAGGTGCTGATCGACTGTGCCGATCCGGCTGCTTCGGCAGAACGCGTTGCCGACCTCGCCGCAGTCACACCGATCGACGCCATCATCGCCGCTGATGATGCCGGGGTCGAGATCGCCGCGCGCGCTTCTGAGTTGATCGGCCTCCCATCCAGCCCGGTTGCGGCAGTCCAGGCCACGCTCGACAAGGCGGTGGCTCGTCGACTGCTCGCCCGGGCCGAGATCGCTCAACCGGAGTTCCGGGTCGTCGATCTCGGTTCGGCGGGTCAGGCGGCCGTGCAGCTCGGCTTCCCGGTCGTGACGAAACCGCGCACACGGAGCGCCAGCGTCGGTGTGATGCGCGCAGACGACATCGACGAACTGGGCGAGTCGGCTGCGCTCGCAGCGAGACATCAGCGTGAAGATGACGGATCGGGGCGGTTTCTCGTCGAGAGGTTCGTGAGCGGTCCTGAGATCTCCGTGGAGGGGCTGATCTGGGACGGGAGCGTCGAGATCCTCGCTATCTTCGACAAGCCGGATCAGCCGGACGGTCCCGTCTTCCCAGAGACGATCCTGGTCACACCCACGTCGCTTCCTGCCACGATGATCAGCGAAGTCGAACGCACGGTTGCCGCAGCGACCGGCGCGCTCGGCCTGACCCAAGGCCCGATCCATGCCGAACTCCGGATCGAGGACGGTGTGCCTGTGGTGCTGGAAGTCGCCGGGCGAACAATCGGGGGCCTCTGTGGACGAAGCCTGACGTTCGGTCTGATGGGAGATTCACTCGAGTCGCTCGTACTCCGACAGGCGCTCGGTCGGCGCAAGCTGGGCTCCACGCGCCACCCCGGCGCAAGCGGCGTCCTGATGGTCCCGGTCCCAACGCAAGGGACGCTCACATCGATTCGTGGGCTCGAAGAAGCCGAGTCGATTCCCGGCGTGACCTCGATCGAGATTTCCATCCCCGTGGGCGCCGAAGTCCAACCAACCCCGGAAGGACATCGCTATCTCGGTTTCGTCTTCGCCCGGGCTCGGACTCCATCGGAGGTCGTCGAAGCGTTGCGGGCGGCACACGACCAGCTCGACATCGTCGTGAGCTGACGGTCAGATTCCCGACACGGCCACTGCCAGTTGGATGCACCTGCGATCGACTGCCTCTTCATGGAGATCGCGCATACCGGCGTTCCCGACGCGGCGACAGACTCCACCGATGAGCGACGAACGATGACGCCAACGTGAGGGTCAGCGAGCCAGGCTCAACAGGCCGGCACGTTCACCGCCAGCCCACCGAGGCTGGTCTCTTTGTATTTGTGGTGCATATCGAGCCCGGTCTGACGCATCGTCTCGATTGCGGCATCGAGCGACACGAAGTGCTCACCCGTGCCTCGCAACGCCAGTGACGCGGCCGCGATCGACTTGATCGCCCCGATGGCATTGCGCTCGATGCAGGGGACCTGCACCAATCCACCGACGGGGTCGCACGTCAGGCCCAGGTTGTGCTCCAATGCGATCTCGGCGGCGTTCTCGACCTGAGCCGGGGAACCACCGAGGACCGCAGCGAGGCCTGCAGCTGCCATGGCGGAGGCCGATCCGACCTCGCCCTGGCAGCCCAGCTCGGCTCCAGAGATGCCGGCGTTCGCTTTCAGCAGCGAGCCGATGGCGGCCGCAGTCAACAGAAACTCCTCTGAGGGCTCGGCTGTCGCTGGAGTGCAGAACTCGACTGCAAATCTGAGCACCGCAGGGATGATCCCCGCAGCGCCGTTCGTCGGTGCGGTGACGATCCTTCCACCGGCCGCGTTCTCCTCGTTGACCGCCGTGGCGAAGACACCGGCCCAGTCGCTGGGTCCGGTCGGTGGCAGATGGAGAGAGGACCCGATCTCTTCGAGGTCCAATCCGAGGTCTCTGGCCCTGCGCTTGATGGCGAGTGGCCCGGGCAACTCACCTGTCGCTCGCAGGCCTCGATCGATCGAATCGTTCATCGCCGCGACGATGCCCGAGATTCGGCCAGTCAGATCCCCGTCCGGATCTAGCGCTCGCTCATTGCCTCGAGCGATCTCGGACATGGGCATTCCGTTGCGTGCGGCCAGACTCAGCAGTTCCGCTGCCGTTCGATACGGAAACGGGAGATCGACCGACGCCTCTTTTGGGGGAACCAGCGCTCCGTCTACGACCTCTGCGAGAAACCCACCCCCGATGGAGGCAAACGCCCGGGTCTCGGTCGGCGTCCTGAAACTTATCAGGTTCGGGTGGATCGGATCGATCTCGCGATGTCTCACGATCTCGGTCTCGGGATCGAACGCGATCTCCGTTCCGTCGGCGGTTGTCAGACGACCGCTCTCGCTGACCGCAGCGGGCAGTCGCCACACCAGATCGAGCGGCACCGTCTCGGGGTGGTGACCGGAGAGGCCGAGCATGATCGCCCGGTCGGTGCCGTGACCGACTCCGGTCAGTGCGAGCGACCCATACAGATCAACCGTGACCCCGCCCGCTGCCACCGTGGACATCTGGAGAGAGGCGAGCATCGGCCCCACGGTGTGCGAGCTCGAAGGCCCGATTCCGATCTTGAACAACTCGAAGACGCTGGTATAGGTCATCGGCCGGCTGATCTCACGACGCCGAGACACCCGCCGGCCGTGATCACCCGAAGAACGTCTGGGCCACGTCGTACAACTCCGGGTCTACACCACGAATCTCGGCACAACCCTCGGCGAGCGGAACCGCAACGATCTGCGCCCTCCGCATCGCGACCATGGTGCCGTGCCGGCCCTCTGCGGCCAGATCGGCTGCGTGGGCACCGAGTCGCGTTGCCAGGACGCGGTCGAAGGCAGTTGGTGTACCACCCCGCTGGAGGTGTCCGAGCACGGTCACACGGGTTTCGTATCCGGTGAGATCTTCGATCACCGGGGCGAGCTGATATGCGACGCCGCCGAGTCGATCGAACCCGAAGGCGTCCTTCTCGAGTTCGACCTTCTCCGGTGGCTCGATGCCTTCGGCGATCACGACGACGCTGTAGTTCTTGCCGCGACGGTGGCGGCGGCGAATGAGAGCCGCGACCTCGTCGATGTCGTACGGGATCTCGGGGATCAAGATCGCCTGCGCGCCACCGGCGAGACCGCCGTACGTCGCGATCCAACCTTTGGTCCGTCCCATCACCTCCACGAGGATCACCCGGTTGTGCGCTTCTGCGGTTGTGGTCAGCCGGTCGATCGCGTCGGTGACGATCTGCACTGCCGTATCGAACCCGAATGTGAAATCGGTGCCGTTGATGTCGTTGTCGATCGTCTTCGGCACTCCGATCACCCTGGCGCCGTCCTCATCGAGTCGAAGCGCAGTACGGAGCGTGCCGTCGCCGCCGATGACGACGAGGCTGTCGATGTCGTTGCGTTTGAGCGTGCGGGCGACGCTCGAGTAGCCGTCACCGTGCACGTATGGATCCTTGCGGGAGGTGCCGAGGATCGTGCCGCCTTTGGCGAGGATGCCATCCACGTCGCGACGGTCGAGCAGACGTACATCGCCTTCCATGAGTCCTTCCCAGCCGTTCAGGATCCCAACCACCTCGGCGTCGTACTCTTCCAGGGCGCGTAGGACGAGACCGCGAATCACCGCATTCAATCCGGGGCAGTCGCCGCCGGCGGTGAGGACTCCGACGACACTCACCGGGAACCCCGGATGATCGACTGGACTTCGTGGCTTGCCTCACGACGTGAACGCGACTGTGAGTTGGTGGGTCGAGTCTGCACGGATGGCGATCCTACTCAGTACAGGAACATCGGCTTGCCACCGACATGGCGGATGTTCGGGCGGTACGCCTCAGTGTCGTACATCTCGCCGACGTCGACGCGTTTGACCCCCTCGCCGATCAAGGAGATCGGCACGTTGGTGTACGTCCCGCCCCTGAGAGCGACCATCCGACCCGACAGACCTTCGATGGCGAGGTCGGCTGCCATTACGGCGTAGTTGTTTGCGACCATCAGGTCGAGCGAATCGGGGCTCCCGGACCGCATCAGATATCCAACCGTCTGGTTGATGATGTTGATACCGGTGACCTCTTTGATCATCGCACCTACCTCCTCGCCGACGCCGCCGAGTTTGCGGTGACCATATGCATCGGCTTCGCCTTTGAGCAGCATCGATCCGCCCTCGATGACAGCACCCTCGGAGACCGTCACCATGGCATAGTTGCTGGGGTTCGCCTTTCGGTCGGCGACCAGGTAGTCGGCGAGCTTCTGGATGTCGACGGGCACCTCCGAGATCACGGCCCGGTCGACGCCTGCGAGGTACGCGGTGATGAGCGAAGTCTCCCCGCTGTATCGGCCGAACAACTCGATGACCGCGATTCGCTCGTGCGAACCAGTGCTCGTCCGAAGACTGTTGACGAACTGCACGCCGCGGGTGACGGCCGTCGAAAAACCGATGCAGTAGTCGGTGCCGTGAACGTCGTTGTCCATGGTCTTCGGGATCGCGATGACCGGGACGCCCTCGTTGTGCAACCGGAGGCCATACGACAGCGTGTCGTCACCGCCGATCGGAATGAGTACGTCGATCCCGTAGGCGTCGAGGACCTCGATGGCGTGAGGCGTGAAGTCGTACGGGGGCTCGCTGTCGGGCGGCGGGGTCAGGAACTCGGGGACGTCGGAGGCCTTCACCTTCCCAGGATGTGTGCGTGAGCTGTGCAGCACGGTGCCGCCCGAACGATCGATCGTCCGCACCCAGGCCGGGTCCAGTGGCTGGGAGAAATCCGCCAGGGAATCCGGGTCACCGGGATCGACGTACAGCAAGCCGGCCCAGCCACGCCTCAGGCCCAGCACCTCGTGGCCCTGTTCGGCTGCGCGATTGACCACCGCCTTGATGGCGGCGTTGAGGCCCGGGACGTCACCGCCGCCGGTCAGTATTCCAATTCGCATGATCGAGCCTCCTCAGGCAATCGTGATGTCGTCGCAGAGGTACACGTCCTGGATGGCATTCAGGAGTGCCACGCCGTCGCCCATCGGCTTCTGGAAGGCCTTGCGGCCGCTGATCAGGCCCGTGCCGCCGGCCCGTTTGTTGATCACCGCCGTCGCAGTGGCGTCGTGGAGGTCGTTCGTCCCCGAGGCGCCACCCGAGTTGATGAGACCCATGCGGCCCATGTAGTTGTTGGCGACTTGGTATCGCGTGAGGTCGATTGGATGGTCCGACGTCAATTCGCTGTAGACCTTGTCGTGGGTTTTGCCCGCTTTGATCGCCGGATACCCGCCGTTGTTCACCGGCAGCTTCTGTTTGATGATGTCCGCCTCGAGGGTCACACCCAGGTGATTGGCCTGACCGGTGAGGTCGGCCGATGCCTGGTAGTCGACCCCGTCGACCTTGAAGGCGGAGCTACGGAGGTAGCACCAGAGCACCGTGAACATCCCGAGCTCATGGGCGCGCTGGAAAGCCGCCGAGACCTCCTGGAGCTGGCGATTCGACTCGTCCGAACCCCAATAGATCGTTGCCCCGACGCCAACGCAGCCCATCTCGAAGGCCTGCTCGATCTGGGCGAAGATGACCTGGTCGTAGGTGTTCGGAGTGGTCAGCAGCTCGTTGTGATTGAATTTGAGGATGAACGGGATCTTGTGGGCGTATCTGCGGGCCACGGCTCCGAGGACCCCGAGCGTGGAGGCCACTCCGTTGCAGCCACCATTGATGGCGAGCTCACAGATGTTGGCCGGGTCGAAGTAGGCCGGATTGGGGGCGAAGCTGGCCCCGGCGGAGTGCTCGATACCCTGGTCGACCGGGAGGATCGACACGTAGCCGGTACCGGCCAGGCGCCCGTGGTCGTAGAGCGACTGGAGGTTGCGAAGCACGGTTGGACTTCGATCGGTGTTCGACGTCACCCTATCGATGAAGTCGGGGCCCGGGAGATGGAGCTGATCACTCGGAATGGTTTCACATGAGTGGTCGAGAAGGTGCTCGGCCTGATCGGCGAGCACTTCCTGAATGTCTGCGTACGAACTCATGAGGTCTCCTCCACTCGCGATCCGATGCGTCCCCGGTCAGCGCCGTTACCTGCCTCGCGACGTGCATCTTCGGCCGATCGTACTCCAACCCGTTTGAGGCCCGGTACAGCCGGAAGTCCCGCTCGCGGGGATACCGATGACCGGGACCTCCATCTGGTTGGCGATCGCGTGGCCCCCGCGAACGAGCCGTTACAACCGATCGAAGGCCGACGGCGTCTGAGGACCGCAAGAAGTCGCCGCCTGGGTGCGGAATCGAGGATCGTGGAACCTGGGACAGCGGCTCGAGCCGACGATGGTTCCTCCGAAGCGGCGCTGTCGACGTCTGCGACCGGCCCGATGGCGCCTACCTCGAGCCGATGCACCAGCGAACGAGAGCGGCCTTCGATCAGGCCGCCGTAGCCGTCGATGATCCCGACAACGTCGAGGTCACGCCGAGGCTGCGACCCGTGCGACCGCCCGCGGCGTTCATTCCCAGCGGCATCGTCACCGGACGTGAGTAACTGCAACAGAGCTCATCGTTGATCCTGAATGGTTCGCCAGTAGCGAGGACGGATGAATCCCTTGAACACCCGAGGTCGTAGTGCGGTGGTTCGGTACGGTGGACCTGATGAGGCCGATCACCGCCGAAACCATGTGGGGCATCTCTCGCGTCGGATCGCCGATGCTGTCGGTTGCATTTGCCAACTTCGCCGGCTCGACTTCGTTCGGAGGTGCGTTCGCTCGCTCGATCCATGGTTCCTGGGAGAAAGACCGGCAACCGAAATCGAAGCCGTCACCGACACGCGGATGGCTCGATCGGTCGCTCGAACCGGGCATGGCCCACCGTTTCTTACGCGTTCTTACGCGCACGATCGCGCGTAAGGCGATTTTGTCATTTTGGGTGGATCGGACGATTCTCCTCGAGCGGACCGAAGACTCGACCCCGACAGTCG
>JAHEIN010000033.1 GCA_024639335.1 bacterium | reverse complement strand
TCGTACTTCTCCCGGTACAGACGGTCGGCCGAGCCAACCCAGTCGTCACGTTCGATACGGCCCGGGAAGGCGTCGAGGGCCGTCGTGACCGTCTCTACGTCCTCGGCAGTGAAGTTGGCGACCTGGAGGAACGATGTGATCCCCATGTCCTTGAGGAGTTTCTCGATCTTGGGGCCAACACCGTGGATCTTCTTGAGGTCGTCGTTCGTGATCTCTCGACCGCCGGACGTGCGGGTTGCGATCTCCTTGACTTTCTCCACAGCCACGTCTCGCTCGGCTTCCGGCTCGGTGACAGGGGTCTGCTCCGTCGCCACCGGTTGGTCCTGAGGTGCTTCCTCTCCCGCACCGACCTCGGCGGGCGACTCGTTTGGAGTCTCCTCGGTGACGATGGGAACGTGCTCGACAGGCTCCACCGGTTCGGGCGCGGCGGCGTTCTCGGGCTCGACGGGCTCGGACACGGCAACGTCCTCGGGCTCGACGGCGATCGAGCCCCGCTCGTCCGCCACGACCGCCGACGCTGCGAGCTGCTCGCGCAGCGCCGCCAGCTCCTCGGACTGCTGGTTGATCGTTGACTCGAGATCGGCGACCGTGGACTTGGAGGCATCGAGCTCGTGCTGCAGATCGAGTGCGCCTTCTGCCCCATCGCGCAGCGTGTTGATCGTGTCCATCGCAGCTTCGAGCTCGACCGTTGCCCGCTCCGTCACCCCCTTGGCCTCAGCCGCACGGAGTCGCGCGTCCTCCTTTGCCCGCTCCGCTTCGACCAGGCGATCCTGTGCCGAGGTCAGCCTGTCGCGCAGATCGTCGACCGTTCCGAGTTGAAGCTTGAGGTCGTCGGCCTCTTTGCGGGCGGCGTCGTGTTGTGCCTGCTTCTCGCTCAGCTCGGCCTTCAGTCGGTCCACGTCGTCGGCCCGCTTCTGGATGTCGGCCACCGAGGCATCGAGTTCGTTCTTCTCGCCCTTCAGCTTGTCAAACCGACCCTTGAGCTTCTCGAGCTGCTTTTGGAGGTCCTTGCGCTCGTCCTTGACCTCTCGGAGTTGTGCTCGCAGGGGCTCGATCTCGGCCTCTGCTTCGTCGGCTCGGCGTCGGTGCGTGTTGATCTGATCGTCGGTGTGCCGAAGACGCTTGGCGAAGTCGTCGCTGAGCCTCTTGGAGCCGATCCGGTCCCACACGAACCAGCCGATCGCGATCCCGACGGCCAGTCCAACGATGAACAGCACGACTTCCACTTGACAGTCCTCCCGCACGCGAATCAACGCGTCCTCTGCGATCCTTCCGACCGCCCACAGACGAGTCCGAGTGGAGCGTAGGCGCTGGACCGAGCATTCGCGCGAGCGATGTGACACGACCTCGGAGATGTCATACGCTGCGGCGGTGACCAGCCGCCCGGTGGCGACGCCCACCAGTGTCCTCTCGAAAGAACTTCTTCCCGCGTCGATCGCCATCTTCGTGACGGTCGCCCTTGCGGCGTTCGAGGGCCTGGCAGTCGCCGCAGCTCTGCCGGAGGTCGCAGCTGATCTGGGTTCGGTGGCGCTGCTCCCCTGGGTGATCACGTCGTTTCTGCTCACGTCCGGCGTGGCCACGATCGTGTCGGGGCGACTGATCGACACCATCGGCGTCAAGACGATGTTCCGGGTCGCAGTCATCGTCTTCGCCGGCGCCGGCGTCTTGGCCGCCTTCGCCCCCTCGATGAGGGTCATGATCGGACTGCGAGCGATACAGGGTGCAGGGTCCGGCATGGTGATCGCCGTCGGGCTTGCCGCCGTCTCCTTGATCTACCCGCCACATCTGACCGGAAGAGCCTTTGCTGCGAACTCGACGGTGTGGGGTGTCATGGGCGTAGGTAGTCCGGCCATCGCCGCGGTGATGCTCACACAGCTCGATTGGCGCTGGATCTTCCTCATCAATCTCCCACTCGGCCTGATCTCCCTCATTGCGGGCTGGCGGGTGATGCCGCCGGAACAGGAGCTCACCGCCAGCCAACCGATGGACTACATCGGGGCAGGCCTGGCGCTGGTGTTCTCCGCTGCGGTCCTCTTCGCCGTGAACGACCTGCAATGGATCTCGATCGTCTGGCTGACCGTGGCTGTGGTCTCCGGGTACGTGTTCTATCGGAGAGCCGGATCGCGGGCGGCTCCACTCGTCGAGCGTCGATACCTCGCCAGTGCGCCATTCGCTCCGCTGGCGTTCGCCATCTCGCTCCTGATCACCGGCGCCTTCGCCCCGAACGCGTTCGTACCCCTCTACGTCAGTGCCGGGCGGCTCGCATCGGAGGCGACCACGGCGTGGTCGGTGCTGTTCTTCACCGTCGGATGGACCGCCGGAGCGAACCTCTCCTCCCGCCTCCTCGATTCGCGGTCTGAGATCACCGTGGTCCGACTTGGCTTCGCTACCACGATTCCATCACTGGTGCTGACCGCCGTTGCGGCGGCGCTCTCCTCGACGTTGGTGGTGCTGTTCGCAGCGTTGTTCGGCGTTGGCGTCGGCATCGGTCTGGCAACCAACGCCTCTCTGACCCTGCTGAGGGACGTCAGCTCGCCGCGTGAGATCGGGCGATCTACGGCGGCACACCAGTTCTTCCGCAACCAAGGGTTCGCCTTCGGGTCCGCGATCGGCGGCGCTGCGCTCTTCGCCATCGTGGCCGCAACGGTCGGCGATCCCGAGCTGGTCCGAGAGGTGCTGGCCGGCGAGGCGATCACGACGGGTGGCACCGTCAGTGCCGCCGTGGAGTCCGGCTTTGCCCTGTCGGCGGCGATCGGGGCCGGCATCTCGACCCTCGGCCTGGTTGCCCTCAAACGGGTCCAGCCAGGCGTCGGAGCGCAGTGATGCGGGCATCGGAGCCGTCCGGCCTATCCTCACCGGGGTTGTGAACGACACAGCCGAGAACCCGTCTCCCGACCTCCACGGACCGCGCGAAGCCTGCGGCGTCTTCGGTGTCTACGCTCCCGGACAGCAGGTCTCGGCCACCATCTACTTCGGTCTGTTCGCCCTCCAGCACCGTGGTCAGGAAGCCGCAGGAATCGCCACCTCCGACGGCGAGACCGTGACCGTCGTCAAGGACCTCGGGTTGGTCCCGCAGGTCTTCGACGAGAACGATCTCGCAGCACTCGAGGGCCACATCGGCATCGGCCACACCCGCTACAGCACGACCGGCTCGTCCTGTTGGGAGAACGCCCAGCCGGTCCATCGCCAGATCGGGAACACGTCGATCGCTCTCGGCCACAACGGCAACCTCACCAACACCGCCACGCTGGCCCAGGAACAGGGCATCACCGGCGTGTCGAGCGACTCCGAACTGATGCTGGACATCATCTCGAAGAAGGTGAACGACGAGCGCTCCGATGCCCGCGGCCTCGAGCTGGCGCTCATGGAGGTACTTCCGCGTTTCGAAGGCGCGTTCTCGCTCGTCGTCATGGACCAGGGCAGGCTCGTCGGGGTTCGTGATCCGCACGGGTTCCGGCCGCTCTGCCTGGGTCGCATCGGCGCCAACGCATGGGTGTTCGCCTCCGAAACGGCGGCACTCGACCTGATCGGCGCCACGTTCGTGAGAGATGTCGAACCCGGCGAGATGGTGGTGATCGACGCTACGGGTATCCGGAGCCACCGCCCCTTTCCGCAACCGGAGCCGAACCTGTGTGTGTTCGAGTTCGTGTACTTCGCGCGACCCGATTCCAATCTGTACGGCACGAACGTCTTCGGCGCCCGTCAGCGGATGGGCCACACGCTTGCGGCCGAGTTCCCCGTCGACGCCGACGTGGTAGTCCCCGTCCCGGAGTCGGGCATCCCGGCCGCCCAGGGGTTCTCGGAGGCTGCCGGAATCCCCTACGCCGATGGCTTGGTCAAGAACCGATACATCGGCCGGACGTTCATCGAGCCGACACAGATGTTGCGCGATCAGGGCATCCGGCTGAAACTGAATCCCATCCCTGCGACGTTCGACGGCAAGCGTGTGGTTCTCGTCGACGATTCGATCGTGCGCGGTTCGACCACTCGGCAGCTGATCGCAATGGTGAGGGACGCGGGAGCCACCGAGATCCATCTCAGGGTCTCCTCGCCACCGTACCGCTGGCCGTGCTTCTACGGCATGGACACCTCTGACCAGACCAAGCTGCTCGCGGCGCGGATGAGCGTCGAGGAGATCACTGAGTTCCTCGGCGTGGACTCACTGGGGTATCTGTCGATCGGCGGGTTGCTCGACTCGACGCTTGCTCCCCGAGAGTCGTTCTGCACGGCGTGTCTGACCGGCGATTACCCGACAGAGATCGAAGACGGAGCCGGCAAGTTCGTTCTCGAACCGGCCACGGCCCCCTGAGATGACCGACTATCGCTCCGCCGGGGTCGACCTCGCCGGAGCCGAGCGACACGTCGAAGCGATCCGATCGTTGGTCACCGCCACCTGGGGACCGAACATCGTCGGCGGCTTCGGTGGGTTCGCCGCCGGCATCGAGCTCCCCGAGGGCATGCGCCGCCCGGTGTTGATGATGTCCACCGACGGCGTCGGCACCAAGCTGGAGATCGCCCGGCGGCTCGGGATCTGGGATGGGGTGGGATTCGACCTCGTCGCAATGTGCGTCGATGACCTGACTGCGGTCGGCGCCCGCCCACTCGGGTTCGTGGACTATATGGCCGTGGGCCGCCTGAGCTCTGATCGGGACACTCGGGTGGTGACGTCGATCGCCTCGGCGTGTGCCGCGGTCGGCGCCGCACTGGTCGGTGGTGAGACCGCCGAGCATCCTGGTGTGATGGAACCGGACGCCATCGACCTGGCCGGCGCAGCGCTCGGTGTGGTGGAGGCCGGGGACGAGATCGTCGGCGAGGCAGTGCGGGCCGGCGACCTGATCGTCGGCCTGGCGTCTCGCAATCTCCGCTCGAACGGCTTCTCGCTGGTCAGGAGAGTGTTCGAGGACGTCGACTGGAGCGAGTCGTTCGAGGGCTCGACCCTCGGGGAGACCGTGCTCGAGCCGTCGGTGCTCTACAGCGCTGCCGTGCTCGCCGCCATGGGCACCGGCGGGGTGACCGGGGCCGCCCACATCACCGGTGGCGGGTTGCCGGGCAATCTCGGACGGCCGATCCCCGAGGGTCTCGGCGCACGGATCGACAGCTCGGCCTGGTCCATCCCGGCGATCTTCGAGCGCATCGCCACACAGGGGGGCGTCGCCCAGAGCGATATGTTCGAGGCGTTCAACATGGGCATCGGGTTCTGTCTGTTCGTGCGCCCCGATCGGCTAGACGACGTGATCGGGTCTGTTTCGGGCCACGATCCGACCGTGATCGGTGAGATCGTCGAAGACATGGCACCGGTCGTCATCTCCTGAGTCGAATACCATCGAAGACCATGGACGCCGATGCGATCTGGGACGAGTTACAGCAGATCAACACGCTGCTCGAAACCACGGGTTCACCGTCCGAGCGACAGCACCTGCTCGAGCGCAAGTCCGACCTCCAGCAACGCGCCCGGGTGATTGCGAATGAGGGAGTGCCCGACATCGCACTCGAACTCGAGCTCGAGGAAGCCGAGCGTCGCTGGATCGAGCTGCAACACGAGCGCATCGATCCGGTTCGCCACAGCGGTGGAGACTTCGGCGGCGACATCAAGGCCGGTGTCGACGTGATCTACATGAACAAGAAGATCGACGCCGCCCGCGGACGGGCCGAGCTCGAAGCCCGGATCTCCGAACTCCGAAGGGTGCTCGAAGTGCGCCGCTCCGACCGGGATTGAGGCTGCCACGCCCTCGACTGAGAAATACCGATGTGGCATACTCGTCACATGCACAGGACGCCGACAACCACCAGAAAGCACCTGTTCGCTGCTCCGTAGGGACGGCTCGATTCCTCGACCCCCAGCCCAACTCGACCACGGAGCACAACCATGTCAGATCTCGTTGCACGTCACACCGACGTGATCGCGCCAGTCATCGCATTCGACACCGACCTGGTGATCGAACGAGCCGAAGGCATCTGGATCCACGATGCCGAAGGAAACAAATGGGCCGACTTCGCTTGCGGCACCGCCGTCACGAACCTCGGCCACAACCATCCCGCCGTCATCGCAGCCGCACACGTACAACTCGACCGATTCGTGCACTCCGGCTGTGTCTACCGGTACGACACCCTGGTGGGCCTGGGCGAGAAGCTGCGGGACATCGCCCCTGACGGGATCGAGAAGTTCGGCTTCGCCAACTCGGGCGCCGAAGCCGTCGAAGCGGCTGTCAAGCTCGCTCGCAAGATGACCGGCCGTCAGGGTGTCATCACCTTCCGCGGCGCCTTCCACGGAAGAACCATGGGCTCGGTGTCCTGGACGACGTCGAACGCCAAGTATCGGGACGGATACCACCCGATTCTCGGTTCGACCTTCACCGTCCCATTCCCGCACCCCTACCGCTGGGGGATGAATGTCGAGGAGGCCACCGACCACGCACTGTTCGAGATCGAGATGTTGTTCCGTCACGTCGTGACCCCACAGACCATCGCTGCGATGCTCGTCGAGCCGCAGCAGGGCGAAGGCGGCTACTACCCGGCTCCGCCCCGCTTCCTCGAGTCGCTGCGCTCCCTGTGCGACGAGCACGGCATCCTTTTGGTGTTCGACGAGGTTCAGACCGGATTCGGACGGACCGCCGAGTGGTTCGCCACTGATCACTACGACGTGAACCCGGACATCATCGCCCTCGGTAAGGGCATCGCAAACGGATTCCCACTCAGCGCATACGGCGCATCGTCCGAGATGATGGACGGCTGGCCGGTCGGATCGCACGGCACCACCTTCGGAGGCAACCCCGTGGCCTGTGCGGCCGGCATCGCCGTCATCGACACCATGGGCGCGCTGTTGCCGAACGCTCGCGAGGTCGGCGCCCGAGCGATGGAACGGTTCGAGAAACTCGCGATCGACCATCCGACGATCGGGGACGTCCGCGGCCTCGGCTTGATGATCGGTGTCGAACTCGTCTCCGACCGGGCGACACGTGAGCCCGACAAGGCGGCGTTCGGGCACATCCAGCGGTATTGCATGGAGCGCGAGCTGGTGATCATCGAGTGCGGTCCCATGGGCAACATCATTCGCTTCATCCCGCCGACGATCACGACCCTCGAGGAGGTCGATTGGGCGATCGACCTGATCGGCGACGCGCTCAGGGACTACGAGCGATAGCGCTTCACGCTTGCACGCAGCACGCTCTGCGACGTGCGATATCGGTCTGCTCCGGGTTGGCGTGTTCCCCTGCTTGCATGGGCGGGACCCGGGGGTGACGGACGAGCCTTCCGGGTAGGGGGTCTCCGTTCATCGCCGGGAACCTCGAGGGCGTTGGTTCCCGTCGGAGGGGTATGAGATCGCTCGGTGTGATGATTCTGACCGCACTCCTCGTCGCCGCATGCGGAGGTGGTGACACTGCTGGTGAAACGACGCCCACCGTGCCGGATGGCACGCCCGGCGGGGTGATCCTGGAGATCTCCGACGAGGGCGGGTTCGTCCCGATCGAATTCAACCTCCAGCGGGTCCCGCGGTTCACCGTGTTCGGCGACGGCACGGTCATCACGCCGAGCCGTGAACAGTTCGCGTTTCCCGGACCGGCGGTGCCGCCCCTCGCGCAGCATCAGCTCGAGGGATCGACGGTTGCGAACGTGCTGGCGTTCGTGGACGACCTGGACCTCGCAGCCATCGACGTGCTCGACCTGAACAACGCTCCAAACGTTGCCGATGCATCGACCACCGTCGTGAAGTACTACGACGAGGCAGGCGAGCACCGGCTGTCCGTTTATGCGCTTGGCTTCGACGGGCCGGGCGCCGATACCCGGTTCGCCATATTGGAGTCCATGATCGCGACGCTGACAGACGCCACGCCAGGGCCTGGCGACGACTACCGGCCCGAGCGGCTGGCCGTATTCGTCCAGGAAGCCGACTCCCTCGGGCTCGAGCAGTCGAAAGATGGCGGAGCCTGGCCCCTGCGCACGACTCCCGATGACCTGCCGATAGCCGACGACGTCCACAGCCTTGCGTGTTTCACCGTCGAAGGTGAGGAGGCCGAGGCGGCTCTGTCCGCGCTCGGAGTGGCCGATTCGGTCACGACATGGGACTTCGAAGGAATCGAATACCGCCTGCTCGCACGGCCGCTCCTCCCCCACCAGGACGGGTGCTGAGCATTTGGGAGCACCGTTGCCGGACCACGACAATGGCCCGATGACACCTGATGAGTTCCGGCATGCAGGTCACGAGCTGATCGATTGGATCGCCGACTTGCGAGAGGGCATCGATTCGTTGCCTGTCCTCGCACAGGTCGATCCTGGTGAGATCCGTGCGCGGTTCGACGCCACCCCGCCGCACGGTGGGGATTCCATCGCCGACCTGCTGACGATGCTCGACTCCGACATCGTGCCCGGCGTGACGCAGGTGCAACATCCGATGCACTTCGGATGGTTTCCGTCGAACGCAACGTTGGCATCCGTCCTCGGAGACATCGCCTCTTCGGGAATCGGCTCCCTCGGTATCTCATGGGAGAGCAGCCCTGCCCTCACCGAGGTCGAAGAGGTGGTGTGTGACTGGATGCGCCAGCTGGTGGGTTTGAGCGACGCCTGGAGAGGAACGATTCACGACACGGCCTCGACGGCGTGTCTGGTTGCCCTCCTGGTCGCGCGCGAGCGAGCCTCGGGGCTGTCGCAGAATCACGGTGGAGTGCAAGGGATGGACGCACCGCTGGTCGTCTACACGAGCCCGCACGCCCACTCTTCGGTGACGAAGGCCGCGCTCCTGGCCGGCTACGGGTGGGACAACATCCGCACGATCGAGTGTGACGAGCGGATGGCGATGCGGCCCGACGCCCTCGCCGAATCGATCGAACGCGACGTGGCCGCGGGAACCGTGCCGGCGGTGGTCGTCGCCACGGTGGGGACGACCGGGACGACGGCCATCGATCCGATCGCCGAGATCATCCAGATCTCGGCTCAACGGGGAGTCTTCGTGCATGTCGATGCGGCCATGGCCGGGTCGGTGATGCTGCTCCCCGAGCACCGACACCTCTGGGACGGAGTCGAGGGGGCGGACTCGGTCTCGTGGAACCCGCACAAGTGGATGGGCACCATTCTCGACACCTCGCTCTTCTACATGCGAGATGTCGAACTCCTGACCCGTGTGATGTCGACCAACCCCTCCTATCTTCAGTCGTCCGGTTCCGGTGGCGTCACCCAGTACCGCAACTGGGGCGTACCGCTCGGCCGCCGATTCCGCGCCCTGAAACTGCTGTTTCATCTGCGACTAGACGGGATCGACGCGATCAGAGAACGCATCAGACGGGACCTCGCCAACGCCGAGTGGCTTGCCGGCGAGGTCGCCGATGAAGACGACTGGGAACTCGTTGCGCCGCTCTCGCTTCAAACCGTGTGCGTGCGACATCGGCCCGAAGGACTCGAAGGCGCGGCTCTCGACGAGCACACGCGGCGCTGGGTCGAGGCGATCAACCGTTCGGGAGCGGCGTATCTCACCGCAGCCGAGCTCGAGGACAGCTGGATGGCGCGCGTATCGATCGGGGTCGAGACAACGGAACGCCATCACGTCGAACGGATGTGGGAACTGATGAAGCGAGCTGTCGTAGCGAGCGCCGGCGATGCGAGATGGGCCTGACGTCACGAAAACAAATGCTCTTCGCTGCTTGCTCAGCGCCCGACCAAGGTAGAAATAGAGAGAACGACTCCAGAAAGGAACTCTGTGCTCACGACACTCGAGACCGACTTGCTGAAGGAACTTGCAACCCACCGCAACGAGCCATGTGTCACCGTGTACATCCCGACACACGTCAAGGGTCGAGAGATCGAACAGGATCCGATCCGGCTCAAGAATGCAATCTCGGTGGCGGACTCGGAGCTCGAGAAGATCGGAGTCGACGACTCCACACGCGACTCTCTCCTCAACAGGATGAGGAGGCGGATCGAGGATCGTGACTTCTGGCGTCATCAGGGGTCTGGTTTGGCGATCTTCGCCTCGAACGACACCTACGAAGAGGTGCGACTACGCGTACCGGTCGACGAACGCGTTCGTATCAGTGATCGATTCTTGATCACACCTCTGGTCGAAGCGACCGGCGAACACAGCGTCTACGTGCTGGCCTTGAGCCGGGGCAATGCCAGGCTCTTCCAACTTGGCGAACAGGGTGGATCGGAGCTCGAGCTCCCGGAGGGGACGCCTCGCTCGATGGAGGACGCCAACTGGTTCATCGATCGCGAGGCGCAGCTGCAGGACCGCGCCAAGGCCACCGGTGGAGAGTTTCACGGCCACGGGGACACCGGCGGCACCGAACGAGCAGACTTGCGCCGCTTCATACGCGAGCTCTCCGACGGCGTGAAAACCGTTGTCGGGGACAACGCCGTGATCGTTGCGGCGGTCGGTGAGCTGGCTGCGGCCTACCAGCACGACGCACATCATCGTGTCGCAGACCAGGTCGTCCCTGGCAACCCGGACGATCTCGAACTCACCGAGTTGCGAGAGCGTGCGGCGGATGTCATCGAAGCGTCCCGTGCCGAGAAGATGAGCGCCCTGGAGCATCGCTGGAACGAGTCATTGGGACGCAAGACGGCTACGAAGGGGATCATCGAGACGGTGATCGCCGCTCACCACGGCCGGGTCGAGACGCTGCTGGTAGGAGATACGACGCCGATCTGGGGGACGTTCAATCCCGATGAAGTCGAGGTGATCGTCTACGACGAGCGTGGAGAAGACCACCGGAACCTGATCGACGACTCGATCCGGGCGACCTTGGAGAACGGAGGAAAGATCGTCAAGGTCCGGGAGATCGACGCGAACATCGGCTCACTCCTCCGCTACTGAAGCGAGCTCCTGTCCGACCGCAGCAGGTGAATCCTTCTGGCGCGTCGTCGTGCCATTCTTGATCTCCTTGACTGACAGCTCGACGGGCCGACGGGAATGTCACGAAAGGAGACGCAGATGTTCGACCGCTTCACGGATCGTGACCTCACAACGCTCGCCGCCGCCACCTCGACCACGACCGAGGCGCTGACGCAGCAGCTCCGGCTGCGGCCCTGGACCGGCGCAGATCTCCTTGCCTCTGACGAGGTCTTCGATGCCGTCATGGACCGCCAGACACACCCCGCCGAGTTGGTGTCGCCGTACCTCCTGTTCTCGGTGCTGGTGCACCGTGCCGCGGCTGAGCTTCGTGATGCCTCGTACGTGAACGAGTGGGCGGGCATGAAGGTCCGGCTGCCGGTCTTCGACATCGGCGGCGTCCACGATTTCCTCACCGACCCCGCGCGGTTGGCTTTCCTCGCCAAGCTGCTCACCGCCTTCACAGGGCCAACGACGATGCCAGTGCCGGTGGACGACCGCTTCGATCTGATCTCGATCGCCCACTGGCTCGATGCGGTGTCGGAAACCGATCGTGTGGTTTTGTTCGAGCGGCTCGGCGATCTGGCACTGTTCCTCTCCGGAGTGTTCCCGGATAAGACAGGTTCGACCTGGATATCGCCTACCGACGCCGAACGCCTCGGAAGCACGGTCGATCTGGAATCCGAGGCGATCCTGGGGCTGTGCGACTCGCTCGGTCTCTGTGGCCTCGACGCCTACGAGACGCTCGGGTCGGAGTGGTATCGCGCAGTATCGAGCTCACGGTCTGCACCGATGATCGCCGATGTCTCGTATCGATTCCGGGCCGCCCGCCGGGTGCTGAACCACGTCGCCGACCGCTTCCTGTTCGACATCGAACCCGCTTTCGACTTCGCCGCCTGACCACCGCACCAACCCTGCGTTGGGGGTGTTCTCGTCGACGGTGGTCACATCTCCGTGGCGCAGTCTCCACATGCCACGCGCACCTCGTGCCGACAGGTACGATCCGCCGCGGAGGTGGTCATGGTCGAAAAGGTGCGCCTTGGCAGCGAAGGGATGAGCGCCGAGGGGGTGATCGCCGTTGCTCGCCATGGCGCACCGATCGAGATCGCCGATGCCGCATGGGACGCCATCGACCGAAGCGCCGCAGTCATCGACCGAATCCTCGACAACAACGAGGTCGTCTATGGCGTGACTACCGGGTTCGGCTCGCTGGCCGACACCGTCATCCCCTCGGATCGCTCAGCCGAGCTCCAGGTCGCGTTGCTCAGGTCTCACGCCGCCGGCATGGGGCCGCCCATCGAGCCGGAAGTCGTTCGCGCGATGATGGCGCTGCGGGCCCGAAGCCTGGCGATGGGCTACTCCGGGGTCCGGAGAGAGGTCGCGCAGGCCATCGTCGACGTGCTCAACGCCGGTTTGACGCCAGAGGTGCCGGAACACGGATCACTCGGCGCCAGCGGTGATCTCGCCCCACTCGCACACGTTGCGATGTGCTTGATCGGGGAGGGTGTGTTCCTGTCCGAAGACGGGACACGGGTCCCGAGCCTCGAAGCCCTGCTCCGACATCAACTCGAGCCGCTGACCCTCAGGGCGAAGGAGGGACTCGCCCTGATCAACGGGACCGACGGCATGCTCGGGATGTTGGTTCTGGCAATCGAGGATCTCGATCATCTCGCCAAGATGGCCGACATCGCCGCAGCATGTTCGGTCGAGGCCTTGATGGGGACAGACCAGGTGTTCGCCGACGACCTCCAGCGACTCCGACCACAGATGGGGCAGGCGACGAGCGCGGCCAATCTACGAAAGTTGCTCAGCGGAAGCGGGATCCTCGCATCTCACCGTGAACACGACACGCGTGTGCAGGATGCGTATTCGCTGCGCTGTACGCCGGCCGTCCATGGGGTGCTGCGCGACACCATCGACCACGCCCGCCAAGTCGCTGCACGCGAACTCGTCTCGGCCATCGACAACCCCATGATCCTGCCTGACGGTCGGGTCGAGTCGTGCGGGAACTTCCACGGTGCCCCACTTGCCCAAACGGCGGATTTCCTCGCCATCTCGGTCGCCGACATCTCGGCGCTCAGCGAACGAAGAACCGACCGGATGTTGGACAGGAACCGGTCCCACGGGCTTCCGCCGTTCATCGCCGACGATCCTGGACTCGATTCGGGGATGATGATCGCTCACTACGGCCAGGCAGCCCTCGTCGCCGAGAACCGTCGGATCGCCACACCAGCCAGTGTCGACACGATCCCCACGAGCGCTCTCCAGGAAGATCATGTGTCGATGGGTTGGTCGGCAACTCGCAAGCTGCGAACAGCCATCACCAACCTGCGGCGCATCCTCGCCGTCGAGCTGACCTCCGCGGTGCGGGGTGTCGAACTGAGAGATGCGACGCCGGGAGCCGGCGTCGCTGCGGCACGAGATGCCGTCCGGCAACGAGTACCGGGGATCGGGCCCGATCGCTGGCTCGCCCCCGAATTGGCCGAAGTCGAGGATCTGATCGGCGACGGGTCCCTGGTAGCGGAGGTCGAGGAGGTCGTGGGCGGTCTGACGTGAGATCGACAACGGCGAGCCTCACGACCTCCCACAGGCGCAACCGAGCATGATCGACACCCCGACCGTGCCGCCCATCGCAGATGTGTCAATCGAGTCCGGAGCTCCTTGCTCGCGGCGCGGGTCCCCCATCGGTACGCTCCGATGAGGACCGCCGATGGAGCGGAGGCGATGATGGAGCAGCCATGACACCCACCGGCCCGCGCCCGGTCAACGCAGCTACCGGGACCGAGCTCAGCTGCCGGGGTTGGCAGCAGGAAGCCGCGCTTCGGATGTTCCACAACAACCTCGACCCGGACAACGCCGAGAACCCCGACCAGCTCGTCGTCTACGGCGGTACCGGCCGGGCCGCCCGGTCATGGGCGGCCTTCGATGCCATCAGCTCGACACTCCGGGAGCTGGCCGCCGACGAGACGTTGCTCGTCCAGTCCGGTAAGCCGGTTGGGGTGTTCAGAACACACGAGTGGGCGCCGAGGGTCCTGATCGCAAACTCGAATCTCGTTCCGGACTGGGCGACCTGGCCAGAGTTCCGACGGCTCGAACACCTCGGTCTCACCATGTACGGGCAGATGACTGCCGGATCTTGGATCTACATCGGAACCCAGGGAATCCTCCAGGGCACCTACGAGACGTTCGCTGCAATCGCCAACAAACGGTTCGGCGGGACCTTGGCGGGTACGATCACACTCACCGCCGGGCTCGGGGGCATGGGAGGCGCCCAGCCGCTCGCCGTGACCATGAACGAGGGCGTCGCGATCTGCGTCGAGGTGGACCAGCATCGAATCGATCGCCGACTCGAGACCCGATACCTCGATCTTCAGGCCGACTCGGTGGGGGACGCAATGGCACGCGCACTCGAGGCGAAACGATCGCGGACACCAGTGTCGATCGGGGTGCTCGGCAATGCCGCCGACGTGTTTCCCAGACTGCTGGAACTCGAGGCCGACATCGACATCGTCACCGACCAGACCTCCGCCCACGATCCGATGACCTACATCCCCAACGATCTCTCGCTCGAGGCGGCGGCGCAGATGCGGACGGGTGACCCCGACGAGTACATCCGTCGCTCTCGCCAGGCCATGGTTGCCCACGTCGAAGCGATGGTCGGTTTCATGGACGCCGGTGCCGAGGTCTTCGACTACGGAAACAGCCTGCGGGCCGAAGCGCAGCTCGGCGGCTACGACCGAGCAATGGACTACCCGGGCTTCGTTCCCGCCTACATCCGCCCGCTGTTCTGCGAAGGCAAGGGCCCGTTCCGATGGGCGGCGCTTTCCGGTGATCCCGCCGACATCGCCGCCACCGACCGGGCAGTGCTGGAGGAATTCCCTGAAGATGAGGCGCTCGGGAGATGGATCAGGATGGCCGGCGAACGTATCGCCTTCCAAGGGCTTCCCGCC
Organism: bacterium; assembly: GCA_024639335.1. GTDB lineage: Bacteria > Actinomycetota > Acidimicrobiia > Spongiisociales > ZC4RG35 > JAHEDH01. The sequence continues at coordinate 7,834 of JAHEIN010000033.1, read as the reverse complement.
CGAATCTGCTGGCTCGGATACGGCGAGCGTCACCGGCTGGCGCTCCGATTCAATCGCATGGTGGCGTCGGGAGAGATCTCGGCACCAATCGTGATCGGCCGGGATCACCTCGACTCCGGCTCGGTCGCATCGCCGTTCAGAGAGACGGAGGCGATGGCGGACGGATCCGATGCGATCGCTGATTGGCCGCTGCTCAACGCGCTCCTCAACACCGCATCCGGCGCCACCTGGGTGAGCATCCACCATGGCGGAGGCGTTGGAATCGGCCGCTCGATACATGCCGGTCAGGTCTGCGTCGCCGACGGCACCGACCTCGCTGCTCAGAAGCTCGAACGGGTGCTGACCAACGATCCCGGCACCGGAGTGATGCGCCACGTCGACGCCGGCTACGAGCGTGCCGTCGAAGTCGCAACCGAACGCGGTGTCCGCATCCCGATGATGGAGGGCTGATGACGGTCCGCCCGGTGGTCCCGATCGGCCATCCGGTGCTCCGCGCCCCCACCATCGACGTCGACCCGGGCGACATCGCATCGCCTGAGATGCAGTGTCTGATCGACGACCTCATCGACACCATGCGTCACGAGAACGGCGCCGGGATCGCCGCCAATCAGGTCGGCGCCACGGCTCGGATCACCGTCATCGAGGTCACTCACAATCCCCGCTACCCGTACAAGCCACCGATCCCGCTCACTGTTGCGATCAACCCTCGACTCGAACCGGTCGGTGACGAGACCGTGGTCATCAACGAGGGGTGCCTGTCGGTGCCGTTGCGCGGCGATCTCGAACGCCTCGTGGAAGTGCGGGTCAGGTATCTCGACCGGGAAGGTGTCGAGCACGACGAGATCAAGCGCGGCCTCACCGCCGGCACCTGGCAGCACGAGTGCGACCATCTCGACGGGCGCCTGATCGTCGACCGGATCGACCCGAGAACGATGGCCACCTGGGCGCAGTTCGAAGAACACCAGCGGGACGCCTTCGTCGAACGCATCACCGGGTTCGTCGACGAGGTCGGCTCATGACGTCGTTCTTCGCCGATCGGGCACTCCTCCCCGAGGGTTGGGCCGCCGACGTCGCCATCGAGGTCGCAAACGGCACGATCTCCACCGTGACCGTGGGCAGCTCACCCGACATCGGATCGACTCGATTGCATGGCCTCGTGCTCCCGGGTCTGGCGAACGCCCACAGCCACGCCTTCCATCGGGCGTTGCGCAGCCGCACCCACGCACTGGGAGGTTCGTTCTGGACGTGGCGGGATCTCATGTATGAGGCCGCCCACAAGCTCACACCCGACACCTATCACGACCTCGCCCGAGCGGTGTTCGCCGAGATGTTGGAGGCCGGCTTCACCGCGGTCGGCGAGTTCCACTATCTCCACCATCAGGCCGACGGCACGCCGTATTCGGACCCAAATGCCATGGCCGAGGGCTTGATCGCAGCGGCCGACGCGGTGGGAATCCGGATCACCCTTCTCGATACCGTCTATCTTCACGGTGGGCTCGACGCCGACGGCTACCACCCGCTGTCGCCGAGCCAACTCCGTTTCGCTGACGAGTCGATCGACCGATACCTGGCACGGTCTCTGGCGTTGGCGCCGGAGTCTCCGCTCGCCACGATCGGGACTGCGATCCACTCAGTCCGAGCCGTCGATCCCAACTCGATGCGAGTCATCGCCAATGACCTCGACCGTCCAACCCATGCTCATGTGTCGGAGCAACTCGAGGAGAACGTCCAGTGTCTCGCCGCTCACGGGTCGACTCCGATGCAACTCCTGTTCGAAGCGGGCGTCCTCTCGCCATCGTTCACTGCGGTCCACGCCACCCACCTCACCGCCCACGATCTCGAATTGGCCGGCACGGCGGGTTCCTCGGTCTGTTTCTGCCCGACGACCGAGCGCGACCTGGCAGACGGCATCGGACCGGCCATCGAGCTCACGCGAGCCGGTGCGAGTCTGTGTATCGGGAGCGACTCGCACGCCGTGATCGACCCCTTCGAGGAGATGCGAGCGATCGAGATGCATGAGCGTCTGTCGTCACACGAGCGCGGTGTGTTCGAAGCCGAGGGCCTGATCGCCGCCGCCTCGTCGAACGGATACGAGTCGATCGGATGGAGCGGCGGCGGCCGGATCGCAGTGGGGGCACCGGCCGACGTGGTGTGTGTTGCGCTCGGCTCGGCCCGAATGGCGGGAGCCGATCCCGCCCTCCCCGGAGACGCGGTCGTCTTCGCTGCCGGCGCCGGCGACGTCTCCGATGTGATCGTCGGTGGCAGGCACGTCGTTCGAGAGGGAGCACACGAATCGATCTCGGTGGCCGCCGAACTGGACCGGACCATCACTGCGTTGTTCGCATGAGCCTGGTGGTCGACAACATCGGTCTCCTCGTCACCAACGATCCCGGGCTCGGGCGTGGGCCACTGGGGACGATCGAGGATGCATCCGTCGTCGTCGAAGACGGCGTCGTGGTCTCGGTCGGGAGGCGCGGTCAGGCGGCGGACGAGCGGATCGACGCCGCCGGTCGATGCGTGCTCCCGGGCTTCGTCGACTCGCATTCGCATCTCGTCTTCGCGGGCGACCGCGCCGAGGAGTTCACGGCTCGTATGGCCGGAACCCCGTACGACGGCGGCGGGATCCGCGTGACGACCGAGAAGACCCGGTCGTCCGCAACGAGCGAACTCATCGACCTGACCGCTCAGCGGGTCGCCGAGGCGAGGCGTTCCGGCACCACGACGATCGAGATCAAGTCCGGATATGGACTAAACGTCGCAGACGAGGTGCGCAGCCTCGAGGTGGCATCGACGTTCTCGACCGAGACGACGTTTCTCGGAGCGCATCTGGTCCCGGCCGAGTTCGAGGGGCGAACGGACGACTATGTCGACCTCGTCTGCGGTGAGATGCTCGAAGCCACCGCTCCACTCGCCAATTGGATCGACGTCTTCTGCGAACGAGGGGCGTTCGACGCCGACCAATCGGCGCGGGTCCTGGACGCCGGCCGCGCTGCCGGCCTCGGCTTGAGACTCCATGCCAACCAGCTCGGTCACGGACCCGGAGTGCAGCTCGCCGTCGAGAAGGGCTGCGCCTCGGTCGACCATTGCACCTACCTGTCCGACGACGACGTCGAGGCACTCGCCGCTTCCGACACGGTCGCGACGTTCTTGCCCGCCACCGACTTCTCGACGAGACAGCCATACCCCGATGCCCGCCGGGTGATCGACGCTGGTGCCCAGGTGGCGATCGCCTCGAACTGCAACCCCGGCTCCAGCTACACCACGTCTCTCCCCTTCTGCGTCGCCCTCGCGGTGCGTGACATGGGGATGACGATCGAGGAGGCCGTGCGGTCGGTGACGGTGGGGGGAGCCCGTGCGCTTCGAAGGCCCGACCTCGGCCGGCTGACACTCGGTTCAGCCGGACATGCCGTGATCCTGGAAGCCACCAGCTACCACCACCTGGCCTATCGGCCGGGAGTGCAACTCGTGGCCCAGGTCATCGGATAGGTCTGCCCCGTCAGTCCGTATTGCGCTTCAGCAGGTAGATGATCCCCAGGATCGTGAGCAGCAAGAGAACCGCGACGAGTGGGGACTTCGATTTCGCCTTGGCAGCGGCCTCGGTCGCCTTCTCGGCTGCGTTCAGTGACTTGTCGGCGGCGTCGAGAACGGTCTGCGCCTTCGAGACGGTGTCTTGCGCCGACTTGATCTTGTCCTTGGCGGCCATACGTGCCCTTTCGGTCGAGTTCTACCGCCCTGAGCCTACGCAAACGCTGCCAGGAGATGCGCGCTGCTCATCCGTGCATCGTGACCCGTTGAAACGCTCACGCTTGACATGATTCACTGAACGGCTGTACATTCGCTTGAACAGACGTTCAACCCAGCTCGGGTATGGAGATCCTGGACATGGAGATCGAAGAGCGAAGCACAGCGGCCAGAATCCGAGACGCCGCCATCGAGTGCTTCGGGACAGAGGGGATCGCGGGGACCACTGCGCGCAAGGTGGCGGCGCTGTCAGGTGTCTCCCCTGGATCGGTGATCAATCACTTCGGCTCGATGGACGGTCTGCGCCAAGCGTGCGACCGCCACGTGCTCGCCGTGACACGCGACCGCAAACAACAGGCGATGGCGGCAGGACCCAACTTCGACATTCTCGATGCGATCCGCGCGGCGGGGAACCCCCACCTACTGGGCTACCTCGCAGCCGTCCTCACCGATGACGCTCCGGCAGTCGCCGAGTTGGTCGACGCGATGGTCGCCGACGCCGAGATCTATCTGGCCCAGGGCGTCGATAGCGGCATGCTCAAGGCAACTGCAGATCCGCACGGGAGGGCGGTGATCCTCGTGCTGTGGAACCTCGGGCTGCTGGTCATGCATCACCACCTCAACCGGCTGCTCGGTGCCGACCTGACCAACCCCGATTTCGGCACCAGCCCAGAGATCGCCAACTACCTGACTCCGATCATGGAGTTGTACGGAGACGGCGTCTTCACCGCCGACTTCATCCAGAACGCTAGGGCGGCGATGGCCACCCTCGCCGAACGTCCGAACCTCAGAGACTCAAACGAAACGAGAGGTACACCGATATGACTGCCGCCATCGAGACCCAGGGTCTCACCAAGCACTACGGAGACGTCCGCGCGCTCGAGGACCTCGATCTCGAGGTTCGTCCCGGTGAGGTGTTCGGCTTCCTCGGACCCAACGGCGCGGGGAAGACGACGATGATCCGCACGATCCTCGACGAGATCCGCCCGACTGCAGGCTCGGCGAAGATCCTGGGCCTCGACTCTCACAGAGATTCCGTCGAGATCAGGACCCACATCGGGTACTTGCCCGGCGACCTGGCGATGTACCCGCGTCTCACCGGGCGTGACACGCTCACCTACTTCGCCAACCTCCGAGGCGGAGTCGATTGGGCCTACGTCGACGAGTTGGCCGAGCGGCTCGATGCCGATCTCTCGAAGAAGGTAGGAGACCTCTCGACCGGGAACCGGCAGAAGGTCGGCCTCATCCAGGCATTCATGAGCAAGCCCGAGGTGATCATCATGGACGAGCCGAGCGCCGGCCTGGACCCGCTCGTCCAGAGGGAGTTCCAGGCGATGATGCGCGAAGTGGCCTCCGAGGGCCGCACGGTGTTCCTCTCGAGCCACACGCTGTCAGAAGTTCAGCGGGTGTCGGACCGGGTCGGCATCATCCGCCACGGTGACCTCGTCGCTGTCGAGGCCGTCCAAGCGCTGCGCTCGAAGGCGATGCGCCGGGTGGAGTTCGAATTCGCCACACACGTCGATCCTGCGGTCTTCGACAACGTGCCAGGCGTCCGCGATGTATCGGCCAACGACCACCGCATCGTGCTGTCATACGACGGCAAGATGGACACGCTCCTCACGACTGTCGCGGGCCGGTACGAAGTGGTCGACATCGCCACCTCCGAGGCAGATCTCGAAGAGATCTTCCTCACGTACTACCGAGACACGGAAGTGGTGGCCTGATGCTCGCCACGATCACTACCAAGACGATCGCCGATCGCTGGCGGGGCGTGGTCATCGGCGCGTTCACCGTTGCATTGTTCCTGGTCGGCGGAATGGCGGCCTACAAGTCGGTCGACCTCTCCCTGTACACCAATCTCCCCGAGGGCTTCCGCGAGCTGTTCGGGATCGGCGACAGCGCCGACGCCGCCGGGCTCGCCTATGGCGCGATCTACGGCTTCTACGGGGCCTTGATTCTCGCCGGGCTCGCCCTGGCGATGGGATCGGCGTCGATCGCCGGCGAGGAGCGCGACGGCACCATCGGGGTGCTTCTCGGCAATCCGAAGAGCCGTAGCGAGGTGCTCGGGTCGAAGGCGATCTCCACGTTCGTGCTCACCGCAGTCGCCGCGATCGTCCTGTGGGTCGGTGCGCTGATCGCTCCCGTGCTCCTCGACGTGGACGTCGCCGGAATGAACATCGGGGCCCAGGCCTTCCACCTGTTCGCCAATGCGCTGTTCTACGGCTACCTGGCCATGGCCATCGGCGCCTGGACGGGGAAGCCGTCTTTGGCATCCGGCATCACATCGGGTGTGATGGCGCTGTCGTTCTTCGCGGTCGGGCTGCTACCGCTCGTCGATTCCCTTGCCGACGTGGCCCGGGTCTTCCCGTGGTACTACCTGGACAACGGCGAGCCGTTGGTCAATGGAATCCAGTGGGGCGGCATCGGGATACTGCTGGGTGGCAGCGCGCTGTTCGCCGGGGTCTCCTTCGTCGGTGTGAACGGACGAGATCTCCGCCTGCGCTCGGTGGGCGGTTCGATCATCGACCGCCTCCGCGAGGATCCCAGGCTCGGAGCCGTCATCGATCGAATCTCGGGTTCCGTGGGCGTCTCTCGCATCTGGACCAAGACGGCTGCCGATCATCAGGCGCTCACGGCCATCTCGGCGTTCGCCATGTTCTCGATGATGGGCGTGATGATGGGCCCGATGTACACCGCAATCGACGAACAGTTGGCGACCTTCGGCCAGGACCTCCCGGAAGCGCTCATGGCGCTCGTCGGCGGTGCGGACATCAGCACGCCCGAAGGCTGGTATCAGGTGGAGACCTTCAGCCTGATGGCGCCGATCCTCGTCATGGCGGTCACCATCACGATCGGCGCCAAAGCACTCGCCGGCGAGGAAGCTCAACGGACGATGGGGCTGCTGCTCGGCAATCCGGTGCGTCGATCGACGATCGTGCTCCAGAAGACGCTGGCAGGTGGTTTGCTGGGTGTCGTCGTTGGGGGTGCGACGTTCGTAGGTGTGGTCGCCGGCTCGGTGATCGCCGGCCTGGGGATGGACATCGCCAACATCGCCGCAACATCCGCCCTGTCGGTGCTGATCGGCTTCGTGTTCGGCTCGCTTGCGCTGCTGTTGAGTGCGATCACCGGCCACGTGCGCACCGCAGTCGTCGGCGCGGTCGGAGTGGCCTTCGCGATGTACCTGGTGAACTCACTGGCACCGTTCAGTGAAGGCCTCGATGGACTGGCCGCCTGGTCGCCGTATCACTATTACCTGACGAGCGACCCACTCGTGAATGGGATGCCTTGGGGTGATGCTGGCGTCCTGGTCGCCATCACGGCCGTGCTGGTGGCGGCTTCGGTCTTCGCATTCGGTCGACGGGACATCCGCATGTCGGGTTGATCTCGGCACCCCATGGACAGAACGAGCCTGGTCCTCTCGACCCGTTCCATTCACCCCAGGATTCCGGTACGGTCGTTCGCAGGAGGTGCGTGGTGAGAGGCAGACCTGTCATCGGTTTCATCGGGGGGTTGTTGTTCGGGCTGGGGATGATGCTGGTGTTGCAGCAGGCAGGGATCTACCCGCTGAAGCCGGCGTCCGTGTACGGGCTCCCGATTCTCGGAGTGATCCTTGGCCTCGTCATGGCCGGCACCGCTCCGCTCGGGGGACGAGGCTCATGAAGCGCTTCACAACCCTGGCGACATTGTCCGCAATTGCGGTTCTGGTGCTGGCAATGCCTGCCGCGGCGGGCACCCTAGACGGAGTGTGCGACGCATCTGCAGTTTCGGGTGACTCGTTCCGCTCTGACGGCTCGGCCCTCGACAGCAAGACCGTAGCAAGCGCCACAGAAGCCGATCCGTTCAAGGTCGATCTGAGCGGATCCGTCGAATGGGATGCTGCATCGAATGTTCCGCTCGTCGACCACACCTGGGGCGTCGGGCTCGTCATCGGTGGCACCAAAGCCCAGTTCTTCAGCGGAGGAGATCCCAACACCGCCGAAACCCAGACGAGCACCGGACGCGTCTCGATCGCCGATCGCCTGAATGAGATCCAGAACACGCTCATGGAATGGGTCATCGGAGAGCTGAACGGCAAGCTCGAGGCATGGGGCCG
>JAHEIN010000158.1 GCA_024639335.1 bacterium | reverse complement strand
ACGCAGTCCACCGCCACCGATCGCGAAATCGGAGACACGAACGCACACTTCGCCCAACCACGCCGATGGGCACGTCGGCGCTCGCTGTTTCGGTGGAGATGAGCGCCTTGCTGCAAGGTGCGGGTAACGCACCCGCCACGGCGTGCGATTGGCTTCTCCTAGCCGAGTAGCCCGGCAGCGACAATCAAGATCCCAACTACCACCAGACCTGCGTGGATGAAGATCAAAGCCCACCGCCCGGCCGAGAACGGATCGTCGAGCGCTGTGGGCACCGGCAACCATCGGAACCAGAACCACACGCCGAGGCCAACCCCGAACAAGATCCCGGCCGTCAGCAGCCACCAACCGAGAGCCTCAGGTTGTCCGATGTGGTTGTCGGCACTGATCCTGAGCAGGGCCGCTGAGATGAGAGTCGCGGGAACTATCAGGAGGTACCGCAGCCGTGGTGTGCCGAGACTCAGCTGAAGAACTCCTACTGGAATTGCGGTTGGAGCTGGCCGATCTCGACAACCACGATGCGGTGCTCGCAGAGCGGGGCGGTCCCTGATAAGGCTCGCAGCGATCGGCAGAGGTCTCAGGGCTCCCGGCTGGCAAGTGATGCCGTCTGAACTGAGCGTCGAGCATGTGGCAGCCGTCTGTCGAGTGCTCGTCGACCTCGGCGTGCAGTTCGTGGTCATTGAAGGCATGGCGACGCGGCTCCACGACACCGGGCATGCCACCATCGACGTCGACATCACACTCTCTGACGCACTCTTCGTTGCCCTCGCTGATCCGTCAGGCGGCTCGGGTGATGGGACGCAGTAGGACCAGGTTCGCGACGTTGAATTGGGTCCAGCATGGGCAGCCGGGTTCTCCACCTGCGTAGTCGATGGCTTGATCGAGATCTATCACTTCAGCGGTGGTCTCGTGACTCACTCCTTCGTAGACCACTCTCGATTCAGGAGTAGCTCTCAGGTTGGCAAGCCAATCAACGTCGGGGCCGAATGCCGCAGGGACGATGAAGCCCTCAGGTGTTGAGACCATGCAAAGCGGGGTCACATACTCTTTCCCCGATTTCCGGCCTCGGTGATACACCAGAGGCTGCGTCTTTCGGTTGAGGCGCTTCGTGTACCACAACACAGGAGGGTTGAGCACCCGTGCTGCAAACCAGCGTGCTGGCTTCATGAGTGGTGCCGGCTGATAACGCAAGATCAGCCCGAGTCCGGCCGATGCAGCAGCGAGAGATCCCGCCAGAGCCAGCACTCCGAGCCTCATCCTCTTCAGAAAGAGCGACATGCAAACCTCCGGATGTGACGTATCTCACACTCCACCCATCGACCGTATGCGTCCAGGGGAATGCGTCACAACCCGCACACAACGCCACGTCGGCACTTGCGGACCTCGCCACCCGACTCCGGGAATCCGGGGCTCCCGATGGTGTCACATTCGAGCCTCACGCCGACATGATGCGCAACGGGGGTGAAGCGTCGAGCCTGCCGTTCGGCCCTTTCAGCAGAGTGTCACCACCCCTGTCGCCGAGTGTCAGTTCGGGATCTACGCGTCTGCGGCGCGCACGCTCGCTCGACCATCGTGGCCCGAGGAGGCAAAGCGACGACAAGCGAAATCCCGTGAACTACCGAAGGATTTCGCCGATTCGCCCGTCGTTCCAAGGTCCTCATTCCGCTTTCACACAGCATGAGTCACTGGTTCGATCCCTGTACCGCCCACCATCTGATTCCCCTGAAGACCCCTATGAGCATGGGGTATTCTTCTGGAGCTCGGTTCGGCTTGCTCGGTGGACACCGCAAGACATGAATGGACACCAGATTCACCCTGTGGAGCATCGACGTCGACCATCGACCGCACTGGTTTGGCCTGCCCGTGGTGATCATGACACCAAGTCGCGCTCGCTCGTGAAGAGGGCGGCAGGTCGGGATGACCCTGGACACCGTCCCCTGGTCAGCTTCGGTCCAGCCCCCGATAGGTCACCCGCTCGTCGGCTCGACGTTTCCAGTCGATCCATCCACCGTGACGATCTGACCGTCCCTGAGCCTCGAGGTCGCGTCGCCGCACCCGACGACCGCAGGGATCCCGTACTCCCGGGCGATGATCGACGCATGGGCGAGTGCGCTCCCGACATCGGTGACGACGGCACCGGCGCGAGAGAACAGGTCGGTCCATGCAGGGGCAGTCAGCGGTGCGACGAGGATCTCGCCCTCTTCGAAACGCTGGAATTCCGAGGCGTCACGAATGACTCTGACCGGGCCGGTCGCCCGGCCCGGGCTGGCCGGCGTGCCGCTGACCAGCGCTGTTTCGCTCCGCTCGGCTCCCTGGATTCGCGAACTCATCCCGAACAGATACCTGACGATGAGGGGTAGACGGCCGACGGTCAACGGCGGCACGAGTTGCTTGGCGAAGGACCGCTCGCTTCGTCTCTGGGCGACCTCGTCGCGCATGTCGCCAGGATCGTCCACCATCGCGTCCATCTCGCTCCTGGTGAGGAAGAACACGTCTTCCGCCGAATCGATCACGCCGGACGACACGAGAGCCTCCCCGATGCGGAGCACGGCCCGCCTCATGACCGGCCATCCGATGCTCAGCTGGCTGATCTGCTCTTCGCGGATCGGCATCAGACGTTGCGTACCATTCAGCGTCTCGACGTACTTCGACAGCTTCCTCGGCGAGTCCTCGAGGCACTCCACGGCTCGTCGCTCCAGCGCCAGGCGTTCCTGCCGGAGGTGCTCAACGTCTCGTGGCGGCGGTGCGGGCGGGAACGGCTCCCTCCACCAATCGAGACTCTCCAGCCTCGGCGTCCGGCTCGTCACCTCTGCTTGCTCGAGACCCTGGAGCACGACCATGTGACTCACACCGAGCCGGTCCTTCAGATGCCGCCTCCAGAACTGCGCCAGCTGAGCCTCCCACTTGTATGCCGAGCCCGACACCACGGCGATCGAGGCGAAGTACCGGCCGGCATGGTCGGCGAGCTCGTCGATCAGCGCCATCAGCTCGTGAGGCGCAATCCCGTCGACTCGCTTCTCGGCTCGTGACACAGCCTCTCGGTACCGAGGAAGGATCTCGTTGCGCCACTCGTCTTCGAACGCCGTCGGGGCGAACCGAATGGTCTGTGGGAACATGCCTGCGGCGTTCCGCCAGTTCTTGGGGAGCCGCGGCACGATCGACACGAGGTTGCGCCAGAGAGCGACGCCGGGGGCAGGCATCCAGTTGAGGGAGTAGAAATACCACCCGTTGACGATGACGTGGTGAGGCTCTCGGGCCACCTGTCCGATCAGCTCCCACAGGTACTGGTGGATCTGGCGTTCCATCCGGGTGAGCAGCCACGACTCGCACAGTGGTGTCACCGGCTCGGGCAACCACTCCCCGAGGCGGAGCGACCGGTTGTAGACGCCCGGAGCAGGCGGTGTCCAGTCGACGTCCGGCGGGAGCGCGGTGATGGGGCGGGCCTGGACCACCCAGATGCGCTCCCCGTCCCACGCCCACTCAACGTCCTGTGGAGAGCCGAGCTCCGCGGCGATTTCCGAGGCCAGCTTCACAACGGATCGCACTAGGCGCCTGGGCAAGACCTTCTCAGGGGTGCGAAGCGGCTTGGCCCTGCCGGAGACGACCTGCCACTCGTCTCCGGGGACGCTCCCGGATACGAGCCGATCTGCCAGTCCACGAGTCGCCGTGACGATCGTCTTCGCGCGGTCCCCGGTGACCGGGTCGGCGGTGAAGCACACTCCTGCGCACTCGGCGTCGACCATCCCCTGCACGAGCACCGGTATCGGCGTTCCATCTGGCGCGGAATTCCTGACTTCGGCGACTGCCGCCACCATCGATCCGGCGTCGACGTCGAGCATCGAGCGATACATGCCTGCAAGCGATGATTCGGCGCCGTCTTCTGCGACGCCGCTCGACCTGACAGCGAGGGGGACATCACCCAGGCCCTCTCTCCAGGCCGACAGATCGACCTCGTCGAGGTCAACCTCAGGAGCGACGACGAATCCGTTCGGGACGTCGAATCCGACGCGCATCAGACGGCTGAGGACCTGCGCCTTGGCGCCTACCCGCTCGATCGACGCTGCGGCGGCGTCAACCAAGCCGGTGACGGTCACTCGCCGATTCCTCGAATGACGGCTCGGAGAGCCCACATCACCTCGTCCGCCGCCTCCTCCGGGTCCAGTCCCAGCCGGTCCTTCCATTGCATGTACACGTCCGACGTAGTCAGGATGAACATCAGTCTCGCCAGGTGCTCCAGCTGATCCGACGAGATGCTCGGGTTCGTGGCGCGAACCGTCTGTCTCATGCCCTCCAGGCGTTCGGCGGTGTGCCCGATGCGAACTTCCCGCCCGAGTCGCGAGGCGAAGGCGGCGCGCATCAGATCGTCGGTGTCCTCGAAATGCTGGAAGACGCGCCGCACGACGTCGTCGACCTCGTCCAGCGTCCGGGGAATCGAGTCGACCTTGATGCCGGTGCGGTTCCCCGCGTGGGGATACAGCGCCTTGAGCAGTCCTGCCTTGTCGCCGAAATGCCGGTAGACGGTCCCGACCGACACTCCCGCCTGGCCTGCCACGGCCGGCATCGAGAGGCTCTCGACCCCCTCGGCGAGCACCTCGACGAGGGCGTCCAGGATTCGCTCCCTGGTCTTCTCAGCCTGCTGCTCCCTGAGTTGGGACGTGTATTTCCGGGTGTTCATCTCGTGGAAGTCCTATTTGGCTTGACGGATCGCTGATTGACTATATGATCCACTTATCCAAATCTCAACCTGAGAGGCGACATGAACGATTTGACGGAGAATCGGATCACGAACCAGGTCTTCGGATTGGCGCTCCTGACTGCGACGGGCCTGCTGATGCTCGTCGTCTCCGTCTTTCTCATCGACGACACAGACCTCGTGACGCCGGCGGTCCTGTCGATCGTGCTCGGAGCTGTCACCTATGTCGTCTGGAGGTTCGACGCGACGTGGTCCGCCGGCCTCGGGCTCGTCGTCGCTCTTGCGGCCGCATCGACGGTCTTCTACCTCGCCTTCGGCATCTTCCAGCCCTTCAGCCCCATCGAATTCGTCGCCGGGATTCTGCTGATGATCGGATTCCTGTTCGCTCTGGTCGGCGGTGTCGGCTCGCTCATCCGGCAGAGGAGGGGCTCGGCTCCCGGCGGTGCGCGCGCTCGGAGCGGGGCCCTGATGTTCATCGGGGTCGCTGCGGTGGTGTCGATCGCCGGGTTCCTCACGACCCGGTCGACGGTGGATGCGGCACTGGCCTCGGAGGCAGTCGTGGTCGACATGCAGAACTTCGCGTTCGAGCCGGAAGACGTGACGATCGAGGCAGGCCGACGGCTCATCCTCACGAACTCCGACGCCTTCGCTCACGACTTCACCTTGGACACGTTCGATATCTACACGCATATCGGTCCCGGCAGCGAGGCGATCGTCGACGTCAGCTCGCTGGCTCCTGGCAGCTACCCGTTCGTCTGCTCGCTGCACGTGTTCGACGGTGAAGGCATGATTGGAACGCTTACTGTCGAGGGCTGAATTCCCGGGTTCTGATTCTCCTGACCACCGGGGAAGGTGGGGGAGAGGCGTTTCCAGCGCAAGGCCGGTCGATTGACCTGCTGCGCGTCTGGACTGCATCGGGGCCAGTTACGGTGGCTTCATGACAATGCTGTTGACCTCGCGGACCGACATGTTCGGCGCGGCCGTCTCGCACGCGGGCATCAGCTCGATCAGCAGCTACTGGGGCGAGGGCAAACGGGGCTTCGCCTCCAGCGCCGCGACCACTGCGAAGAGCTACCCGTGGAACCGTCCCGACACCTACATCGACCAGTCGCCGTTCTTCGCGGCCGACAAGGTCGTCACCCCGCTGCTGCTGCTGCACGGCGCGATCGACGACAACGTTCCGCCCGGCGAGAGCGAGCAGATGTACACCGCGCTGCGCCTGCTCGGGAAGGAAGTCGAGTACATCCGCATCGATGACGAGCTGCACTGGATCCTGCAGTACGACCGGCGCCAGTACTGGTCGGAGTCGATCGTCGCGAGGTTCGACAAGCACCTGAAAGGCGATGCCGCCTGGTGGAGGCATCTGTGGCCGGAGGACGAGTAGGCCCGTGCACGTCCGACAGATCGAACGCGCGTCGACGGACTTCCAGCAGCCCGTCGACGAGGCGGCGGCCGTTCGCGCCGTCGCCGACGCACTCCCGGGCCGGTCGGTCCGGGAGATCGTCGAGCTGGACTCGGGGTTGTTCAACAACACCTACCGCGTCGGGACCGACGACGGGACCTTCGTGCTGAAGGTCGCCCCGCGCGCGGAGACCC
>JAHEIN010000032.1 GCA_024639335.1 bacterium | reverse complement strand
ACGAGGCAGATGGCCAGAATCACACCTTCGGCGCGGGTCAGGGTGTTGTTGAAGGCGAGGCCTGCGAGCAACACCGAGCCCAACAGCATGAGACCGCCTTCACGAGTGATCGTTTTGGGCTGCCTTGCGATGGGGCTGATCAGAGCGCTCACCCCCAGCACCAGGGCGAGGTTGGCGATGTTCGAACCGACGATGTTGCCGAGCGCGAAGTCGATTCCTCCCGGGCGCGCTGCAGCCAGACCGGAGACGAGCATCTCCGGCAGGGACGTGCCCAGTCCGACGACCACGGCCCCGATCAACACGGTGGAGAGCCCGAACTTGGCAGCCAGACGCGCGGCCGCGACGACCAAACGGTCGGCAGCAAAGGACAGCAGGGCGAAACCCGCCAGGATGAAGAGGATGTCGGTGAGCATGTAGCCGGCAAGCTAGGCGATGAGAGGACCATTGCGAAGCGCAGTGCGCTAGCTTCGGATCGTGGCAGTCACCAAGAAACACATCGATGTTCTCGGCTCCCGGATGGCATACGTCGAAGAGGGTCAGGGACGCCCGATCGTGTTCCTCCACGGCAATCCCACCTCGTCGTTCCTGTGGAGGGACGTGATCGCCGAATTGCGTGATCGTGCCCGCTGTATCGCTCCCGATCTCATCGGCATGGGCGACTCTGCAAAGGTCGACAGCCTCTATCGCTTCGCCGACCACCGGAACTATCTCGACGGGCTCCTCGAGGGACTCGGTCTCGACTCCGACGTGGTGCTCGTCGGCCATGACTGGGGTGGTGCCCTCCTGTTCGATTGGGCCTCACGGCATGAGTCGGGGGTCGAGGCGATCGTCTACATGGAAACGATCGTGGTGCCGCTGGAATGGGAGGACTGGCCCGAGGGCGCCCGCAACGCTTTCCAGGCGATGCGCTCGGATGCCGGCGAAGAGATGGTCCTCGGCAAGAACTTCTTCGTTGAGCGCATCCTCCCTGCGTCGGTGCTCCGCAAGCTGCCGTCCGAGGTGATGGACGAGTACCGGCGCCCGTTCCCGACACGGGAGACCCGCATCCCGACCCTCCGATGGCCGCGCGAGATCCCCATCGGGGGAACGCCGGTGGACATGGTCGAGACCGTGAGCAGGTATTCGACCTTCATGGCCGAGACCGAGATCCCGAAGCTCTTCGTCAACGCCGATCCCGGATCGATCCTGACCGGAGCGCAACGCGAGTTGGTTCGAACATGGCCGAACCAACGCGAGGTCACCGTACCGGGACTTCACTTCATCCAAGAGGACTCCGGTCGGCAGATCGGATGGGCGATTGGGGAGTTCCTCGATTCGCTGTGAGCATCTGATCGGATGATCACCCGACCGCGCTGGACATCGTTGTTCTTGGCCGTGCCGGCGATCGCCGTGGCAGTGGCGTCTGTCCTCGGCTTCTTCGGATCCTGGTGGTGGCCCCTCGATCTGCTCGCCAACTTCAGGCCGCATTTCGGCATTGCGCTGTCGTTCATGGGAGTGATCCTGATTCTCGCCGCCAGGAGACGGTTGGGGCCCATCGTGCTGGTCGTCGGCGTGGTGAATGCCGCGATGGTCGTCCCGTTGTTCGTTGCGCCGGGACTCGATGGCGAGCCGCTCGGCGAGACGCTGACCGTGATGACGTTCAACGTCAATGGTCTGAACGATCGCTACAGCGACGTGATCGAGTTCGTCCGGGCTGAATCTCCGGACGTCGTCTTCATCCATGAGGCGACATTCCTGTGGGAGGACGCGTTCGTCGCGGCCGAGCTCCCGTATCGGGTGGAGCGGGGCCGCGAGGAACCACTCGACTTCGGCACGATGGCGCTGGTCCCGGAGGGAGCGGAGTTCAGAACGTTCGGGTTCGCCACCTCGGCTCCCCGGGCAGTGGAGGTCGTCGTCGACGCAGGTGACGGCTCCGTGCGCGTTCTGGGCACTCACCCCCTCTCGCCGTCGACCGAGGAGCGTGCGCGTTTGCGTGATGCGCAGCTCGGCTTCGCAAGAGACTGGTCCGCCGAGTCGGGGGGCCGGCGGATCGTCGCCGGCGATCTGAACGCCACCCCGTGGTCGCTGTCGTTCCGACGGCTGCTCGACGGCGGTGGGCTGAACAACTCCCAACGCGGCTACGGATTGGAGCTCACGTTTCCGAGTGGCTCGAGCCCGCTCGTTCAGGTCCCGATCGATCATGTCCTCCACGCGGGGGGCTTCGCCGTCACCGACCGCCGGCTCGGCCCGTCTCTCGGCTCCGATCACCTCCCCGTCGTCGTCGACCTCGCCCTCATCGAACGATGACCGGTGACAATCGACAGGCGAACCTCGGGAGCCGACTACGCAGGGCGAAGAGCGTGGAGCGTGAAGCGTGCGGCGTGCAAAGCTGGCAGACTCAGGGTGACGAGACCGGAGCGGAGACGTGCCAGACAGATTCAGAGACCATCGCCTCGAGTTGAGCCGGAGGATCGGCTCCGGAGCAGTTGCGGTGGTCCCCGCCGCGACGGAACAGGTGAGGAATCACGACGTCCACCACGAGTTCCGACAGGACTCCGACTTCCACTATCTGACCGGCTTCCACGAGCCGGATGCCGTAGCGGTGTTCACCCCTGGTCACGACGATGGGGATTTTCACCTCTTCGTGCGGCCGCGGGACCGCGAGAGGGAGATCTGGACCGGGTATCGGACCGGTGCCGAGGGCGCCCAGACGAGGTTCGCCGCCGATGGTGCCTACCAGCTCTCCGAGCTCTCCGAGGTGCTACCCCGGCTCATGCTGGATCGCGACGCGCTCTTCTATCGCCTGGGCAACACCAATCACGACTCGCAGATGACCGAGATGTTGTCCAAAGCGCGCGGAGTCCGTGAGCGCTACGGCCGAAGAACCCCGATTGCGATTCACGACGTCGGGTCGGTTCTGGCGGACATGCGGCTTTCGAAGTCGGCGGCCGAACTGGATTCGTTGCGGGCGGCGTGCGAGCTGTCGGCCTTCGGACATGCCGAGGCCATGCGCTTTGCCCGGCCCGGTCTGTACGAGTACCAGGTGCAGGCGGCGATGGAATTCATGTGGCGTGAAGGTGGTTCACGGCGGAACGGCTACCCCTCGATCGTCGCCTCTGGACCCAACGCCGTGATCCTCCACTACATCGAGAACGACCGGGAGATCGAGGACGGCGATTTGGTGCTGATCGACGCCGGCGCCGAGATCGACATGTACTCCGCGGACATCACCAGGACCTTTCCCGCCAACGGTGAGTTCACCATCCCGCAGCGGGCGGTGTATGAAGTCGTGCTCGAGGCCGAGCGGGCGGGCATCAGAGCGTCCCGACCGGGTTCGACCCTGCGCACGGTTCACGACGCGTCGGTCGACTTGCTCGTCGACGGGCTCATCGATCTGGGCTTGGTGCCGGGTGACGCCGACCAAGTGCACGCCATGCACCTCTACCGGGAGTTCTTCATGCACGGCACCTCGCATTGGCTCGGTCTCGACGTGCACGATGCAGGCGCTTATCGGGTGGACGGCACTCATCGCAAGCTCGGGCCGGGGATGTGCTTCACGGTGGAGCCGGGGATCTACGTCGCCCCCGACCGCCCTGAGATCGAGTTCACGATGCTGGAGCACGACTTGGATGCCCGCGCAGAGCGCAGGCTGATGCTGGGCACCGCCGCGGCGAAGAAGCTGGAGGAAGCCGAGGCCGATGAGGCCGAGAAGATCACGCATGCGATTCCCGAGGAGTTCTTGGGGATCGGCGTCAGGATCGAGGACGACATCGCCATCACCGAGGACAACCACGAGAACCTCAGCTACATGGTCCCCGTCGACATCGACGACATCGAAGCCCTCTGCGCCGAGCCCACCTGGCTGACTCGCCAGTGATTGCGTTCTTGTGACGTTTGCGGCGATATCACCGCTGTTTGCGTCACAAGAACGGGTTCAGGCGATGGTGCCCGTCATCGGGATCAGGACCTGAAGCACCACGAGGAAATGGGTGAGCGCTCCACCTATCACCAGAACATGGAACAGCTCGTGGTGGCTGAAGATGCGAGGTGACAGCTTCGGCCAGTTCGTCAACATGAAGATCATCCCCGCGGTGTAGAGCACTCCGCCGAGTGCGATCCACGCCACGGTCTCGCCACCGAGCCGCCTGGCCAACTCGATCATCGGGATTGCGGCCCCCCAACCCATGATCGACTGCAGTGTGACCGACAGTCCCAGCCGCACCCTGCGTTCGACGAGCTTGATGATGATGCCCGTGATCCCCATGCCCCAGACGACGAGAAGCGAACCCCACTGCCATGCGCCGTCGAGCGCAACGACGGCGAACGGCGTGTAGCTGCCGGCCACCGCGAGAAAGATCCCGGTGTGGTCGAGGCGACGCATCCGTCCCTTCCAGCGGTCGCTCCACGGAATGGAGTGGTAGAGGCTCGATGTGGTGAACATCATCACGAGGCTGGCGCCATAGACCACGAGCGCAAGCGTGACCCATCCGTTGCCGCGGTTGCGCACCATGAGGGTGATCGCTCCGATCACCGAAGCCAGAGCAGCGCTGCCGTGGAGGAACCCGCGAACCGGGTTCTGCATGCGGCCGAGGGTGATGCGTTCCATTTCGAGGAATGCTACGAGCGAATCAAGCCAAATGGGAGGCCTATCGGGGAAGATTTCTCGGGCCCTGCAGGCGGTTCGGACCTACTCCGGCGATCGCGGAGGTTGCGGTGATTGATCTCTCCTATGCCAGCAGTCGTAGCCGCTGGGTCGTCGCCGCCACGGTGGTCGGGTCGGAAATCGCCATGCTACCCACCGTGGTCAGACATCCTGATCGGCGGCTCGGTCGGGGATCGGTTCGGTCGGCGCAGGATCTGTCTGATCGGTGTCGTCCTCTTGTCCCGGGCTGCCGAGATGATCGTGGTTGCAGCACTCTCGGCGGTCGTCGGGATCGGTGGGTCGGACTACACAACCCGGAGGTCTTCTCGCGTGCGTTCGGGAACGCGATGGCGATCACTGCGGTCATCGCTGCTGCGGGCTCCGTCGTGGCCTGGTTTTCTGCGACGACGTTGTACTGGACGACTCATCCGAGCCGTACTACCACTGTGTTGCCGAATCGACCCCGCAGGCCTGATCGATGAGCGGGGAACCTCGAGCGGCTCGGTATCGTTGAATATCAGGGGTTCACATGTCTCGACCAACCAAACTGCTGTACCGGCTCTACGAGGACCGCCTCCAGGCGTCACTCGATCCAGAGCATTTCCCGCGCCACATCGCCATCATCCTCGATGGCCACCGGCGGTATGCCCGTTCGTTCAACATGTCGAGCTACACCGAGGCCTATCGGGCGGGGATGCGCAGGTTCGAGGACGTCGTCGGCTGGGCCGAAGAACTCGACATTCCAGCCGTCACGGCCTGGGTGCTCTCCCGAGAGAACCTCGATAGGCCCGCCGAGGAACTGGATCCGTATTTCGACGTGCTCGTCGAGCTGTTCGGGCGTCTCCCTGCGCTGGGCCGTCGATACGGTTTGAACGTCAAATTCATCGGCAGCCTCGACATGCTCCCCGAGCGGGTTGTCATCGCCGCCAAGGCGGCCGAGAGCGCCTGTGACGAAGGAGAGCGGCGGCTCACGATCGCCATGGGATACGGAGGACGCCAAGAGATCACCGATGCCTGCCGCGACCTGGTTCTAGAACTCGCCGCCTCCGGGGTGCCGGCTGAGGACCTCGCCGACCAGATCACGTCGGAGCGACTGGCGAACCACATGTACTCGGCCGACCTCCCAGATCCCGACCTTCTGATCCGCACCAGCGGCGAGGCCCGGCTGTCGGGGTTCTTGCTCTGGCAGTCCGCCTACGCCGAGTTCGTATTCGTCGACGTCTTCTGGCCGGCGTTCCGTCGGATCGACTTCCTTCGAGCGCTGAGGGAGTACACCCGACGGGAGCGGCGGTTCGGTAAATGACGGCGCGAGGGTCCGCACGGACCCGATCTCAAACCGAGTTCAGTGCGATTGGTCGTCGTGGGGATGGTCGTGAGGCTCCGAACCGGAGCCGTCGGGTCCCCTTCAACAGCCGACTTCGCCGTGATTGCCACAGCAGCCTTCGCCGGTCCGCGCCTTGATGGCGGTGTTCTTGACCGCTTGGCGGAGTTTCTCTTCCGTCGTCAGATCAGAACGAGTCCAGTTTCGAAAGAAGGCCGCGGGATTGGGTATCTGCATACTGGCAACGATATCAGTGGCCTGCTCGCCGGCTTCATCGCCTGATACGACGGCGGCGGCGACCGTCGCCGCAACCTCCGCACCGACGCCTCAGACGACCGTCCCACCTACCACGGTGCCACCCGCGGAAGCCACGACGACCACCACGGTCAACGGCGCGGCGAGCGGCGTGATCGTGGGATCGGGAGGTCTGCTCGGATGGTGGGATGGCGCATGGGAGCGGGCGACCGATCCAGCGGGTGTGCCGCTCGAGGCGGGCTCCACGTTCCAGATCGTCGGGCCCACCGGCGTCGTCGGGACGGCGGTCGGTGCCGCAGCGGCGCCGGGGTGCGAGATCATCGAAGAGCACGTCGACGTCGACCTCGAGCCGAGCCCGTACGACCAATTCGACCCATTCGGCTCGAAGCCGATCGGGATCGTGGCCGATTGGGATCTCGTCCCCTATCCGGTGAGCGAGCTCCCGCTCGATTCCCCCTCGTACACCCAGATCGTCGCCGATCACCTGGCCAGTCGCGGCTTCGACGACCCCCAGCCAGAAATCGTCCAGTTGTACCGGGTCGACCTCGAAGGCGACGGCTCGGACGAAGTGGTCATCGTCGCGGACAACCACGGCGGAGAGTTCTTCCAACAGGGCGTCTACTCGCTGGTGCTGGTGCGGAGGGTCGTAGACGAAGAGGTCCAAACCGCAGTCCTGCACGAGTCGATCGTCCCCAACGACCTCGGGCCGGATGAGTTCCCCTTCTCGGTGGTCGCGAGGGTGGCGGCCCTTGCAGACCTCGACGACGACGGCGCCATGGAGCTGGCTGTCGACAGCGCCTACTACGAGGGCGCCGGAACCGAGGTGTGGGACTATGTCGACGACGACCTCGGTTTCGTGTCCGTGCTCCTGACGGGCTGCGGCGCCTAGTCGACGCCGGCCGAATTCGATGCGGGTTCGAGCGAGGTGAGCTATCGCGTGACGATGTCTCGCGTCAGGTGGCTGGTGTCGCCGAAACCGGTCATGCCGAACGCGACCGAATGACTGACGTGCTTCGTTCTGATCGTTGCGACCGATGTATGTGCCGAGTCGAAGCGGTCCCACTCCCACGGCGTCGGCTCCATGCCGAGGAGATAGCCCAGCGTCACCGCGTTGGTTCCGCCGTGAGCGACGTAGATGATCGAGAAATCCTCGGGCTCGGTCCACAGGTTCGGCTCGGGGTCATCGGTGACGATCGGGCGGGCGCCTCGCTCGGCCAGTTCTGCTGCCAGTCCAGACGTCACTCGGACGTGAAAATCGCGGAACGACTCGCCGCCGGGGACACCATCCCACAAGGCTTCGATCGCTCGTAGGTTGAGCTCTTCGAACATCTCCTCGAACCGATCGACGGCAGAGCCCTCCCACTCGTCTGGCATGCGGATCTCATGCATCCAGTCCATGACCGTCGGTTCGACGTCGAGCGCTTCGACGATCGGGTCGGCCGTCTGACGGGCCCGTACCATCGGGGACACCCAGATCTCGTCGACGTTGCCCCATTCACGGGCTGCGGTGAGTTTCGCCTGGCGGTGGCCGAGTGGTGTGAGCGCAGGATCGTTTCGAAGGATGCCTTCATCGACGTATCCGGGCTCGGCATGGCGAATGAGCTGTATCTGCACGGGATAAACCCTATCCATCCTTGCCTGGAATCACGAGCCGAGCTTCGGACAGGAACCTGCCTCCTCGCGATACCGTCGAAGACACATGAAACGGCTACCTGTGATTCTCGCTGGCATGGTCGCAGTGGCTGCTTGCTCGATCTCGTCGGACCCGTCCTCCACGTCCACCGTTGCGCCAACAACCGGCTCCACCGACTCGATCACCACGACCACGCTGCCGCAGACGACGACCACTGTGCCGCCGGGTGAATCCGCCACGACGTACTTCTTCGAGAACTCCGGCGGCAATCCCGCCCGCTCTGGACCGTTCCTCGTAGCCGTACACGACTCCGCCGATGGACTCGAGCCCCGGGATGCGCTCGAGGCGCTGCTCGACGGGCCGCCGCCGACCGCCGTCGAGGCACGCATCACGTCGGAGATTCCCGCCGGCACCGCTCTCGTATCGCTGGCGGTGGGCGCCGATCGCGTCGCAACCCTGGAGCTTTCGCCGACGTTCGACGACGGTGGAGGCAGCGCTTCGATGTTCGGACGGCTGGCTCAGGTGACCTACACCCTCACGGCGTTCCCCTCGATCGACTCGGTTCTGCTCATGGAGAACGGTGCGGTGGTGGAAGTCTTCTCTGGCGAAGGGATCGTTCTCGACGGCCCGATGAGCCGCGAAGCCTTTCAGGATCAACTGCCCGGCATCCTGGTCGAGTTGCCGGCTTGGGGTGCACCGGTGACCCTCCCGTTCGAAGTGTCCGGAACGGCAGCCGCCTTCGAGTCGGTGTTCCAGGCCCAGCTGGTGGTCGACGGCAACGTGGTCTTCGATCCCCCGTTCGTGACGTCTGAAAGCGGCGTCGGCGTCGCACCCTTCACATTCGAAATCGATGCCGACGTCGTGCCTCCGACCGATGCGGAGTTGCGGGTTTGGGAGTTCTCCGCCAAGGACGGCTCTGTGGTGAGCGAGCGGTTGGTACCGCTGACCGTGATCGATTCCTGAACCGCACCCCACAACTAGCAACCGCCCCCGGGCAAGGGGCGGCTACTGGGGTATTGGGCAAAACACGGGAGATCGATTGGGCTGAGACCTTCTCGTGTAATGGCTGTATCGTCGCCGGGGAGCAGAAACTTGAGCGGATTTCCGGATTTTTTCTCAGAGCTGATTTCGCATCTGCGCGAGCACGCCGTTCGAACGGATGGACCGTTCACGCTGCGGTCTGGCGCCGTGTCCAACTGGTACCTCGATGCACGCCAGACGACCTTCTCCGGTCGGGGTGCCAGACTCGTCGGCGAGGTCGTCCTCTCCCACATCGACTCCCGCTCCCGGGCGATCGGCGGGCTCACGATGGGCGCAGATCCTGTGGCCATCGCGACCGCCATCGCCGCCGATGCGCATGGCAGGCGCCTCCCCGCCTTCTCGATCCGCAAAGAGGCCAAGGCCCACGGCACAGGCGGACGGTTGGTCGGACCCGTAGGCGCCGGCACACCAGTCACGATCCTCGAGGACACCACGTCGACCGGCGGAGCCATGGTCGAGGCCATCGAGGTGGCGAGAGAATCGGGTCTCGACATCGTCCACGCGCTCGCACTGATCGATCGTTCGGGCGGTTCGGCCGCCGAGCGCATGGCCGATCTCGGTGTGACCTTCGGTGCCGTCATCACCCCCGCCGATCTGGGGGTGGAGTGACCGAGATCGTGGTTCGGCGGTCCGCCTGGCGGATGTGGCTGACGTCGCTCGTCGCCACCCCGCTGATCGTGCTTGCGGTGGACGTGCTCACCCAGCGGCGGATCACCAACAGCCTGCGAGATGTCCTCTTCCGTCCCGATGACACCCAGCTCTTCGAGTTCCGCGACGTCGTTTGGGCCTGGGTGATCTTGATCGCCGCCGGGGGAGTGGCGATCTGGGCTCTCCGGGAATTGATCGCGCCAACCAAGGTCGTCGCCGCCGATCTGTCTGGAGTGAGACTCCAGGTCACTGCGCCCTTTCGCAAGCCCCTGTTCATCGCTTGGAGCGACGTCGAGGACATCGGGAGTGCAACGGTCGAGGACGAGGGAGAGACCTTCCCGGTGTTGTGGGTTCGTGTCGGTGACATCGAGGTGGGGCTCCCAGAGCCCTGGTCGGCGAGATGGATGGACGAGCGCACGCTCGCAGTGATGGCTTCGGACTGGGAGATGGACCCGATCGACGTTGCGAAGTCGCTCGCTGAGCTGGCGATCGAGGCGTCTACCGGACCGGACGGCATGCCGACATCCGAACCGCACGACCACGAACACCGTTCCGATATGACGGCGCTCTCACCGGACGACACCGAGGGCACCGAGGCATGAGGCGGATCGGTGCACACGTGGGGACCGATCATCCGCTGGAAGCCGCCAGGGAACTAGGCGCAGACGTCATCCAGATCTTTCTCTCGAACCCCCAGTCGTGGAAGAAGCCGGCCGAGCGAGCCGACGCCGAGATCCTGGCTGCATCAGAGATCCCGATCTACGTCCACTCCCCCTATCTGATCAACCCGGTCACCTCCAACAACCGGGTCCGGATCCCGAGTCGAAAGATCCTCCAAGAGACGTGCGACGCCGCCTCTGCGATCGCTGCTGCAGGCGTCGTCGTGCACGGAGGCCAGGTCACCGGCGACGGGGACATGAGTGAGGCCCATTCGCGTTGGCGCAAGGCGCTCGAGGCGGTGGAGACGGATGTCCCGATCCTGATCGAGAACACAGCCGGTGGCGACAATGCCGTGGTCCGTAGAACGGACACGATCGCGAGCCTCTGGGAGGAGATCGGCGATCTCGGACCCGGATTCGTGCTGGACACCTGTCACTCGTGGGCAGGAGGCGAGCCGTTCGAAGGTCTGGCGGAGCGGATGATGGCCGCCACAGGGCGGATCGACCTGATCCACTGCAACAACTCTCGCGATCCGTTCCATTCCCGACGCGATCGGCACGCGAACCTGGACGACGGGGAGATCCCCGAGGCGCTTCTTGCGACCGTACTTCGGGAGACACAAGCTCCGATCGTCCTCGAGACCCCGGGCGGTGTCGATGAGCATCGGGCGGACCTGGCCTGGGTGCGGGCTGCGCTCGATCTCGACTGACCGTACCCGGGGTCGTTTGGCTCGAGTCGCGACCTGCGATTGAATGGCGCACATGGATGCTGCACGCCCAGTGCGCCTTGCCTCCCGATCTGGCCCCATCCCGGTGCTGATCCGCCGAGCGGCCGTCGTGCTCGTGGTTGCGCTTCTCTCAGGAGCATGTGGTTTGAACGAGCGAGGCCCCTGGCTCGATGCGAATGGCAACCAGATGCGTGGCAACGACATGATCGAGTTCGACGGCTTTGCCATCTGCGACCAGACCCAGGTCCTCTTCATTCAGTTCTTCGGCGACCGGTACGCCAAGGACCCGATCGGCATTCTCGGTCAACTCGAGTCCCTCGAGACGGGAGAACCGCTCTCCTTCGAACTTTTCGACACGCTTCCCGATGGCTTGACCGGGACCGACATCACTCACGCCGGACGCGAGATCCATGTCGGGGAAGACCGTCCCGACTACCTGTACGTGCGACTCCCCAGCGGCGAGACCGAGCGCTGGCCCCGAGCCGAGGACACCTGCAACCGCGAAGAGCCGCTGTGATGCTGGCCGACTTTCGGACTTGGAGTAGGTAGCGAGTCACGAGTCCGAAACAGACGCCGGTCGGCCGGGGCTTCCGCCCGCTTGTTGCAGGCAATTGTTCCGGCTCGCACTTCCTGGGCGCTGCAGAAGGCTGAGAGCCGACAGCTGACGGCACCTTGCCCCTCGGGCACGTGCCGGGAAATACCCAAGCCGCGGAAGGGGTTACCATGCCTGAAGCACGGGCGACCCGGTTGGGCGGTCGAGGCACCACCAGACATGCGAACCATCATTTCGCCACGTCCCTCAACCCGCAAGGTGGGGAGATAGGAGCACCAATGTCAACGCACGCGCCGATCACCGTCCCCGTGGTCCGAGAACGCAAGTCCGGCCCCAAGCTGACCATGGTCACCGCCTACGACCATCCGTCCGCGTCGATCGCCTCAGAAGCGGGAATCGACATGATCCTCGTCGGGGACTCCGTCGCCAACGCGGTGCACGGCTTCGAGAAGACGCTCTCGGTCACGCTCGACATCATGATCATTCACTCGGCTGCTGTGGAGCGGGCCAAGCCACATTCGCTCATCGTCGTGGACATGCCCTGGATGAGCTACCACGTTTCCGATGAGGAGGCCGTTCGCAATGCCGGGCGCCTCATCCGCGAGGGCGGAGCCTCCGCCGTCAAGCTCGAAGGTGGAGCCAACCGGGTCGAGACGGTCAAGCGGATCGTCGCCGCAGAGATCCCGGTGATGGGCCACCTGGGGCTCACCCCGCAGTCGGTCAACGCAATGGGCGGCTACAAGGTTCAGGGCAAGGCGATCGAAGACGCCCAGCAGATGATTGCCGACGCCCGAGCTCTCGAGGAGGCCGGTGTGTTCTCGATCGTGCTCGAAGGCGTTCCCGACGTTCTGGCTGCAGCCATCACCGAAGCGGTGAACGTTCCCACCATCGGGATCGGCGCCGGCGATGCCACCGATGGGCAGGTCCTGGTCTTCCACGATGTTCTCGGGCTCGGAGGTGGCCGCTACCCGAAGTTCGTTCGGTCCTACGCCGATCTGCGCGAACAGGCGATTGCGGCGCTGGGGGAGTACGCCGAGGACGTCCGCAGCGGTGCCTTTCCGTCCGAGGACGAGACGTACCATGTCCGCGACGAAGTCGCCAGGATGCTCGCAGACGGAGGGGCGCTATCAGACACCACGCAACCCTCCTCCTCGCCTTCGTCCTGATCGCATGTTCGGATCCGACCCCGCCGTCGGCGCCGGAAGCCAGTTCACCGGCGTCGTCCACGGCCAGCACGACGACCACCCTGCCGACCACTTCGACGGAAGCGATCTTCGACACAGGTGATCTGTCCGGCTTCGAGGTGGTCGAGGCCGGACTGGGCGGACGGGAGCTCACCTTGGCGCTCGCAAACGAGCCGGGACTGCGATCTCGCGGGTTGATGGGCGTCTCCGATCTCGGAGACCTCGACGGGATGCTCTTCACCTGGGGCGGTGCCACCGTCACCAGTCGATTCACGATGCGCAACACCCTCATCCCGCTCCGGATCGCCTTCTTCGATGCCGATGGCTTCGTGGTCAGCACCGCCGACATGATGCCGTGCGAGACCGAGGAGTGCCCGACCTACGGGGCATCAGGGCCTTACGTCTCCGCCGTCGAGTTCCCTGCCGGAACCGAGGTGGATCCGGGAGCCCGACTCGAGGTGGAAGCTACGCGATAGACCGAAGCGGCTTCGCTTCAGACCCCGTTCGCGGCTGCCGATGCTGTGGGTGAATATGATCACCGACACTCAGACATCAGAGACGATCTCGAAGCCGCCATCCCGCCTGAGCTCCTTCGGGCTGTCCAGGACCGATTGGGCACTTGCCGCCCTGGGGTTCGTCATGGCCGTGCTCGCCGTGCTCGCCGGCTCCGAGTCGGCGGGATCCGATTCGGTGGGGGTCCTGGCTCGCCTGGTTGCTCCCGTGGGGCTCGTGTTGGTGGCGTTCGGGCTCGTCCGGGCGGGTAACACCCTCGAGCCGTCGGAACGCCGGGCCTGGCATGCCGTGGCAACCGGTGTCGGTGCGTATGCCATTGCGGTGGCCGCTCGGTCGATCGACGGCCTTCGGCTCGTGGACTTGGAACAGTGGTTGATCACTGCGCTCTCGGTCGCCGCAATCGTGATCTTCGCCCTCGGAGTCTTCGCAATTCCGCGACTGAGCCCGATCCGGCACACCCGGGATCGCGCTCTCATGGAGGCAGTGGCAGCCGGGTCCGCCGTTGGAGCGTTGATCTGGGAGTTGGTACGCGACCGGATCGCGGTGCGATCGGGAATCGACGCCGCCGTCTCCACCGCCGCCATAGTGGCGTACGTGTTTCTGGTGGCCGCAGCCGTGTTCGCGGTGATGCGCCAAGAGCGCTATCGATCGGACCGGCCGTTCAAGATCCTGGTCTTGGCGGCGTCGGGTTTCGTGCTGTCCGGCGTGGCGACACAACTCGGTGGAAGCGCCGACTTCGAACAGCGATGGCCCGTGGTCTTCGACCTGCTGCTCGCTGTGGGCCTGGTAGCTGCAGCGATCGAACTCGGCCGGTCCAGGAAGCTGCGCAATTCGACGATCGCCAGACTCCCGGCATGGAAACTGGCTGTGCCGTACATCCCGGTCTTGGTGCTGGTCGGGGTCACGTTCACCGGACTGCTGACGGACCCCTCGGACCTCGGGTTGTTGCCGTTTGCGCTCGTCCTGGTCACCGTGGCCACGGTGCTCAGCCAGCTGTTCGCAGCTCGCGAGAATCGGGAGCTCCTCGGCATCGAGCGCGATCAGCTGATCACGGCGGTGTCCCACGAGCTGAGGGTGCCGCTGACGGCGGTGGCCGGCTTCTCCGACGTGCTGTCGATGGGCTGGGATGTGATCGAGGAAGCCGAGCGCAACGAGATGGTGGAGATCATCCAGACCCAGTCGAAGTATCTCACCGGGATGATCACCGACATGAGCTCACTCGTACGGGATCAGCTCCACGCAGTTCAACTCGACATCACCCGACTCGACGGCAAGAAGGTGATCGCCGACGCAGTTCGGGCAGTGTTCGACCTGAACGTCGGTCCGCTGCCGGTGAAGGCACAGGTGGAGCCGTATCTCGAGCTCGTCGGCGACGAACGACGGCTCCACCAGGTTCTCGTGTCTCTGCTCAAGAACGCCCAGCGATACGGCGGTGGCCGCATCCTGATCGTGGCTCGACGTGAAGTGGACTGGCGGGTCATCGAAGTGCACGACGATGGCCCTGGGCTGTCTGCCCGATACGAAACGGCGGTGTGGAGCCGCTTCCAGCGAGGAGAGCACGACCTCAACGCCCAGCTGCCCGGCTCGGGCCTGGGGCTCTCTCTCGTACGCTCGCTCGCAGTCGCCCATGGCGGCAGTGCGACATATCGCCGCTCGGAGAAGCTGGGTGGGGCGTGTTTTGTCGTCCGGCTTCCGATGGAACGCAGTCTGGACATCGAGCGCGAGTGGCTCGACCCGGTCTGACAACGACTCGACTTTTCTCTCCCTGACGTCACCGATACACTCACCGCATCCCAGGACACGACCACTGGTCCAGTCCTGCCCCCCTGCTCCGTCAGAGCGGCGGAGCCTTCCGATCATTCGGATGTCCACAGGAGGAACACATGAGAAGCTACGAGCTGATGACCATTCATCGGCCCGAGCTCAGCGAGGAGGATGTTCGGTCGCTCGTCAGCGGCATGGAGAACTTCCTCGATGAGAACGGGGCGAAGGTCTCGAACACCGATCACTGGGGCAAGCGCCGCTTCGCCTACGAGATCAATCACATCACCGAAGGGTTCTACACCGTGGTGAACTTCGAGGCGGAGACCGACACTGTCGCCGAACTCGATCGCACCCTCGGAATCTCCGACGACGTGATCCGCCACAAGATCTTCCGTCCGGAAGCCTGAGTCAGCCGATGTTCTGTCACAGCCGTCTGAGATGGTCGTGGCGGGGCTGAGTAAAGGAGATCCCAATGTCAAACAACGTGACCCTCATCGGCAACCTCGTCGAAGATCCCGAACTGCGCTTCACACCGTCAGGTGTGCCGATGGCCAAGATTCGCCTTGCCGTCAATCGGCGCTGGCGTGATCAATCCGGCGAGTGGCAGGAAGACACCAGCTTCTTCGGCGGAACGGTCTGGCGCGACCAGGCCGAGACCGTCGCCGAATCCCTGCAGAAGGGCATGCGTGTGATCGTCACCGGTCGTCTCGAGCAGCGCTCGTGGGAGACCCAGGAAGGCGACAAGCGCAGCATCGTCGAGATTGCGATCGACGAGGTCGGTCCCAGCCTCCGATGGGCCACCGCCAACGTGACCCGTACCGCTCGCAGCGGTGGCGGCGGTGGCGGCGGCGGCGGATATGGCGGAGGCGGTTCCAGCACTCCACCTCCACCTGCCCCCGTCGCTCGCGACGACTACGGCCCAGACGAAGCCCCCTTCTAGTTCACAGGAGAACCGACCATGGCTCGAAAGTCCAAGTCCAATCAAAGTCGGCGCCGCCGCAACGACTCGACCAGCCGGCGGACCAAGAAGAAGGTCTGCCAGTTCTGCACGGAGAAGGAGACGGTCGTCGACTACAAGGACACCGCTCTGCTCCGCAAGTTCATGTCCGACCGTGCCAAGATCCGGGCGCGTCGCGTCACTGGCAATT
Organism: bacterium; assembly: GCA_024639335.1. GTDB lineage: Bacteria > Actinomycetota > Acidimicrobiia > Spongiisociales > ZC4RG35 > JAHEDH01. The sequence goes on along the minus strand of JAHEIN010000032.1, from coordinate 6,556 downwards.
GTCCGCGCCACCAGCGCGAAGTGGCGGTCGCCATCCGTAACGCCCGTGAGATGGCCCTTCTTCCGTACGTGACGATCAAATGAAGCTGATCCTTCTCTCCGACATCGCAAACCTCGGTCGCAAAGGCGACCTGGTCGACGTTGCCGATGGATACGCCCGCAACTTCCTGCTCCCGAAGCAGAAGGCGATGAAGGCGACCATCGGAGCCCTCGAGCAGGCCGAGAAGCTCAAGGCCTCGCGAGAGATCGCCGATCTGGCCGCGAAGGACGAGGCCGAACGGATTGCCACTCAACTCACCGGCGTGCGGGTGGTCATCGCCGCCCAGGCCGGGGACGAAGGCAGGCTGTACGGCTCGATCACGAACGCCGACGCCGTCGAAGGCATCCTCAAGTTCACCGGCGTCGAGCTCGATCGCAGCAAGGTCGAGCTCAGGGACGGCCCGATCCGGGCCATCGGCCTGCACGAAGTGTGGGTCAAGCTCCATTCCGATGTGGAGTTCCCGGTGACGCTGGACGTGATTCCGGCATAGGCCCCGTTCCTCGGTAGCCCTGGCCTTTGGCTTCTCGCCGATGGCCCAGACAGAGCTCGCTCCACTCGCCCAATCAGGCGAGCGAAGCGAGCTCTTCTGTGTCGAGGCCGTATGCCATAGCGTTCTTCCTCCGTCGCCGGTCGCCGGTCGCCGGTCGCATGAGCGTGAAGCGTGAAGCGTGAAGCGTGAAGCGTGAAGCGGCCGCGAAAAGTCACGTGCTCTTCGGTTTTCGCGGTGGCCTGTCGGCGGGTAGCTTCCCGTCCGCTCCCCGAGATGACCGCCTCGGGGTCTCTTTTTTGTCATAGCCACGAGTTAGGAGTGAGGGGCCATGCACGCGATGCCGGAACCACCGGAGGATTATTCCCAGCTGCGCCGAGTGCCGCCACACTCGGTCGAGTCCGAGGAGTCGGTCCTCGGTGCCATGCTGATGTCCACGGACGCTGTCAACGAGGTGATGGACAAGCTCGACGCCGACGACTTCTACGTGCCTGCCCACCGGTCGATCTTCGGGGCCGTCAAGTTGCTGTTCAACACCAACCAGGCGATCGATGCGATCACCGTCTCCGAGGAGCTGCGGCGCCAGGGTGAGCTGGAGAAGACCGGCGGTGTGGCGTACGTGACCCGGCTGCTCGACATCGTTCCTTCTGCCTCGAACGTCGACTACTACGCCAACATCGTCGAGGAGACGTCGCAGCGTCGTCATCTGATCCGGGCCGGCTCCACGATCACCGACCTGGCCATGAAGCTCGACGACGAGATCGCCGGAGTGCTCGATCGGTCCGAGCAGACCGTTCTCGGGGTCGCCGGCCGCAAGGTCGGCGACGGTATGCAGCAGATCGGCCCGCTCTTCTTCTCCACCCTCGAGGAACTGGAGGCCTTGGAGGGTCGGGGCGACGAGGTCACCGGCCTCTCGACCGGCTTTCGAGATCTGGACAAGAAACTCACGGGTCTGCATCCGGCGAACCTCGTGATCATCGCTGCCCGTCCGGCCATGGGGAAGTCTGCGCTCGCCTTGAACATCGCCACGAACATCGCAATGGAGGGCAACCCGGTCGCCGTGTTCACGCTGGAGATGTCACGGGAGGAGGTGGCGTCCCGCATGTTGTGCGCCACGGCCCGAATCGACTCGATGAAGGTCAGGACCGGCATGATCGGGGACAACGCCTGGCCCCGGTTGACCGATGCCGCCGGGCGGCTGTACGACGCACCGGTCTTCGTGGACGACTCACCGATGGTGACGGTGACCGACATCAGGGCGAAGTGTCGGCGTCTCAAGCGCAAGCACGGGCTCTCACTCGTCGTGGTGGACTACCTCCAGCTGATGCAGGGGTCCAACAGGGAGAACCGTCAGCAGGAGATCGCCGAGATCTCGAGGAACCTCAAGAACCTCGCTCGGGAGCTGGAGGTGCCGGTGATGGCGCTGAGCCAGCTCAACAGAAACCTCGAAAGCCGGGAAGACAAGCGCCCGCGGCTCGGTGACCTCCGTGAATCCGGTTCTCTCGAGCAGGACGCCGACATCGTGATGTTCATCTATCGCGACGAGTACTACAACGAGCAGACCGACAAGCGGGGTATCGCCGAGGTGGTCGTCGCCAAGCATCGGGCGGGCTCCACCGGGCCCATCGACATGACCTTCATGCCGGAGTTCACCCTCTTCTCAGACCTCGGTCGCGGGTGAATCAGCGTCTCACGCCCCACTCTCACGCCCCACGCTGCGGTTGGTGCCATCGACCGTGGATCGGCGCAGGGAGAGGTGGCCGGGATCAGCGGCCGATGTTCTCGGCGCTGCCGGTGAGCTGGGCTCCGCTCAGGTCGTACACGGCACACACGACCTCGCGGTCTCCCTCCGACCAGCTCTCTTCGCTGGGAACCAGGTAGTAGATGTCGAGCTCAGAGTCGACATACGGGGTGCCGACGAAGCCGTCGAAGGCATCGAGACAGATCTCGAAGGACAGACTGTCGATCAGAGCCGGATCGAAGTTCTGGTCGGGTAGATCGTCGGTTCGGTACACCTCGAGGTCATGCGGCTCGGCGCAATCGACGATCTCGACGTCGATGACCTCCTCGGAGTCGGGCTCGTTGAGACATTGACCCGTCTCGAGTTCGAAAGCGTTGCCGCCGCAGGCTGCGAGCACGAGTGCGAGAGCGACGAGTGATGCTGATCCGGCACGCATTGAGGTCTCCCTCTCGGAGTCGAGGACGGTAATTGGAAAGGCGGCCCGGGGGCCGCCTTTCCGTTGAACCGCCCGCGGAGGAGAGAGATCGGAGAAGGGAGAGGACTCCGAGGAGAGAGGCAGGCGGTTTGTGTTGTCTCGGTGTTCATCGGCACGAAGCCGGAGAAGTTGAGCGATTCTCGGAGAATCCGCCGGCGGCCTCAGCCGAGGCTCTCGATCCTGGTGAGGAGCGCGTGATCGTCGATGAGTGTCGCAAGGCGCCGAGCCTCATCCAGGTCGGCACGATGCTGCTCGAGCCGGCCCCTGGCCAGGAGTGCGACGGCGAGTGGCCGGCGACACTGGACGCTCCGGGCGATATCGACCGCTTCCTCGATCAGTTTCTCTGCGCGCTCAGGGCGAGAGGTCTGCACGAGTTCTGCCAGTGCGAGCAGCGAGTGGGGGATCGCCGCGTCGAGTCTGTTGAGTCTCGCCACGTCGATCGACTCTTCGAGCAGCATGAGGGCGCCGGACTCGTCCCCGCGAGCGCTCGAGTCGAGCCCGAGATGTTTGGCTGCCGTGACGCGGACGCCCGGACATCGGTCACCATTGCCGTAGGCGTCCCGTAGGTACACCTCGGCGATGTCGTATGAGCCCTGACGCTGCTGGATCACGCCGATGTGGAGCGCGTTCTCGGCTCGCCAGCAGTCCTGGTCGAACTCCATCCTGCTCGCCGCGGCGCATTCTCCTGCCGCCTCTGCCAGCGTGTGTGTCCCGGCGGTGATCGCTGCGTGGTAATGGGCGAGGCCGACCAGATCGAGGGCGCGAGGGTTCTCGAGATGAGGCGTGAGAACCGACACGGCGTCGTTCGGGTCTCTGCCGTCGAGCAGTACGCCAATCGCCGCGATCGACCCACGTTGGAGGTCGGCGACATCGCTGTGATGGTCTTCCAGCACCCGCAAGGCGGCGTCGATGTCGCCTCGATCGAGGAGACGTTGCGAGGCTGCGATCGCCTCGAGCACCTGAGGGTTGCTCATCTCGTGAAGTCGATGTGACTCCGCGATGGGGTGGGCCCTCTTTGGCCCTGGTATTTGGATCCCGCCTCGCTCGACCCATACGGATGGTCGGCGTCGGTGGTCATCTGATAGAAGCTGATCTGGCCGATTCGCATGCCTGGGTAGATGGCGATCGGAAGGTTGGCCACATTCGACAGCTCCAGGGTGAGGTACCCGTCGAATCCGGGGTCGACGAACCCAGCGGTCGAGTGGATCAGCAGGCCGAGTCGCCCGAGGCTGGACTTGCCCTCCAGGCGGGCGACGATGTCGCTGCCGAGGCGGACTCGTTCCAGCGTCGCTCCGAGCACGAACTCTCCGGGGTGGAGGATGAATGCCTCGTCCAGCGGAACCATCACCTCGGTCGTGAGGTCATCCTGGACGGCTCGGGGATCGATCTTGGAGTATTTGTGGTTCTCGAATACCCGGAATGCGCGGTCGCACCGGAGGTCGACACTCGACGGCTGAACGAAGGATTCCTCATACGGGTCGATCTCGATACGGCCAGAGTCGATCGCTTCCTTGATTGTCCGGTCTGAGAAGATCATCGCCCGCTCCTGTGGGTTGCGGCGGTGATGCTAGGCGATGCCGGCGCCGCCGGTCCCGATCGAGTCTCAGGCGATCGAGCCGACCCCTTTCCTGCTCGTTACGGTGAACGTCAGTCCATCACGATGATCGTGCGGCCGATGAGCGACATCTACCCGTTTCCTGAGCGCGTCTGCCATTCTCTGAGGTGAGACTGCACAACATGAGACTGCACAACACCCGTCCTCGAATCGGAAGCGACCTGCAATGAAGGCGATCCTGGTCGACAAGGCCGACGACCGATACACCGCACAGATCACAGACATCTCGACCGCCGACCTCCCTGCCGGCGACGTGACCGTCGGTGTCGAGTACTCGACGCTCAACTACAAGGACAGCCTGGCGATCACCGGTGCTTCGCCGGTCGTTCGGCGGTTCCCGATGGTGCCGGGCATCGACTTCGCCGGCACCGTGGTCGATTCCGAATCCGAGGAGTTCGCAGTAGGTGATCGTGTTCTGCTCAACGGCTGGGGTGTCGGCGAGACACACTGGGGTGGCTATGCCGAGGTGGCTCGGGTGGAGTCCGACTGGCTGATTCCCATGCCATCGGCATTCACGACCCAACAGGCAATGGCGATCGGGACGGCCGGCTACACCGCGATGCTGTGTGTGCTGGCCCTGGAAGACCACGGGGCGAGCCCGATGTCCGGACCGGTCGTCGTGACCGGGGCCACCGGTGGCGTGGGCAGCGTCGCAGTCGCCATCCTCGCCAAGCTCGGGTACGACGTGATCGCTGTGACCGGCAAGACCGAAGAGCACGAGTACCTGAGTCGACTGGGCGCATCCGAGATCATCGACCGAGCCGAGATGTCCGAACCGGGCCGCCCGTTGGGAAAGGAACGTTGGGCCGGAGCCATCGACTCGGTCGGCAGTCACACGCTGGCCAACGTGCTCGCCTCGACGAAGTACGGCGGCACGGTCGCAGCCTGCGGGCTGGCCAGAGGCATGGACCTGCCCGCAACGGTCCTGCCGTTCATCCTCCGCAGCGTGACGCTTGCTGGAGTCGACTCGGTTCACTGTCCGAGGCCGAGACGAATGGAAGCTTGGGGCCGGCTCGCTGCCGATCTCGATCTCGACCTGCTCGAAGAGATGAGCGCCGAGGTCAGGCTCGAGGGTCTGTTCGAACTGGCAAGGCGCCAGCTCGAGGGCGGCATCAAGGGAAGAACGATCGTGAAGGTGAAGTCATGAGCAGCGAAGCCATCAGCCGCTATCCGATCGCAAACGTGGACGACCTCCCCGCCGACCTGCGAGGAATCATCGGAGCGATCGAAGAGAAGACCGGGTTCGTTCCCAATGTGTTCCTCGCACTGGCCCACCGACCGCACGAGCTCCGGGCGTTCATGGCCTATCACGATGCCCTGATGGAGCGTGAGAGCGGCCTGACCAAGGCCGAGCGGGAGATGATCGTCGTCACTACCTCCGGTGCGAGCAACTGTCTCTATTGCGTCGTGGCTCACGGGGCGATCGTGCGGATCCGCGCTAGGGACTCCCGCTTGTCCGATCAACTCGCCACCAACCATCGGAAGGCGGACATCACCGACCGGCAGAAGGCAATGCTCGACTTCGCGCTGAAGGTCTCGCTCGACTCCGCATCGATCACCGACGATGACTTCGTGCTATTGCGTGAGCACGGGTTCTCCGACGAGGACATCTGGGACATTGCCGGTGTGTCGGCCTTCTTCGCCATGTCGAACCGGATGGCCAACTTCCTCTCGATGCGCCCCAACGACGAGTTCTACGCACTGGGGCGCTCATAAGCGGCCGACTCATGCGCTTCTGGCGCCGCCCGCCGTGCCGGCGGGCCTCGAGGGACCCCAGACCTGCGCCATTGGACACCGACGTAGGCTCTGACTAGTTCGGCAGGGATTTTCGGGTTGATGCTTGGCTGAATCCCGTTTCTGCCGATGAAGGAAGGGTGAGTAACAGCCGCCAATCCCGATCTCGCGTTCTAGCGATCGCCATCGGAGCGTGTTCCGTTCTGACTGCTGCGAGCGTGCTGCTCGTGCTGGCGACATCCAACACGACCGAGCGAGTGGCGGTCAACGCGCGGCACCTGCACTGGACGAACTCGGCCCTCGGTTCGGCTTCGATCGCCCGGGCGGCGAACGCGCAGGCCGTTTTCTTCGCTGTGGACCGGGCGGCAGGATTCGCGTCTCAAGCCGCACTCGACGATGCGGTAGAAGAAGCGAAGTCGGCGCTCGACAACGTGGAGGCCATCCGCAACGCACCCATCGCCGAGA
>JAHEIN010000157.1 GCA_024639335.1 bacterium | reverse complement strand
GGGAGTCTCCCGTCGGGGAACAGCAACAGCCCGAACGTGAGCAGCAGCGACGAGCCGAATGACCCGATTGGCAAGGCGGCGAACTCCAGCCAGGCCGCAGCCCTTGGCAAGTCGGCGGGGACCACCACGTCAACCGTGAGGCGGAATGGCAAGTCGGGAACGAGTACCGAGCGTGCAGTGGTGGTAGCTGCAAACCAGGCAGTGGTCGCAGTGAAAGTGGCGAGTACCCAGAGCAGTCGATTGCGCGGCTGTTGGCCGCTTGCCACCCACACCACCGCGCCGAGCCCGACGGCGATCATGAGGACAGTGGGGACGTCGCTTTCAGTCAGCCGGCCGACGCCGTATCGAACCAGCATCGTCGCGAACGACACACTCGCAATCACGAGCGAGATCAGAACGATCGCCCGGAGTGTCACGCGGCTTGCGGAGGCAGTCATGGCGACCGCTTTGGGAACCGGAACGCCGCTACGGGCGCCGCGCGGCCCTTGACCGTGGCGGGCTCCAAGGTGTCACAGTCCGGCTTCGCAGGCAGCGCGGCGAACGTGGGCTCGCTGAGAACGGTCTCGCCCGGCTCGCCCCACTGCTGGAGACGCTGGGTGAGATTGACCGTGTCGCCCACCACCGAGTACTCGATGCGCTCCTCGGATCCAAGAAGAGCTGCCGCTACGGGACCCGTGGACACGCCGATACCCAGACCGAAGGGCTCCAGACCGTGCTCAGACCACTCCGCGTTCACCTTGGCCTGCGCCTCGTGCATGGCGGTCGCTGCGACCGTCGCCTGCTCGGCGTGGTCGACCATCGGGTCGGGCGCGCCGAACACCGCCATCACTGCGTCACCCACGAACTGCATGACCGTGCCTCCGTGGGCGATGATTGCACGGTTCATCTCTGCGCGATGCCGATTCAGCTGGCCGGCCAGGCTGGTGGGATTGGCCCGTTCGGCGATGCCGGAGTAGCCCCGGATGTCCGACATCAACACGGTGACCTCGAGTTCTTCGGTTTCGCCGATCCTGCGCCCGTCGCGCCGAAGCTTCTCGGCCAATCCGCCCGGCAGGAGCCGCGAGAGCTCTTCGCCCTGCTCCTCTCGCTCAGCGATGGCTCGCTGCAGCGTGCGGAGCCGCTCGAGTGCGGCGTGGTCCCCGCCGCTCAGCCCCTGGGCGAGCTTCACGAACAGCCCCTCGATCTGCGAGTCGACGTCGGCGGGCGTGGTGGCAAGCGCGACGGCCATGGCCTTGATCGGGGTTCCTTCCGCCACCATGTCCAGAAGCCGCTCCTCGGCCTGGTCCAGCAGCCCGTCCGATGTCACTGGCCGGGTCAGCGCCTCGACGATCTTGGGGTCCAACATCGACCCACCGGTCGCTACCTCACGGATCGCCCGGACCAATTGATCACTCTCTGCCACCCGGTCCTTCAGGAGGTAGGCGTACCCGGCGGCGCCGTCGGACAGCAGGGCGACCGCGTACTCGGGATCGTCGTACTGGGACAGGATGACGATGCCGGTTCCCGGATGACGCTTGCGGACCAGCTTGGCTGCCTCGATCCCCTCTCGGCTGAAGTCGGGCGGCATGCGGATGTCGGTCACGACCACTTGGGGTTGGGCAGCCGTGGCTCCCTCTACGAGACCGTCGAAGTCTTCCGCCACGCCGACCACCTCGAGGTCGTCGGACAGCTCCATCAGCGCCTTCACGCCTTCTCGCACAAGAAGGTTGTCGTCCGCCAGAAACACCGAGATCGTCATGAGGCCATGGTGCCGAGCCGGGAGCCAGGCCAACAGGGGGGGAGCCCGGTTCTCGGGGTGGGGATTCCCACACCCCGCTTCACGTGCCCACACCCTCGACGCGGCACGGACATTCGACGCACGCTGTCGACACGAGCCAGACCAAGCCCAGGAGGAGCTCATGCGAATCGAATCATCGGTGACCTCGGTCAGCTGGATCCCATCGGAGGCGATCACCGGTGTGAACCGGCTCCCGATGGACCTGGGTATCGGGCATTACGACCCGGCGCCGCCGGACCATGTGAGCGACGGAATGCTCGATGAGCTGAAGAAGGCCGACCGGCTGCGTGCCGCCAACCGTCTGGCGGCATGGATCCAGGTGGAGGACGGCCAGATCGTCGATGCCGGCTATTCCGGTCGGGCGGTAGTCGGCTCGACTACTGGCGGGATCGGGCCGGCGAAGGTGACGTTCCCGGGCATCGGCTTTCCCGTGCTGCAGAAGAATCCAGTGATCGAGCACGGCGTGGCTCGCTTCGTCCAGTCCGTCGGCGCCCGGACCGGAGCCCCGCTCCCGCGGAGAATCGACCGACCCCCATACATCCGCATCACCGGTCCCACCACCTGGGTCACCCTGGGATTGGAGATCGGAGCCGACGGTACGGTCCGCCACGAGGTCGTCGGGGCATCACCGTTCCCCCGCCATTGGATCTACGACAGCTCAGGTTCTTTGGTGGAGAAGAGCGGAGTGGTCGACTGGTCCGAATGGACCCGGGTGCACGATCACGATCGGTCCCCATGGGGCGGAGTAGAGCGCGCCGCCGTGATGGCCGACGTCGAAACCGAGATGGAGCGCGCCCTGTCCGGCGAGCTGATGGGGCAGAAACCAAAGATCCGCAAACTCGGCGAAGGCGATCATCTTACGACCCAGGGCGAGCCGGGGAACGAGGTCTATCTGGTGCTCGACGGCATGTTCGACGTCGAAGTCGACGGCGAGGTCGTAGCCGAGATCGGTCCCGGAGCCATCGTCGGTGAGCGGGCCGTACTGGAAGGGGGCGCACGAACATCGACAGTACGGGCAACCACAACAGCCAAGGTCGCCGCAGTCGGCCCCGATGCGCTCGACACTCGTGACCTGGCCGAGGTGGCATCCGGACATCGTCGGGAGAAGAGCTGAGTGGAGGTCACCATCCTCGGTTGCCGGGGCTCGACGCCGGCGACCGGGTCGGCGTTCGCCCGGTACGGCGGCGACACATCCTCGGTGGCAGTCTCGGCGACGGGAGCCTCGCCGAGCCTCGTCCTCGATGCCGGTACCGGTCTTCGCCGATTGTCAGACCGGCTCGGAGATGATCCGTTCAGGGGATCGATCCTGCTCAGCCATCTGCACTGGGACCACACCCACGGGCTGCCGTTCGCGCCGGCCGTGGACCGAGACGATGCGGTGGTGGATCTGTACCTCCCCGCCCAGGAGTTCGACCCGGTCGAGCTGATCTCCCGTGCCATGGGGCCACCGCACTTCCCCATCACTCCTGACCAGCTGCGAGGAACGTGGCGGTTCCACGCTCTCGAAGCCGGCAAGCATCACATCGCAGGCTTCGATGTCCTGGCCCAGGACATTCCCCACAAGGGCGGTCGCACCTTCGGGTACCGCGTCGGCGAAGGATCCTCATCGCTGGCCTACGTCTCCGACTACTGGCTGTCGGCCGCTACCGACGAACCGGTCGATCTGGTTGCGAATGCCGGGCTGCTGCTCCACGACTCCCAGCACACCGCGACCGAGATGGAGCAGAAGGCGTACCTCGGTCACTCGAGTGTGGAATACGCAGTCGACCTGGCGTCGCGACACGACGTAGCGGCGCTCGCTCTGTTCCACCACGACCCGCAACGGACCGACGAGGACATCGATCGGATCGTCCGGGAGCTGCCGGAGCAGCACGGCGCCCTGTCAGTGGCCGCTGCGGGAAAGACGTACGTCATATGAGCTCGCTCCTCACCCCAGACGATCCGGCCTATCCCGGTCAGGCCCACTACACGAGATCGTTCCTCAGGATCTACGACCCATTGGTCCTGGGCTTCTTCGGCAAGGTCGTCTGGCGCTGCCCAACCCAACGGCTCATCGATCACTACTCCCAGTTCATCGGAGAGAGACATCTGGATGTCGGCCCGGGGACTGGCTACTTCCTCGAAGCGGCACCGATGGGTGCCGCTATCACACTGCTCGACCCGAACCCGGACGTGCTGGCACATTGCGCAGCCCGGCTGTCCGACATGCAGCCAACCCTGGTGCAGGGCGATGTGACGCAAACGCTTCCCATCGACGGGCCGTTCGATTCGGTGGCGCTCAACTACGTCATCCACTGCCTGCCGAGCTCGAGCGACCACAAGTCGGCCGCCGTCGCCAACGCCGCCTCCGTGCTGACCGAGGACGGTGTCTTGTTCGGCGCGACCGTGCTCGGCACTCCCTCGCTCCATACCTGGCTCTCGGCGCGCGCCCTGAAGGCGAACAACCGTCGGGGCATCTTCGACAATCTGGCCGACGACGCCGAGATGCTCAGCGCGCTTCTCGATCGACACTTCATGCAGCACACGATCGAGGTCGTCGGCTCGGTCGCCGTCTTCTCGGCTCACCTTCCGAAGACTGCGTGACTTGGCGACCGGCCGGTATCTGCCCAGGAAGTGGGGAAACCCCCACCCCCAGATACCTGCTGACCCCATCGCCCGCCGGCGGCTCCCGAGAGACGGTGGTCGAACACGAAGTAATAGCGACGAAAGGAACGATCGTGCCGCTTCAGACCGCCGAATCATCCGAAACCAGGACGGAACGGACCTGGCTCACACTGGCCCGGATCGGAGCGGCGGGTTTCGTCGTCTGGGCGGTTGCGCTTCAACTCGGATCTGGGTTCTTCGACCCGATCCTCATCACCCTGGCCGCGATCTACGCAGTTTCGCTCGTCTTCGTGGACTCCGAACATCGGGGACGACTGATCGCATTCACCGTGTTCGCAGCTCTGACGATGGTGCCGAACCTCGTCTTCGGAAGCTCCGATTTCAGCCACCTCGACTCGGCGGGTTCCTTCATCCCGCAGCTGTTCGTCACGCTGGCGATCGCGTTGGCGGTGGCCGGAGGTGTCGGAGAACTCAGAGGATGGTCTGCTACCACGGCTCGCACGTCGCTCAACCGAGCAGTCACTGTGTTCGTAGTCGGCCTGAGCGTCTCGCTCGTTGTCTCGGTAACCGCGCCGTCCGACCGCCCGCTGGCAGACGACGTGACCGTCGACGCAGAGGGGTTTGCGTGGGCCCCCGGTGTGGTGGAATACGACGCCTCCACGGCCAGCGGGCTGTGGATCGACAACCGTGACTTCGCGCACCACACGCTGGCCGTTCCTGACCTGGGGATCGAGATTCAGCTGCCCGCATCGAAGTCACGGCGCATCGACCTCGGAGAGGTGGAGCCCGGCGAGTACCAGATCGTCTGCACCATCCCGGGCCACGAGTCCATGACCGGAACGCTCGAGGTCACGGGCTGAACAGGCGACACTCGAACAGATGAACGACCTATGCAGGCGACAGTGATGGAGACGAGATGATCACACTCATGAAGATCTTGCACATCGCTGTCGCCGCCGCCTGGTTCGGACACAAGCTGCTCATCCCCTCCGACCTGCGATCCTCGCTCAGGGACGTCGAAACGGCACACCGACTCATGCAACGACTGGCGAGAGCCGAAATCCTCGGAATCGCCACGGGATTGGGGACGCTTCTCACCGGAGGCCTGTTGGTTCTCTTGATCGGGGCGGCATCTGTGGGAGTCGGGGTCTGGGTCGGTCTCGGACTGGTGCTGACGGCGATCGTCATCGGTGCGATCGTCGCCAGGCCTGCATCGAACCAATTGCGATCAGACGTGGCATCCGGAGACCTGAGCGCGGCACGCCGGAGCGGTGCTCGACTCTCGCAGGTGCTGATCGCCGAGAGTCTCCTCTGGTCGGCGGCCCTCATCGCAATGATCATCTGAACGGGTCTCGCGACGTATCTTCGACGAGCCGGCAACTACGAAGGAGACGCCGATGTTCCTGGATCCAGGCGAGAAGGTTCATGTGATCGAACGGCGGCTCTTCGAAGGCGACGTGCGCCGGCACTTCGTCGGTGAGGTGCAGGGCGCCGATGTCACGGCGATGCGCGTGAGGGGATACGTGTTCGTCCACGACGCCGCCTCATCGACCTGGGTCCGTGGTTCGGAGCGACGGACCCGGATCATCCCGATCGGTTCGAGTGGCTTCGTGGTCAATGTGGTTCCGCGAGACACGGCAATCGACGAGGTCCGCTACGAGGACATCGACGGTCGACTCACCGTCACTGATGGCGGATCACTCCGGCTCGACATCAACGAGTTCGGCAGACTCCGCTGATCCTCAGCGGGCAAAGCGGGACCGGTCGACGATGTGACGTTGGTGGGTTCCCCGTCCGATGATGCGGTCGCCCACTCTGGCTTCGACCAGGAAGGTGAGGCGCCGCCGATCGACCTCGATCAGCTCGCAGGTCACCTCGACTTCCTCGCCCCCTCGGGCGGCCGCATCGTGGCTGACGTTGACGTGGGTTCCGACGCTGGTCTGGTCGTCGGC
>JAHEIN010000156.1:3492-6453 GCA_024639335.1 bacterium | reverse complement strand
CGGAACGCTGATCGCCACGAAGCCCAAGAGGATTCTGGCTCTCACCGCCCTGGTCACCGTGGTGGCAGTCGTGGCGCTGTTCCGGATCTCGTTCAATGCCGACGTGGCCTCGTTCCTCACCGATGGAAACGAGCGAGGCGAGGCATTCGCCGCTCTCCAGGAGAAGTACGGGACCGCAGACCCGGTCAACGTCGTCCTGAGCCTGGATGGTGATCGCACATTCGCGGAGCGCGACGCACTCCTGACACTGCTCGAGCTTCGCGATGAGATCGGCGATCTAGACACCGTTTCCTCGATCGCGTCGATCGTTCCGGACACGAACCCTCTCGATGGATCGGAAATCACGACCGACACCATTGCCGCCCTCCCCGATTTCGCCCTCTCCCGCCTGACCGACTCTCCCCTCACCCAACTCCTGCTCTCCGAAGACGGGAGCGACACGCTCCTGCTCGTCGTCCCCACAGACGACGGCATCGGCCTGGCCGGAGCGATCGGCGACCTCGAGGCGCCTCCCGGCACCGAGATCACCGTGGCAGGGAATCCGGCGATCTACGCCGCCATCATCGACATCCTCTCCCTGTTCCTGCTGCTCATCCCGCCGGTCGTGATGGTGCTGCTCGTTGTCACCTTCTACGCCAACATCGGTGAGCGCCGACTCAGCGTCCTCGCACTGGTGCCCGCGCTGCTGGGCTCGTTGTGGACGTTCGGTTTCATCTCTGGCATCGGCACGAAGATCGACATCGTCACCGTGATCGTCCCGATCTTCGTGCTCGTCATGGGCTCGGCGGACGGCCTTCACTTCGTGGCCCATTATCAAGACGTCTCAGCCGAGACCGACGAACCCATCGAGCGAGTCACCTCGACGCTTCGCGAGGTCGGGATACCGATGATCCTCACAACCGTCTCGACGGCCGTCGGGTTCCTGTCGCTGCTCGCCACCGACATCGGACCGATCCGACAACTGGGAACGTTTGCGGCGATCGGGATCGTGTTCGCAGGGATCATCTCGTTCTTCAGCCTGCCCGCGCTGCTTGTCGAGACAGGGGCCGGACCGGCGACGAGAACGCCTCTGCTCGGAAACCGCGTGACCGACGGTCTTCGCTGGCTGGTCGCACGCCGCTGGTCCGCCCCGGCTCTCGTCACAGTGGTTGTGATCTTCGCCGCGATCTTCATCCCGCAGCTCGATGTGGACTCCGACCCACTCTTCATGTTCAACGCCGATGACGAAGTCCGGCTGGCGTTCGACAAGACCGAAGAACTGTTCGGCGGTGGGACGCCGCTCGTCGGCGAATTCGCCTTCGATCCGTCGAGCCCGCAGGAATCGCTCGAACGGGTCGGAGCCGCCGAGGCCGATCTCGAAGCCCTCTCGGGGGTCAGAACGGTCTTCTCTGCCACAGATATCGTCGCAGCGCTCCCTCCAGAAGTCGGTACCGCTGCACTCACCGGTCAGGCCGAACTCCCCGTGGGCGACCTGGTCTCCGAAGACGGTCTGCGCTTCCTCCTGTTGCCTACGGACTTCACGGCGGACGACCTGCGCGGCTGGCTCGACTTCGCCGACGAGCGGGATGAGGTCACGATCATCACCGGCCTCCCCGTCCTATGGGACGAGATGGCCCGCCTCATCCTCGGCGCCCAGGTCTGGTCGGTTGTGACGGCACTCATCCTCGTGGCCATCCTTCTGTTCGGCACATACCGCAAGATCCGCCCGACCTTCGTGGCACTCGTACCACTCCTCCTCACGATTCTCGCCCTGCTCGGATTCATCGCAGCCTCGGGCATCCAACTGAACCTGATCACGGCGATTGCCTCGTCGATCGTCATCGGGGTCGGCATCGACTACGCGATCCACTTCGTCGCGGCCATCGACCACGCCCGCGACGACGGGCCTGGATACGTGCTGCGAGCCATCGATCGGGCTGGACGGCCGATCGCCGCCAACGCGCTCGGAATCGCCATCGCCCTCACTGCATTGCTCTTCTCTCCGCTGCGGCCACACCATCACATCTCCGGCATCATGTGGGTCTCGATGACGGTTGCAGCCCTGAGCGCGCTGATCGTGATCCCGGCCCTCCTCCCCAGCGAAGGCATCGAACAAGCGGATGCCGAAGACACGCCGCTCGTGGCCTCCTGACGGGCGCGCCACATCTCGGTGCATCGCATGGCTCTGGCGGGTATCTTTCGCGAAGGCCCCAAGGAGCAGCGATGACCGAGACACGATCTCCATCCGATGCCGTCGGTCTCGCCGCGCTCGAGGCCGAGGCCACGGCCCTTCACGCAGCTATTCGATCGGGCGATGAGGCCGCGATCCGTCGCGTCACGATGCTCGACCACGAGGCACCATCGACCACCTCCTTCACGCTGTCCGAGGCGAAAGCCGCCATCGCCGCCGAATACGGCTTCGAGAGCTGGCACCACCTCCGCACCGAAGTCGGCGCCACGATGGTCCAGGCCAACGACCTGCACCGCTGGTTCGGCGCTCACCTGAACAACCAAGCATGGGACGTGATCTCGCTGGGGCCCATTCCGGCGGATACGCCAGAAACGGAGAAGGAGGCATTCCTGTACTCCGCCTTTGCGTCGGCCTGGCACTGGCGCCAGATCGGTGACGCCGCCAACGCCGCCAGGGGCGAGCACCTGATCTCTCGAGCAGCCACGTGTATCGGTGACACCGTGACCGCCCTCCGTCATGCCCGCCGGTGCCTCGAACTCGTGGACAGTCATTCAGAGGCGATGTCGGATTGGGATGCGCCGTTCGCCCACGAGGCCCTCGCCAGAGCCCTGGCCGGAGCCGGCGACCGCGAGTCGGCCATCGGTCACCTCGAGATCGCCCGCGCGCTCACCACTGCGATCGAAGACGAGGACGACCGAAACCTGCTCGAGAGCGAGTTCAACACCGAACCCTGGTACGGCCTCCAATCGAGCTGATCCGCGAGCCGCCGGTCAACGCCGCCGCGGCGAGAA
>JAHEIN010000156.1:0-3392 GCA_024639335.1 bacterium | reverse complement strand
CCGTCAGGCGGCGATCGCCAGCTTGGTCTCGAGACGACCGATCAGGTATCGGAGCGGGACGATCATCACGACGATCACGGCAGCTGCGATCGCCAACTCGCCCCACACGGTTCCCAGACCGGCACCGTTGATGACGACCTCATAGACCGGATTGATCACCCAGTAGGTGGGGAACAGCTTGGCGATCCACTGTGGCCAGTCGGGGAAGATGTAGAAGATGGTCGGCGCCAGCAGGATGAAGCCCGTCCCCTTGATGAGCGTGAAGACCCCCGTCACGTCCTTCGACGCCGTGCCGTAGATGAGCCCGATCTCAGTGAGCAGCAAACCGGCAATGACGAGAACGACCAGCAGTGCGATCGCCTGGACCGACAGAGCCCCGTTGAGCCACAACGTGGCGACCGCCATCGCGACCGCCAGCCCGAAGCCGAGAACGCCCTTGGCGGCCACAACCTCCGACAGTTTGACCGGCGTCACGACGAGAGCATCGAGTGTGTGTTTCTCCCGCTCGTCGGCGATGCTGAACGAAGGAAGGAAGACAGCTGCGATGAGCAGGGCATACATCACGACGAACGGCACCAACCGGACCGACAGCGGCAGCAGCTCGTCTCCCAACGACACCACGTCGACCTCCACCGGCGGAGCCTTGCCCTCGACCTGGCGGACCATGTCCAGGGTGGTCACTGCGAGGATCACACGATTCGAGGCGAGACTCTCGCCGCCGACATAGAACTCGAGCGGCGGGCGGGCTCCTGACCGGACAGCGTCGTCGAAGCCGTCCGGCAGGACCAGGCCGGCGTCGAGGTCGTTCGCCTCGACCTGTGTCTTCAGGTCGTCGACGTCGTCGAGAACGGTCAGCGCAATGCCAGACATCTCCCCGACTTCGGTCGTGATGGCCGAAGACCCCTGGTCGACGATCCCCAGACGGGGCTGCGGATCGAACAGGTCACCGAACGTCACCTGAAGCACGAACGTGATCAGCAGCGGGAGCAGCAGGACCCAGAGAAAGATCGGCGACCGCGGCCCCAGTTGCAGATCCTTCTTGAGGACTTCGAGCGTGCGTGCGAGGCTCACAGCGACTCCACCTTTCTCCTCAAGACAACGAAACCGAGGGCGAACAGCCCAACACACCATGCCAAGAGAGCTGACAGCTCACCCATGGTCTCGGACCAGCCGGCTCCGTAGGTCGTGACGTCGACCAGGCCCTGAACCAGCGGGAACGACGGTAGAGCACGGACCCACCCCGAGGCGGTGCCGGGAAACAGCGCCGCAAAGGCGGGAATCAGGAGAGGCACCATGTACGCCATGCCATAGAACAGCGTGCTCATGAAGTCCTTCCCGGACGAGCCGGCGAGCATGGCCGTGCCAGAGATCATCACCGAGCCCAGCAGCATGAGGGTCAGGATCAGCAGTGGCTGCGGCGACAACGAGTTGATCGCCAGCAATACGATCACGGCCTGGACGAGACCGCTCAATGCCCCGGCGATCCCCTTGGCGGCGAGGACATCTCCCACCGTCGCAGGTGTCACGAGCACTGCAGTGACGGTCCGGTCCTGGATCTCCTTGGCGATGAGCGACGCCATCACGAACATCTCCATCATGAGGATCAGGAACACGAAGATCGGCCTGAATCCCTCTCTCGCGGAGACCTGGTTGCCTGCGCGATCCTCGCCGAGCACGACGAAGGTCTCACCAACTCCGTCGTTCGCCACCGGAAGTGGTTCACCGGTGACACCGAAGGCAATCTCTCTCACCAGGCTGGCCATCGCATTCTCGATCTCGTCGGGTACGGCGCCATCGACATAGACCGTCACGTCGGTCGCTCGTCCTGCGGACGTGGCCTCGACGAAATCTGGTGGGAAGGCCAGGCCGATCGAGACGTCCACACGTTCCCCACCGGGCGGCGGTTCCGCGCCCTCGGCCACGACCAGCGTCCGACCACCGGTGGACCAGGCTTGGGCGTCCCCTGCGACGACCGACCGCAAGTCCTGCTCCGACTCGAAGGAGATGGGAAGCACACCTTCCTCGGACTCGTCGAGCGTCACGAGAGCCGTCGGTTCGAGTCCCGAGATCCCGGCATTGATCGACTCTTCCACGTCATCGGGCAAGATCCAGAACAGCGCAACGACGACGATGATCACGAGGACCGTGAGAAACGTCCAGAGTCGATCCCTCCCATACTCGGCGAGATCTTTGCGCACGATCGCAGCGATCACCGTTGCGTGGGAGACCGGCCTGCTCATCCCTCCAGCCCCCTTCCGGTCATTTCGATGAAGATCGCCTCCAGCGTCGCTTCCTCGGTGTGGATGGTCATCAGCCCATCGGACTCGACCGCAGACTTGAGAAAGTCCGCAGCACTGGAGTCGTCCAGCGCGATGGCACGTTCATCGACACCGTCGCCGGTCCGAACTCGCACCTTGACCGACCGCTCGCCGAACTGGAGTTTGAGATTCTCCGGTGCGTCGACGGCGTGGAGCCGCCCCTCGCTGATGAACGCCACACGATCCGAGAGTTCGTCCGCCTCGTGCATGTCGTGAGTGGTGAGGAGCACTGCCGCGCCCCGCTCCGCCTCTTGCTGGATCAGCATGCGGATCGCCTTCGCCGAGACAGGGTCGAGACCGTCGGTCGGCTCGTCCAAGAACAGCACATCGGGTGAGTTCACGAGCGTCCTGGCCATCATCAGCCGCTGGCGCATCCCCTTGGAGTACTTTGCGACACGATCCCCCGCACGGTCACCGAGACCCACCCTCCGAAGCATTTGATCGGTGTCCACTCCTTTGATCCCGAACAGGCTGGCGAAGAACCGCAGGTTCTCCTCGCCCGACATCGCTTCATAGAGGTTCTTCTCCTCGAAGCAGACGCCCATCTTCGCCTGGATGTGCTCCCGCTGATCGGCGTGCGACATCCCGAGGATCCGGATCGACCCGGACTCGGGCTGCAGCTGACCGGTCAGCATCTTGATCGTCGTCGACTTGCCCGCGCCGTTGGGCCCGAGAAAACCCAGGATCTCACCCGGCGCGACAGAAAACGACACGCCGTCGACTGCTTTGATGTCTCCGTAGGAATAGGAGAGGGCCGAAACCTCGATTGCCTGGTCCGCCATGAGTGCTCCCGATCGATTCTCAGATCATCCTGACACTCCGAGCGGCGCGGCGCCCCCGGCAATGGTCCCGATCGGCGAGGTACTCGTCAAGAGCCGGCGTGACCGGAGTTGCCTCGTAGAAAGCGTCGACCGCCTGCATCCGGTCCCACAGGTCTAGCTTGGCGAGGATGTGAGACACGGGGGTCTTCACGGTGGTCTCGGAGACGAACTGCTCCCCGGCGATCTCGGCGTTCGACATGCCCAGAGCGATCAGCGCTTCACCACTGGCCAACACGCGAATCGCGGATGTTCT
>JAHEIN010000155.1 GCA_024639335.1 bacterium | reverse complement strand
CTCGCTCCCGAGGACATCGAGTGGTTCGAGACGATTCGCAGCCAGTGCGCAACGCCGTTGGCGATGGGCGAGCTGTTCAACAATCCGCACGAGTGGCGCACGCTGGTCTGCGACCGGCTCATCGACTTCATCCGCATGCACATCAGCCAGATCGGCGGGATCACGCCGGCGAGGAACGCCGCGATTCTCGCCCAGACGTTCGGCGTCCGCACGGCTTGGCATGGGCCGGGTGACACGTCGCCGATCGGCCACGCAGCCAACCTCCATCTCGACGTCTGGGCCCCCAACTTCGGCATCCAGGAGTGGTATCAGCCTTCTGAGCTCGAGTACCAGATGTTTCCCGGCCTCCCCGAGGTGAAAGACGGGTATCTATATCCCAACGACGGTCCGGGTCTCGGCATCGACATCGACGAAGCGGTCGCCGCCGAGCATCCCTGCGAGGACATCGTCGAGCAGTGGACCCAGACTCGACGCCCCGACGGCAGCTCGGCTCGACCATGACAGAACACGGAGCCGATGGAGGTCGATATCCCGAACTGGCCGGCAAGGTCGCCGTTGTCACCGGTGCGGCCAAAGGGATCGGACGCGGGATCGCCAGCCGATTGAACGCCGAAGGGATGACGGTCGTGGCAGCCGACATCGATGGGGCGACCCTGGCCACCACCGTCGCCGCGCTCCGGTCTGCAGGGGCCGAAGCCTTGGCATTCACCGGCGACCTCCGTGAAGCGGCGGTCATCGACCGGCTCTTTCGGGAGACGGTCGAGCGGTTCACCACGGTCGATGTCTTGGTCAACAACGCCGCGGACCTGCGGCGCCGTCGACTCCTCGATGAGCACGCCGATCTCCTGGATCTGCAGCTCGCAACCAACATCCGGAGCCCGTATCTCTGCTCCCAGCGAGCGGCGGCGATCATGCGGCGCCACGGTGGAGGGAGCATCATCAACATCTCCTCGGTTGGCGCACTTCGCGCGCATCATCGGGGCTTCCCGTATGACGTGACCAAGGGTGCGATCAACGCGATGACTCTGGCAATGGCGATAGATCTCGGCGAGTACGGCATCCGGGTCAACGCAATCGGTCCGGGTGTGACCTTCAAGGGGGGGCGTGGGGTCGACGAGGCGGAACGACGGGTCACCGAGGAACGTATTCCGCTGCGGCGGTCGGGGACGGTCGATGACATGGCTGCGATGGTGGCGTTTCTCGCATCGTCGGAGTCGAGCTACGTCACAGGACAGGTCATCTACGTGGACGGCGGCATCACCGCACAGCTCAGCCCGCCGGGTCCCGGGGCGTTGGAGAAGGACAGTCGACAGATCGAGTCACTCGAGAGGAACGAGACGCCATGAGCCTCGAGCATCGCCGGATCACCCACCCGGCTCTGGCCGCCGCATTGCTGTTGGCTGCCTGCGCAGGTACCGCCACCGAGACCGAACAGACAACCCCTGCGCCGCCGGCGACCACGCAGACAACCGCAGCGCCCGAGACGACCACCACGCTTCCGCCACCGCCCACGACGACCATCGTGATACCCGATCCGATGCCGATCGATCCACCCGAGGGCTACGAGCTCGTGTGGAGCGACGAGTTCGACGGCGACACGATCGATCTGAGCAATTGGACCTACGACATCGGCGGATGGGGCTGGGGCAATGGAGAGGCCCAGTACTACACCGAACGCCCCGGGAACGCCCGCGTCGAGAACGGCCTGCTCGTCATCGAGGGCCGTGAGGAGCAGTACGAGGAGTCCTTCTACACCTCGGCCAGGATGCTTACTCAAGGCATCCAGGAGTTCCAATACGGCTACATCGAGGCACGGATCAAGGTCCCGGGCGGCAAGGGAACGTGGCCGGCGTTCTGGATGCTCGGATCCAACTTCGGTCGAGAAGACCTGGAAGATCCGTCACTCGCCGAGTGGCCGACCGTCGGCGAGATCGACATCATGGAATACACCGGGAAGGAACCCGATCTGGTGCTGGGTACGATTCATGGTCCCGGCTACGCAGGTGCAGGCGGCCTGACGACTTGGAACCGACTGGATTTCCCGGTGGAAGACGCCTTCCACACCTTCGCCATCGATTGGGACGAGGAAGGCATTCGCTGGTTCTTCGACGGTGAGCAGTATGCCGAGAAGACGCCTGATTCGTTGTTCGGGCGAGAGTGGGTCTTCGACCAGCCGTTCTTCATCATCCTCAACACCGCCCTCGGCGGCACGCTCGGCGGCTTCATCTCGCCCGACCTCCAGTTCCCGGTGTACATGTACGTCGATCATGTCCGCGTCTATCAGCGAACCGATGCCGACCAGTAGTCACCAGCCGGGTAGCGGGATGGCCCGATGGCGGGACGTCGATGTCGTCGTCGACATGCATGCCCGGCTCGGGGAAGGCCCGGTGTGGGATCACCGGAAGAGCGTCGTGGCCTGGGTCGACATCCTGGCCGGCCTCGTGCACCTCACCGATCCGGCGACGGGGGTCACCACCACCATCCCGGTCGGGACGGAAGTCGGTGCCCTCGCGCTGAACGGCGACGAGGACTATCTGCTCGCCGTCCGGACCGGATTCGCAGCACTCGAGGGCGCAAGGGTGACACCCCTCAACGAGGTGCTCACGGCCGAGGGTGAGCGGCTGAACGACGGTGCCCTCGATCCCGGGGGGCGCTTCGTCGCCGGCTCGATCACCAACGACCGCTCGCCCACGGGAGCCCTCTACGTTCGACACACCGACGGTGTCGTGCGGACCCTGTTCGGCGGAGTGACCGTCTCGAACGGATTGGCGTGGTCGTCCAATGGAAATCGCCTCTATTACGTCGACAGCGCCCGCCAGGCCATCGACGTCATGGACTACGACCTGGAGGCGGCCGAAGTCTCGAACCGCCGTGAGTTGGTCTCGATCGAGGAGCCCGACGGCACACCCGACGGGATGACCATCGATTCAGAAGGATGCCTGTGGCTCGCCCTGTGGGGCGGTGCGGCGGTGCGGCGATACGCACCGACAGGTGACCTGATCGGCGAGGTGGAGCTCCCGGCTTCGAGGATCACCTCGTGCGCATTCGGCGGACCGAATCTCGATCGGTTGTTCATCACGAGCGCCGCCGTCGGGGCGACGCCAGATGATCCTCCCGGGCCGCTCGATGGAGCGCTGTTCGTGGTGGAGCCGGGGATCAGAGGAGTGCGATCACCTGTGGCGGCAGTTTCGCCATGACGTCGAATCACTCCGGCCGAGCGCCACAGTCGGCATTGGTCTCGATCCGTGAGAGCGGGCTCGTCCCGCTGATGACGAGTGCAGATCCGGACATCCTGTGGCAGGCGGCCGAGGCGATCGTCGGGGCGGGAGTGAGCGTCATGGAGATCGTGTTCCGGACGCCTGGGGCTGCTTGGGCGCTCGCCCGGCTGATCGAGCGTGCGCAGGCGGCCGAGTTGCCGCTGACGATCGGTGCGGGCACGGTGCTCGATGTAGCTTCTGCCGACGCGGCGATCGAGGCCGGCGCGCGCTTCGTCTTCTCCCCGGCACTGTCGGCGGAGGTCGGCGAGCGGTGTGAGACCGCCGGCGTCGCCTGGTTTCCCGGGTGCGCCACGCCGACCGAAGTCAATACCGCTCTGGAGCTCGGATGTGACGCCGTGAAACTGTTCCCCGCAGATGCCCTCGGAGGTCCGGGATTCCTTCGGTCCCTTCGTTCGGTGTTCCCCGAGTTGAGTGCGATCCCGTCGGGCGGGATCTCACCAACCGATGAGGAACTGCGCGCATGGTTCGGAGCGGGGGCGGTCGCCGTCGGAGTGGGGTCATGGCTGTTCCCTTCGGCAGCAATCGCCGCGCATGATTGGAGCGAGGTGCGCCGACGACTGACAGTCGCTTCGGCTGCGGCCACCTCGGCCCGGATGGAGGTGGAGGCGTGACGGTCGATCTTCGAGCACCCGACGACGTGCGATGGGACTGCGTTGCACTGGGTGAGGTGATGCTTCGGCTCGATCCCGGATGGGGGAGGGTGCGCACGGCGAGGGAGTTCCGGGTATCGGAAGGTGGTGGCGAGTACAACGTCGCACGTGCCTTGTCCAAGGTCTTCGGCCGGCGGTCTGCCGTGGTGACCGCGCTCGTCGACAACGAAGTCGGCCGGCTCGCCGAGGACCTGATCATGGCCGGCGGCGTCGCTCTCGATCATGTCTCCTGGGTCCCGTTCGATGGCCTCGGTTTCACCAGGGTCGGATTGAACTTCACCGAGAAGGGCTTTGGGCTCCGGCCTCCGCTCGGTGTCTCCGATCGGGCCAACAGCGCCGCCTCGAAGATGGCGCCTGGCAGCGTCGATTGGGCCAAGTTGTTCGATGACGAAGGGGTGCGCTGGTTTCACACCGGCGGCATCTTCGCCGGCCTGTCCGCGTCGACGGCGAACCTCGCACTCGAGGCTGTCGAAGCTGCACAGAGCGCAGGCACGATCGTGTCATATGACGTCAACCATCGACTGTCGCTGTGGCAGGCACCGGGCCGTGATCCCGTCGAGGTGAATCGGCGGCTGCTGCCGCACGTCGACGTGCTTTTCGGAAGCATCGAGGACTACCGGACCGGTCTGGGGTTCGATGTCGAGGAGTGCCCGGTCGAGAACTGGGTCGAGGAGCCGGACCGATTCGCATCCCTCGTCCAATCCGTGCGCGAGGAGTACCCCAGGGTCCAGGTGGCCGCCATGTCGTTGCGCCACTCTCGGACCTCGGGCTTCAACCATTGGGGGGGCCTGGTGTACGCGGGGGACTCGGTGCACATCGGCCGTTTCCACCACGATCTCGAGGTGCACGACCGCGTCGGCGGCGGCGATGGATTCGTCTCCGGCGTCGTGTGGGCGCTCATGGACGGCTGCCCGCCAGGCGAGGCTGTCGAGGTCGGCGTGGCCCATGGGGCGCTCACGATGACGACGCCCGGAGACACGTCGATGATGACGCTTGATGAAGTCCTCCGCGCCGTCACGGCGTCGGACGCCCGGGCGGACCGGTAGCGTGACTGCCCAGGCGGTTCTCCAGAGCTCGCCGGCACGTTCGTCGAGGCGCTGCCCGTGTCGAATGGAGAGAGCCCGCCGGTGACGACACCAACGACTCGGGCGAGGCTTCGGCGTCTCGTGGGCGCGAGCCTCCTTCTGCTGGCGAGGGACCTGACGCTGGCGGCGAGCGGTGGCGGCCTGACCCCGATGTGGCTGCTTCGCGCCGAATCGGTTTCGTTCGGCGTTGCGGCAGCTGCCGGGACGGCATTGCTCCTCTCGTCGAGGGATGATTCAGAAGTCGAAGTCAGAAGCGCAACCGTTCGGCTGGCCTATGGATCCGGGGCTGTGGGCTCACTCATCCACGTCGTTCGCCTCGTGCTGTACGTGTATGAGCGGGCGCCACGGACTCAAGAGATCATCACCAGGCCGCCGATGGCGTGAGCCAGAATGGCCCACCAGATCGTGCCGGTCCTGGTGGTGAGATATGCCAGGTAGAGACCCATGAACACGGGCCCGATCACCATGCCGACCCCGATACCCCCGGCAGAGATCGATCCTGGGACGAGATGCCACAAACCGAACCAGATGCTCGGCCAGATCACTCGCAGCAACCGGCTGTGTCGGAACGTCTGGTAGAAGACGCCACGCCAGAACAACTCCTCGAAGAATCCGTTGGCAAACGTCGAGATCACCAGGAGCGCCAACGCCCCGGCGGTGGCATCGGGGTACCCCATACCGGGGACGAGAAACCGAACCGCAACCGCCATCACAACCAGAAAGGCAACGAGAGACACGAGCCCGGGGGTTGCCCGCCTCGGCCTCACCAACTCCCAGACACGCCTCGGTCCCAGGATCCACAGCGAAAAGGCCGCACCCCAGGCGAGCCAATAGAACGACATACCAACGAACCATGCGAGCTGGCCGCCGACGGCATCGTCCAACAACAGCTTCGCCAGCTGGAACACCGGGTAGGTGCTGGCCACCAACGCCACCGGAGCGAGAAGGACCATCCATCCGGTGACGCTCGGCTCCGAGAGCGCCCGGGGACGTTCGAGCGTCAGGTTGCTCATAGGGTCTCATTGGGGTCACCCCGGCGAGCTGGATGCAAGAGTCTTGTGGCCCGACGGTCGGACACGGTGGTCAATCCGGTCCGGCTCCACCCACTCGGGCGGCCCGTTCCTTGCGGATCTCCTTCCGTACCCTCGCCTGGGCGCGCAGGCGCTCTTCGTCCGGTGTGGACGTGACCAGCGGTGGGATCTCGGTCGGGTGGCCCGACTCGTCGAGCGCGACCATGACGAGATACGCGCTGGTCGTGTGGCGCTTGTCACCACCCATGTGTGACTCTGCCTCGACCTTCACTCCGACTTCCATCGACGTGCGTCCGACGTCGTTGACCGTCGCCGTGACGGTGAGGATGTCGCCGACGTAGACCGGTTCGAGGAACGACAGCTCATCGATGGCGGCCGTCACGCACGGTCTGCCGGCGTGGCGGATCGCGGCTGTGCCGGCAGCCGAGTCGACTTCCTTCATGATGAC
>JAHEIN010000154.1 GCA_024639335.1 bacterium | reverse complement strand
GTCTGTCGACGTTGCGTTGATCGACTCCGGTGTCGTCCCGGTCAATGGGCTCACCTGGCCGGGCAAGGTCGTCAACGGACCCGACCTCTCGTTCGAGTCACAGTCGGACGAGTTCCGGTACATGGACACTTTCGGCCACGGCACGCACATGGCGGGCATCATCGCCGGTCGCGACGACGACGCCTCCATCGACGACAACCAGGCATTCCTCGGGGTCGCCCCCGACTCTCGAATCGTGAGCGTGAAGGTCGCCGGCCATGACGGCGCCACCGACGTGTCACAGGTGATCGCCGCCATCGACTGGGTCGTACAGCATCGCAATGACGACGGTATGAACATCCGAGTGCTCAACCTGTCATTCGGAACGGACTCACAACAGCCCTACGAACTCGATCCCCTCGCCTATGCAGTCGAGCAAGCCTGGAAAGCGGGCATCGTCGTCGTCGTTGCGGCAGGGAACGACGGAAACGACGCTGAGCTCAGGAACCCGGCCAGCAACCCGTTTGTGATCGCCGTCGGTGCAACCAACAGTGGAACGACCCGGCCGAGGATCAAGTCGGTCATGGACTTCTCCAACTGCGGGACAGTCATGCGCCATGTGGACGTCGTTGCACCTGGAGAGTCCATCGCCAGCCTCGCAGCTCTCGGCTCATCCGCACATGATGAGAACCCGAGCTCTTTCGTCGGCGATCGCTATCTGCTCGGATCGGGAACGAGCCAAAGTGCGGCGTTCATCTCAGGGGCAGCGGCCCTCATCCTGGACAAGAGCCCTGAGGCCACGCCCGACCAGGTCAAGGACCTGCTGATGAGCGAGGCCAGCAAGCTCAAGCGACAATCGGTGCTCTGTACAGGAGCGGGTTTGCCGAACCTTGCGCACGTCCACGACTGGGTCAGGAAGCGCGGTCTGCCGAGGACGCACCAGCCAGAGTGGGCCTCGAACGGACTCGGCTCCCTCGAACTGGCCCGCGGCTCCGATCATGTCGAGCTCGACGGCGTCCTGCTCGAAGGTGAGCAGGACATCTTCGGCCAGCCCTGGGACGCTCAGACGTGGGCAGAGGCTTCGGCCGCCGGAACCTCGTGGTCCGGTGGCGACTGGAACGGAACGTCGTGGTCGGGCACTTCCTGGAGCGGAACCTCCTGGTCGGGCCTGTCGTGGTCCGGGACGTCGTGGAGCGGGCTCTCCTGGTCCGGGTTGTCGTGGTCCGGGCTCAGCTGGTCCGACAAGTCCTGGTCGGGCACGTCCTGGTCGGGGTTGTCCTGGTCGGGCACGAGCTGGTCCGGGACGAGCTGGTCTGGCCGGTCTTGGTCGGGGCTTCGCTGGGACTGAACGCCCGCTCCAGCAGGAACAGCTCTCCCTGCCGAGACGGGATCACGCCACTTCGAACAGCCCTGCTGCGCCCTGACCTCCGCCGATGCACATGGTCACGACGACATACTTGGCGCCGCGGCGCTTCCCTTCGAGAAGGGCGTGGCCGACCATGCGGGCGCCGGACATCCCGTACGGATGACCGATCGAGATCGCCCCACCGTTGACGTTGTAGATCTCGTTGTCGATCTTCAGCTGGTCACGGCAGTAGATCGTCTGTACTGCGAACGCCTCGTTGAGCTCCCACAGATCGATGTCGTCCATCATCAGGTTGTTGCGCTCCAATAGCTTGGGCACCGCATAGATCGGCCCGATGCCCATCTCATCCGGCTCGACCCCGGCGACCGCCATCCCCCGGTAGTAGCCGAGTGGCTCCAGGCCGCGACTCTCGGCATCCGATGCCTCCATCAGTACGAGGGCAGCGGCGCCGTCAGAGAGCTGGCTGGCGTTCCCGGCTGTCACGTTCATGCCTTCGCCGCGGACGGACTTGAGCCCCGCCAGCCCTTCGAGAGTGGTCGAGGGGCGATTGCCCTCATCGAGCGACAGGGTCGCTTCGACCTTCGAGATCTCACCCGTGTCGCGGTCCTGGACGGCCTTGGTCCGGGTCACCTCGATGATCTCGTCGTCGAAGAGGCCGCCCTCCTGGGCGGCGGCGACTCGCAGCTGGGACTGCAGCGCATACTCGTCGCACTCCTCGCGAGAGATCCCGTAGCGTTCCGCCACGACCTCTGCCGTGTCGATCATGGGCATGTAGGCGGCGGGGTACCCCTCGATGACCTTGGGGTCGATCGCCCGGAACTGGTTCATGTGCTCGTTCTGGACCAGGCTGATCGATTCGAGCCCGCCTGCGACGACGACCGGAGCGTTGTCCATGACGATCTGCTTCGCGGCGGTGGCGACGGCCATCAGCCCCGAGGAGCACTGCCGATCGATCGACATGCCCGCCACCGTGGTTGGCAGTCCGGCGGCGAGCGACGCCAGGCGCGCGATGTTGGGCCATTGGGTGCCCTGCTGCATCGCACACCCCATGATCACGTCGTCGACTTCGGCAGGGTCGACACCGGCACGCTCGACCGCAGCGGCGATGGCGAGCCCGCCCATCGTGGGAGCCTCGGTGTCGTTGAACAGACCGCGATACGCCTTCCCGATCGGCGTGCGTGCGGTCGAGACGATGACTGCTTCTCTCATGGGGTCTCCTATCGGTCCTTCTTGAGTATGGCGTCACTTCGGCAACGGTGGAGCCGCCCGGCGTGCGGGCGGCACCGAAGTGCCGGCACGGATGATGAAACGAACTTCGACGGTGATCCGTTGTGATGATGCGGCGTCGACCCGGGTCCCCGCAGCCTGCCGAGGGGGCGAGAGCAGCCCGAACCTCACTCTCCGTGGTATTTCGCTCAAGAACCTCGCACAAAGTGTCGATCGAAGGGACGGATGAGTGGGTGGACAAGAACGCTGAAGCGAATGACGCTGCTCGTGGGCCTGTCGATGATTGCCGCCGTGCCGGTGCAGGCGGTCGGCGGGTTTGGCGACGTGCCCGAGGACTCGTACTACACCGCCCCAGTGCAGTGGATGGCCGACTCGGGCATCTCGAGCGGCACCCGCCCGGGGTGCTTCGATCCCGACAGCACGGCGAGCCGCGCCGAAGCCGCCACCTTCGTCCATCGTTCGTTCGGATCTCCTCTGGCGCCAACGGCCGATTTCTCCGACGTTTCGTCCTCGGACTTCTTCGCTCCCGCGGTTTGGTGGATGGTGGCCGAGGGGACCACGACGGGAACCGATGACGGGCGCTTCGAGCCGTATCGGCCCGTGACCCGGGGCGAGATCGCCACATTCCTGCATCGGGCCTACGGGTCGCCGTCTGCGGGTCTCGCAGGGTTCGCCGATGTGCCGGCCACCGCCTTCTACGCCGAGCCGATTGGATGGATGGTGGCGGAAGGGATCTCGACCGGGGTCACCCCGACGACGTTCGAGCCAAACCGGGCGGTCACTCGCGCCGAGATCGCCACGTTCCTCTATCGAGCTGCCGGCTCACCGTCCGTGTCGATCGACTACTCCGGTTTCTGTGACGCCTGGCCCGACTTGTCGGCGGCCGAAGCGGAGTCGTTCATACTGCTGAACGACCTCAGGGCCGGTCTCGGGCTGAGCCGCCTCGAACGCAACCCGTCACTCGATCAGGCAGCCCGTGATTGGTCCCGGACGATGGACGAGTCGGGCTTCCGACACAGCTCGATGCCGTACTACGAGAACATCGCCTGGTGGTCGTCCGGCTCGATCACGCCCGACGCCGCCGCGCTCAAAATGCACGACATGTGGGTGGACAGCCCTGGCCACTACTCGAACATGACGCGCCCGGGGCACACCCGTGCCGGTATCGGCTTCTGGCGGAGTGGCGACGGCTGGCACGCAACGCATCTCTTCTCGAACTGAGTCGCCACCGGGCGCCGGTCGATCGTCGTCAGTCCGAGGTCGGCTGCGCGAGCGCCCGCGCAGATCGCAACGCTCGCATCGCCCACAGGCCGACGGCTGGTCCGGCTGCGAGGAAACCACAACGCCAGCCGACACCGTCGGCGGGGGTGAGTCTGATCGGGACGAGCGTGAGCAGAAACCCCAGCGCAGTCTGAAGGGTGCGCGCCGTCCCCCTCACCTCGCTACGTGTCACCTCGGTCACGAATCGCAGCACCATGGCGAGCGGGATGACTTCGGGAGTCGACCACCAGCAGGCCGAGGTTGCCTCCAGCACCGATGACGGCGGCAATGGAGAAGAGCCGACGGCTCGGAATGACGTCTGCCAGGTTGGTGAGGGCGATCGCCAGCGCCCCGCGACGAACCCGATCTGCAATCAGGAAGTCAGACCGGCGACCTCGCCGGTGCTCCAGGAGCACTCCGCAGTGAGCGCCGGAGCCACGGCTGATGCCGAGAACCAGAACGAGACTGCAAGCAGTGAGCGAGCGCGTCCCAGCGGAGGGCGCGACGGCCACCCCCCAAATCGTCGAACACCGACGCCCTGGGGGTGTCGGCGATCGTCGCCATCAGACCCCGAACAGCTCGGTGATGCGTTCCCTGAGATCGTCTTCGAAAAGGGTTCCCGAGTGGACGTCGACGATGTTGCCGTCGGTATCCAAGAAGACCGTCGTCGGCATGGCGATGCCGCCGAACTCGGTGTACAGCGCGCCGCCGTCATCCTCGGCGAGTTGGTACTCGACACCGGTCTGCTCGATGAGGGCCTCGGCGGCCGCGCGGTCGTCCGGCAAGACGTTCATTCCGATGAAGGTCACTTCTTCGCCGACTTGCTCGCTGACGGCCTGGAAATCGGGCAACTCGACGACGCAGGCCGGGCACCAGGAAGCCCAGAAGTTCACGACCAGTGGGCCTTCGAAGTCGTCGAAGCTGGCCGGAGTGCCGTCATAGAGCACGAATTCGGCCTCTGGGCTCGCCACGGTCTCGGCGGCGGCGTCCACGGCGAGGACGGGGTTGTCGCCGGCGCCCAAGGATCGGAGAAAGAACCAGCCGACCGTCACGAGGACGATGGCGGCGAGGAGGCCGATCAGCCATTCGGGAGTGCGCTCGCTCGGCGCTTTGGTTCTTCTATGGGTCATGTCGCATGATGCAACGTAACGGAAGGCCGAGGATCCGCAACGAATGTCGCCGATCCGACACGGCGAGCCGGACGATCAAGCCGGCGGCGAGTCACCGAGAATCAGGTCGAGGGCCGCCGCCTCGAGATCCGGTCGCCCCAAGCGGATCCGTACGTGGGGGCGGTCGCCGCTCTCACTCCACGACAGATACACACCGTCTCGGGTGCCGTTCACGGAGACCGCGAGATCGGACGAGCCTCCTTGGCCACGGGTCGACCTGAGCAGAACCGTGTGCATCGATCGGTCGGCGAGTTCGTCGCCGTTGGGCGTGAGATCGTCGCGGTGGGCGGCTCGCACCGGGCGCTCCGATTTCGGCCCGGCCGTGCCGTGACGGTCGAAGATGGCGCCGAGGGCGCTGGCCGCCGCAGGCGGACTCTGGAGGATGAAGTCGTGGAACCCGCCGTCCGCAACCTCCTCGGTGAGCACGAGCGAAGGCGATACCAGGCCGAAGGCATACCGGATGGACTCGTCGCCTCGCACGTCGAGTCGCAATCGGGTCACGATCGGCGCCGACGAGCGCAGGTCGGCCAGCACCGAGTAGGCCCCGGCGAACTCCAACGTCGACGGTTCCTCGGGATCGACATCGACCATCCCCTTGGCGATCAGCGACCGCAGGCCGGAGTCCGTGGCCACCTGTCGCGAATGTGCGTCGAGCGTTGACAGGTACGGCTCGTCCATGGCCGGGTCGGTCGTGGCCTCGCCGTGGCGCAACCAGAAAAGCTCCTCGTCGGTGAGGCAGTCGATGAGGACGTCCCCGTCGAGAACCGCATCTTCGAGGTCCTCCAGCGATACGTGGTGGTTCGACGACACGAGCGAGAACAAGGAGTTCATGTGCGCCGTCACGCTATCGGCAGGCGGCTGCGAATTCGTGGACTGCGGTTGAGCCACCTCAGTCCGGGTTGCGGCGTTCCTGCTCCAGCTTCAGGGTGTCTGGGATGACGGTGCGAATCGTCGGGTAGGCGAGGTCAACGGCTGGCTCGGTGTCGAAGGCATCGAGGATGGCTCGCCAGAGTTGATCGCTGACATGGCGGCGCTGTCTCGCCGGGACCAGGTACCGACCGTAGATCATCACACCGGAGTCCTTCACCGTCACATAGGTCTTCGGGGTGAGGTGGGTGTAACGGATCAGGTAGTGGTGCGCCGCCTCACGGATTGTGCGGGCGATGGTGCCGTCGGACGTGTCGGGTGCGTGCTCGCTCATGGCCTCCGCAACGATCTCCTCGGTCCGCCTCCAATTCGACTCGAAGGTCACCATGACGCCGATCTCGTCCCAAATGTACGGGAACCCCTCGGTGAAGTTCGTGACCTGCTCGGAGAAGACCTTCCCGTTCGGGACGTGCACGAGACGGCCGGTCGATTGGTCGGCGTCGACCCAGTCACCGATCTCGAGCATCGTGAACCTGAACACACGGATGTCGACCACATCGCCTGCGCGGCCCTGAATCTCGATGCGGTCTCCCACCTTGAAGGGGCGACGGACGACGATGAAGGCCCAACC
>JAHEIN010000153.1 GCA_024639335.1 bacterium | reverse complement strand
TGGCCGCCGGGATTCGGCCGGCTTGGGCCGTTCTCCGGCGAGACGGCGAGCTTGCCCCGATCAGCGTGAATCGGGCCGTCATCGGCCGCGATCGATCATCCGATGTCGTCCTCGAGCACGACCAGATCAGCCGGCGGCACGCCCGAATCTGGTCAGAGTCGGGAACCGTCAGGATCGAGGACCTGGGCTCGTCGAACGGCACAGCCGTCGATGGCGCCCCGGTTGGCCGGTCGGCCAACGAGTGCGAATACGGATCGGTCATCCGCCTCGCCGACCTCAACTACCGGCTCGAGGCGATCTGATGCCAGACCTGTTGCTGACGCTGCTTCGACTGATCTTCCTCGGGCTCGTGTATCTCTTCGTCTGGCAGGTGGCGCGCTCCATCTCCACGCACCTCGGTCTCGGCGGGGTCCGGCGCAGGCGTCGAAGTGGGACCAGAGTCGCCCTGGTCAAATCGGACAGCCAGTCCGGAGCGACCTTCACGGTCACCGACTCGATGGTGCTCGGCCGGTCGGACGAGGCCGACTTCTTCCTCGACGACCCCTACGCTTCTGACTTCCACCTACGCCTCTCGACGCGTGAGGGGCGCCTGATCGTGAACGACTTGGGGAGCACCAACGGCACGTATGTCAACGGCCGGCGGGTGACCACTCCGGTCGATCTCAATCGAGGTGACGCAGTGCAGGTCGGCAAGACGGTGATGGAGGTCCGATGAGCTACCACTGGGCAGTGGCGACCGACCGTGGTCGGATCCGGACGATCAACGAAGACTCGCTCCATCCGCTCACGTCCGGTAGGAGCGACGGCCCGACAGTCGTCCTGGTCGCCGACGGAATGGGCGGCCACATCGCAGGCGAACGGGCATCGGCGGTTGCGACTCAACGAGCCGTGGAGGCCAAGGGGTCGCTGAAAGAGCGCGTCCAGGCAGCCAATCTCGCCATCTTCGAAGAGATCGACCAACGACCGGAGCTGGCGGGGATGGGGACCACCCTCACGTTGATGGAGCTCGGAGAGGATGACGTGGTCCGCTACGCCCACGTCGGCGATTCTCGCGCATACCTGTATCGCGACGGCGAGCTGACCCAGATCACGACTGATCACACGGTGGTCGCCGAGTACCTCCGCCGCGGCACGATCACGCCCGAGGAGGTGGCCACCCACCCCCAGCGCAGCCTGATCACGCGAGCGTTGGGGCTCCAGCCCGACATCGAGATCGACACCGGGGAGGAACCAGTGCGCTCTGGAGATCGTCTACTCCTGTGCTCAGATGGGGTCAATGTGATGATCGACGACGGTTCGATCGCCGATTCACTCGACCTGGACACACCCGAGGAGGCCGTGTGGGATCTCGTCGAGAAGGCGAACCGGGCCGGAGGGCACGACAACATCACCGCCATCGTGGTCCAGGTCGATTGATCGGCTCGGTCACATGACCAGAGACCTCCAACCGACCCTCCTCGTCGGCGCTGCCGCGCTCGCAGCATTCGGGGTGAGCCTGGTCAACTTCGCGGCCCAGGGCACCGTCGACGCCCAGGTGGGCCTGACGTTCGGAACGGTGCTGGTCGCATTCGGCGGAGTGTTCGTCGCAACACGACGTTTTGCTCCCGAAGCCGTCCCGCACCTCCTTCCTCCGGTCGCCGTCATCGCAGGCTTCGGCTTCGTGGAGATCTTCCGGCTCAATCCGTTCCGGGCCGGTCTACAACGCTGGTGGCTCCTCATCGGCGCAGCATTGGCAGCGGTCGTCCTGGCGTGGATCGCCCGAAACGGGTTGCCCTCGCTGCGGCGATATCGCAACACCCAGTTGCTCGTCGCCGTGGGACTCCTGTTGATGCCGCTGCTGCCATCAGAGGGGAGTCTGCCAATCCGGGGTTTGGAGGTGAACGGGTCGCGTCTGTGGATCGAGATCGACCTCTACATCACCCAACTCAACTTCCAACCCGGTGAGGTGGCGAAGCTGCTGTTCGTGGTCTTCTTGGCGTCATACCTCGCCGACCGCCAGCCGGCACTCAAGGGTGCCCACCGGAGAATCGGACGACTGACCCTGCCAGAGCCCCGCCAGTTGGGACCTCTCCTGCTGGTGTGGCTCGGGAGCCTTGGCATCCTCATCTCTCAACGCGACCTCGGAGCGTCGCTGCTGCTGTTCCTCGTCTTCGTGGCGATGCTCTATGTCGCCACCGGCGAAGGCGGATACCTGGTGGGAGGTGGCATGCTGATCGCCATCGGCGGTGTCGCATCGTGGCAGATGTTCGACCACGTCCAGCGGCGGGTCAGCGCCTGGCTCGACCCGTTCGGCGCGTTCGAGGACGCCGGCTATCAAGTGGCGCAGGGGATCTTCGGTATGGGGACCGGCAGCCTGGCGGGCTCGGGTCCGGGCCTCGGCCAGCCGGAGCTGATTCCCAACGCCATCACCGATTTCATCTTCGCCGCAGTCGGCGAGGAGTTCGGCTTCGCCGGCACCGTCGCGGTGCTCGGCTGCTACGCCCTCGCCATCGCCACGGGGTTCGGCATCGCCCTC
This sequence comes from bacterium, assembly GCA_024639335.1. Lineage (GTDB taxonomy): Bacteria > Actinomycetota > Acidimicrobiia > Spongiisociales > ZC4RG35 > JAHEDH01. The sequence continues at coordinate 4,057 of JAHEIN010000153.1, read as the reverse complement.
AGATCGCGCGATCGATTCAACAAGCTGCTGGCGTTCGGGCTCACATTCGTGTTCGCCATCCAGACGTTCCTGATCATCGGCGGAGTCCTTCGGGTGGTGCCATTGACGGGAATCGCACTCCCCTTCATGTCGTACGGCGGGTCTGCGTTGGTCGGCAACTTCATGCTGGTAGCGCTCCTGCTCGCCGTCTCACACGAGGAGGCGACACGATGAACGGTCCGATGCGACGGATGGCGTCGCTGGTGTTCCTCGGCTTCGGCTTGCTCCTCGGAGCGCTGACCTGGTTCCAGGTGCTCGGCGCCAACGGCTACCGCTCCGACCCCCGCAACGTGAGAACGGCCATCAACATCAGCGGCAAGGAACGCGGGCTGATCGTGACGTCCGATGGGAGCGTGCTCGCCCGATCCAACCCCGACCCCGACGACCCCCAGGCCTATCTCCGGTCCTATCCCGAGGGTCCGACCTTCTCGCATGTCGTGGGTTACACGTCCCGGCTGGTGGGTGAAGCCGGACTCGAATCCGCCTATCGCAACGAGCTGCGCAGCCGGCGGGATCTCACCATTTCGGATGTGATCGCAGCGCTATTCGGCCGCGATCTCCGGCCCGAGAACGTCCTGGTCACCATCGACGCCGAGCTCCAGCGAGCCGCCGCAGCCGCCCTCGAAGGGAGCCGGGGAGCCGTGGTGGCGATCGAGCCGTCGACCGGAGCGATCCTCGCCTACGTGTCATCGCCGAGCTACGACCCCAACGCCTTTCTCGGGGAGACCGCCGTCGCCAACCGGCAGGCGGTGCTCGACGATCCTGCGGAGCCGATCCGGGATCGTGCCGGCGCCGAGCTGTATCCGCCCGGATCGACATTCAAGGTCGTTGTCGCCGCTGCGGCAGTCGAGACGGGGCTCGCCGGACCGGAGACCGCCTTCGACGACCCGGTGATCTACGAGTTGCCGGGATCGACCGCCACCATCGGCAACGCCAACGGTGGACCGTGCGGTGACGGCGTCACGGTCACGCTTCAAGCGGCGCTGGTCCGCTCCTGCAACACCGTGTTTGCGGAGTTGGCCGTCCGGGTCGGGGCGGGAGCGATCGGACAGACCGCCTCGTCCTTCGGCTTCGAGCGGTCGATCGAATTCCCCTGGTCGCTGGCCGAATCGACCTTCCCCGAGTCGGACCTCACCGACGATGCAGCCGCCCTCGCCCAGAGTGGCATCGGAGAGCGAAACGTGCGTGTCACCCCCCTCCAGATGGCGATGGTCGCTGCCGCCGTCGCCAACGACGGTGAGGTGGCCCAGCCGTACATCGTGTCTCAGGTGTTCGACGCCGACGGAAACGCCGAAGAGGTGGCCGAGCCGCGGGTGATCGGACGCCCCATGTCACCGGCCACCGCTGTCGTCCTGACTGAGATGATGGAACGTGTCGTCACCTCGGGCACCGGCCAACAGGCATCGATCACCGGGGTACGCGTCGCCGGCAAGACCGGGACGGCCCTACCCGAGCCAGGACAACCCGACGTGTGGTTCATCGGCTTCGCCCCGGTCGAAGCCCCCCAGATCGCCATCGCCGTGATGCTCGAGGACGGTGGACCGCTGGGAGAATCCGGCAGCGGCGGCTCGGTGGCAGCCCCGATCGCCGGATCCCTCATGGAGCGATACCTCGTCAGAGGAGACTCGTGATGCGCCCGACCACGACCACCGCCGGTGGCCCGATCGACGGACAGCCCGGAAGGGTGCCGTAGACTCTGATGACTCCCATGGATACTCCTTCAGCGCTCACCGAGCGGTACGAGCTCACGACCCACCTGGCGCGCGGCGGCATGGCCGACGTCTACCAGGGCATGGACGCTCTCCTCGACCGCAAGGTCGCCATCAAGATCCTCCACAGCCAGTTTTCGACGGATGAGGCGTTCGTCAAACGCTTCCGCAAGGAAGCTCAGGCCGCAGCCAATCTCACCCACCCCAACATCGTGGGGATCTACGACTGGGGGCAGCTCGACGCCACCTACTTCATCGTGATGGAACTCGTCGACGGCCGCTCGCTTCGGGAGGTCCTCAAGTCATCCGGATCGCTGCTGCCACGGAGAGCGGTCGAGATCAGCTCCGAGGTCGCCGCAGCGCTGTCCGTGGCGCACCGAGGTGGACTGGTCCATCGCGACATCAAGCCGGGCAACATCCTGCTCGCCCCGGACGGCACGGTGAAGGTGACAGACTTCGGGATCGCTCGGGCATGGGACGACTCCCAGGAGCTGACCAAGACCGGGGCTGTGATGGGGACTGCCACATACTTTTCGCCCGAACAGGCGCAGGGTCACGACGCCGACGAACGATCGGACGTCTATTCGCTGGGTGTGGTCCTGTTCGAGATGCTCACCGGTCAAGCGCCGTTCCGGGGCGAGAGCCCGGTCGCCGTTGCCTATCAGCACGTCTCCCAGGCACCGGTGAGGCCGTCCACGCTGAACAACGACGTCTCCCCCGAGCTCGACGCACTTGTCCTGAAAGCGCTGGCGAAGAGCCCCGATGACCGCTACCAGACGGCCGAAGCGATGCGCGCCGACCTGTGGCGTCTGCTCCAGGGCGAGAAGCCACTCGTGATGACCGGCACCCCACAACAGCCCCCACCTCCAACAGACTCGGCCTCGACCAGGATGATCAGGACCCCGGTTCCGCCACCCGCCACGGTCCCACCCGAAGAGGTGTATCGCCAACTCGAGGAGCCTCCCCCTTCGAACTTGGCGTTCATCGTGGGCACCTTCGCCCTCTTGGCAACCCTGGCGGTTCTGGTGTTCCTGGTGTTCCAGGCCCTCAGCGAGAGCAGCACCACCGTGGCCGGCGGCGAGTTGGTGACCGTTCCCCAGGTCGCAGGCCAACAAGAGACCGATGCACTTCGCATCGTCCAACGCGCCGAGCTGACCGCAATCACGCGGGGCGAGGCGTCTGATGAGGTCGAAGCCGGCGTTGTCATCCGGACCGAGCCCGCAGCAGGTGAGCAGGTGGCCGAGGGCACCGAGGTCACCATCGTCTACTCGCTGGGTACGAACCGATTCGGAGTTCCCAACATCGTCGGGCTGAACCAGGAGTCGGCGGAGTCGTTGATCCTCGAACAGGGGTTCTCGATCGGAACGGTGACGAGCGAGGCCAACGACGACATCGGCACCATCGGTCAGGTGCTGAGTCAGAGCCCCGCCGCCGGCGAGCGGCTCGACGAGGGATCACCGGTCGATTTCGTGGTCTCGTCCGGCCCGGACGTTGTCACGTGGGAGGCGCTCGAGGGGCGTGAGGAACGTGAGTCGGTTGCCATCCTCGAGGGGCTCGGGCTGATCGTCGAGGTCATCACCGAGCCGAATGAGGAGATCGAAGAGGGCCTGGTGGTCCGAACCGATCCCGAGGCCGGCACCGAGGTGGCGCCCGGAAGCGACGTCCAGCTCGTGATGAGCGAAGGTCCACCACCGGTGGTCGTCGGAGACCTGCGAGGCCTCGACGTGGCGACCGCAAGCGCCCGAGCGAACGACCTCGGCTACAACATCACGGTTCGCGCAGAGCCGACGCTGGTGTCCGATCCCGCCCTCGACGGCGTCATCGCCACCCAGGGTCGCAACCCGACCGACACCATCGAAGCCGGCGGCATCATGATCGTCACGATCGGCCAATACGTGCCGCCCGCAACGCCCGACACCACCGAGCCCGCGAGTGACGGCTGACCGCACCGGGGCGCTGCTCGACTGGTACCGGGATCACGGACGGGACCTTCCATGGCGGATGAGCTCGGATCCTTGGGCGATCTTGGTCTCGGAAGTGATGTCCCAGCAGACCCAGATGTCCCGCGTCGTCCCGGCGTGGACGACGTTCATGGAGCGCTACCCGACACCGGGCGACCTGGCGGTCTCGAGCCGCTCTGAGCTGATTCGACTCTGGGCGGGACTCGGTTATCAGCGTCGGGCGATCAATCTTCAGAGCGCCGCGCAGACCGTCGATGACTCGGGTTGGCCGACCGACGTGGCCGGGCTCATGGAACTGCCCGGTGTCGGGCCGTACACCGCCGCCGCCGTGGCGTGTTTCGCTTTCGG
>JAHEIN010000031.1:20869-23582 GCA_024639335.1 bacterium | reverse complement strand
GGCTCCAAGCACTTCCTCGAGCCGGTCGGGATCGATCTCGACGACATCCCCATGGACCCGGTGACCGCTCTCAGGCCTGACGAACGGGTAGGCCAGTCCCCATCCAAAGAGGGCATGGTCGGCGAGCACGGCGTCGCGGACCTCGATCGCTGCGTCGGCGAGCAGACGTTCGAACGCACCACCCATTCGACGGAGGCTGCCGTAGACGAAGAGACGGTTGTTCACACATATCGAGTCGGGATCGGCCTACGAGAGTTACGTCGGGATTCGGAGCCTCCCGGGCCGAGTACCCTGGTGATCGCCATGTCTGGCTCCCCTTTCCGAAACATCGCATTGATCGCGCACGTCGATCACGGCAAGACCACCCTCGTCGATGGTCTGCTTTCTGCAACCGGCGTGTTTGCCGCGCACGAGACCCCGGTCGAGCGGGTGATGGACTCCAGCGACCAGGAACGCGAACGGGGAATCACCATCCTCGCCAAAGCCGCATCGATCCAGTGGAAGGGTGTGACGATCAACCTGGTCGACACCCCGGGACATGCGGATTTCGCCGGTGAGGTCGAGCGGGCGCTCACAATGGTCGATGGGGTCTTGCTGCTCGTGGACGCAGCGGAAGGCCCGATGCCCCAGACCCGCTACGTCCTCTCCAAGGCGCTCGGGCGCAACCTCCCGGCGGTCGTCGTGATCAACAAGGTCGACCGCTCGGATGCTCGCACCGAGGCCGTGGTCGACGAGGTGTACGAGCTCTTCTTCGATCTGGAGGCATCCGATCACCACATCGAGTTCCCGCTCGTCTCGGCGATCGCAAGGGAAGGACGATCGATGGTCGGAGTCGGAGTTCCGCCGGAGGGATCGGGACTCGGCCCGCTGTTGGATCTGATCCTCGCGACGATCCCGGGCCCTTCTGGCGATCCCGATGCGCCTGTCCAGGCGCTCGTCACCAACCTCGATGCCTCCGACTATCTCGGGCGGCTGGCCGTCGGGAGGGTCATGAACGGAACGCTCTACTCAGGCAAAATGGTCGGGCTCGCCCAGGCTTCGAACGGCAGCCCGGTCAAACGCAAACTGTCCACCCTGATGGGATTCGACGGGCTCGGCCGGTCTGAGCGCGCAACGATCACTGCCGGCGACCTGTTCCTCGTCGCCGGATTCCCCGAGGTGGAGATCGGGGACACTTTCGTGGACCCCGAGAATCCGTTGCCACTCGATCGACTGACGGTGGACGAGCCGGTGTTGCGGATGACGTTCGGTGTGAACACCTCGCCGCTCGCAGGCAAGGAAGGCAGTCTGCTCACGTCGAGGCAGATTCGCGAGCGACTGGAACGTGAGACATTGGGCAACGTCTCGATCAAGATCAGCCCCACGTCCTCACCTGAGGTGATCGAAGTGGCGGGGCGAGGCGAGCTTCAGCTCGCCGTCCTCATCGAAACCATGCGACGCGAGGGCTTCGAACTCCAGGTCAGCCGGCCCGAAGTGATCGTCAGAACGATCGATGGCGTCAAGCACGAGCCGTACGAGCGTGCAGTGGTCGATGTACCGGACGAGTACGTCGGCACCGTGACTCAGGCTGCTGCACCCCGTCGAGGCGCAGTCGACGACATGCGCCCGGGTGACCGGGGAAGAACGATCATCACACTCATGGCACCGAGCCGAGGACTGATCGGCTTTCGTTCGCTCCTGCTGACAGCCACCAGGGGAACGGCTCTCATCCACCAGCGACACGAGGGCTGGATGCCGTGGGTCGGAGAGCTCCCGACGAGGCATGGCGGCCCCGTGCTATCCGATCGGGCCGGTGTCACCACGGCGTTCGCCCTCGACAACCTCCAGAAGCGCTCCGAGCTGTTCGTAGGTCCGGGAGAGGACGTCTACGAGGGCATGATCATCGGTGAGAACGCCCGTTCGGAGGACCTCCCGGCGAACCCGACGAAGGCGAAACAACTCACCAACATCCGTGCCGCAGCCTCGGACGAAGCGATCAAGCTGACTCCTCCGAAACGGCTGACACTCGAGCTTGCGATCGAGTGGATCGCTGAGGACGAGCTGGTGGAGGTGACCCCTTCCTCGATTCGGGTGCGGAAGCGTCATCTGACAGAGAGCGAACGGAAGCTGGCTGCGAAGCGACTCTGAGGGCTTCGGTGCGTTCGACCGACGAAACCACCCGGTCGGGAAGCACGACTGAGAAACACGCGCCTCCGAGGATCTCCGACTTGCGATAGGAGCCCGCGCCGCCATGCGCTTTCGCGATCATCTCGACGATCGCGAGGCCGAGTCCGGTTCCCGGGGTCATTGCGTTGAGCTGATTCCCTCCCCGTTCGAACCGCTCCCAAATCGTCTGCTGATATCTCTTCGGGACACCGGGCCCGTTGTCGTGCACCTCGATGATGAGATCGGCCGCTCGTGCTTCGAGCCTGAGCTCACACTGGTCGGCTCCATAGCGCAACGCGTTGTGGAGGAGGTTGGTGATCAACTGCCGAACCCGGTCGAGGTCGGCTTCGATCTCGATTCCAGCGTCCAGTCGGGTGTCGACTCTCCCGGCTTCGGAGCCCATCGTGTCGAGGACCGAACTCGCGAAGCTCTGCAGCGAGGTGGATGTCTCGACCAGTGCCATCTTCTCGGGGGTGTCCCGCGCGAGCATCACGATGTCGGTCACCATCCGCCCCATGTAGTTGGCCTGTTCAAGCACGACATCGGACAGCTCGTGGCGTTCCTCTTC
>JAHEIN010000031.1:0-20769 GCA_024639335.1 bacterium | reverse complement strand
ACGATCGGCTCCACCAACGTCGCCCAGAGCAGCGCACCCATGGCGACAGCCCCGACGAGCCCATCCAGCACGATCCTCACCTGACTGCGCCAACCGTACGAAACGGCCGGCATGAATGCGAGGCCGAGTACGAACAGCACGTAGGCAATCAGAAAGAAGGCGTCGAGGGCACTGAACGCGGGAACCTCGACGAAGAACGATGCAACGACGAAAACGACCACCCCGAGACTGGCAAGCAGGGCTGCACTCCCGATGATGGCAAACGCTCGGCGATCCGGTGCTTCGGTTCTCGTACCGTGGCGGACCATCAAAGCCCCACCGACCAGATGACCCAAGGGCAGCACCAGATAGCCCAAATCATTGAAGAGCTCGGGGAGTAAGACCACACCGCCGATGGTCATCAGAAGGGCGAGCGCGACCCCTGAGGCGATCCCCTGTACCCAGAAGCGCCGTGTGAGGCTGGATTTGCGTGCCTGCGCCATCTCTTCATCGTCGGCAGCCAGGCACCGGCTCTAAAGCAGTTGGTCGTCGTTTTCAGATTTCCAGAGTGGCTTCCTCGGGCGCCCTCAGGTCGATGACCCTATCGCCGATCACCTCCGAGGTGTGCCGAGCCATCGACTCGAGCAGTGCTTGGATCTGTCCGAGATCGTTTGCGAGGGTGTGGGTGAAGCGGATTCCCGCGTGACCCATCGGGATGGCCGGGAAGGAAGCAACATTGACGTAGAAACCATCGGCCAGAATCCGCCGGGCGACTTCCAGCATGTCGTCATTGCGACCGATGTGCAGGAACCAGATCGGAGTCCGGTCCCAGGCGGCGAACGGCAGGCCGAATTCTCTCCCGAGGCGGAGAATGAGATCGATCTGGGTATCGAGCTTCGCCCGTATGTCGATGAGCTCATCGGAGAGCATCACATCGCATGCCGCCACCGCTGCACCCAGAGCCGAGGGCTGAAGGGGACCTGAGAAGGTCATCGGGCCCGCCGCTATCTGCACACGGCCCGCGAGTTCTTCGTTCGGGAACACGAGCCCGGCTCCGCCCGAGCCCATCGATTTGACCAGAGAGACCGCAACGATCATTCGCTCGTGCATTGGGACCTGCTCGAGTACGACGCCCCGACCATGTTTGCCCGCCCAGCCGACCCCATGGGCATCGTCGACGTAGAGCCAGAGCAGCTCGTGCGCGTCGAGCAGACGCTGAATGGCTGCCATCGGAGCGACATCACCATGCATCGAGTACACACCGTCTGCGAGGTACCAGATCTTCCGGTATCGATCACCCGCATCGAGGATCGCCGCCTCGAGTGCATCCATGTCGTTGTGTGGCACCGAGATGACCTCGATACCCCCACCCCTCAACACCTGTGTGGCGAGGTGCAGCGAGGCGTGAGCCTGGGCGTCGATGAGCACCAGCGAGTCTGCATCGACGACCAACGGCAGGCATGAGAGGTGGCCGAGGGTCGTGGTCGTGGGAACGATCACCGGTGCGTCGAACATCTGCCGAAGCCGTGCCTCGAGATCGGTGAAGAGATCCACCGACGTATAGGCCGCCGACGAAGAGAATGCCGGGCCAAACCGCTCGACCGCTGCAGTGGAAGCCTTCTTGAGACGATCGTCGGTGTTCAGGCCGCTGTAGCAACAGTTTCCGAAGTTGACGAGTCTCCGGCCGTCGACGGTGATGAAGCCACCCTCGAGGAGCTCATCCTCGATTCGGAGTCGTACGAGGCCCAGTTGCCTGGCGTCGTTGACGTATCTCTCGAATACCCTCAGGATCCTGTCCTGTTGGGCGGAGCTGTTCGATCGCATGCTGCGCTGTCCCTTCTCGCAATCGATTTCCGGCCGGCTGTCTCTCCTGTCCGAACCGTCAACTGTAGGCCGCGAAAACCAAGGACGACCATTGAGACCTGATTCGCCACCGAACCGAGCACGTAGCCTCAGTCGGAATGAAGACCGGATTGCCGATCGAAGATGTCATCGACGACGTGCGACGCGTCCTCGCGGATCGAGGTATCGGCATCCTCACAGCACCGCCGGGGTCCGGAAAGACCACCGTGGTCCCGATTCGGCTGCTGGACGAGAACTGGCGCAATGACAGGAAGATCGTGGTGCTCGAGCCCCGGCGGATCGCCACTCGAGCCGCAGCACATCGGATCGCCGACCTGATGGGTGAGGTGGTCGGCGAGCGGGTCGGGTACGTGACTCGCGACGACCGCCGAACATCGAACCGGACCGTTCTCGAGGTCGTTACCGAAGGCGTGCTGACGAGACGGCTGCAGTCCAATCCCGAGCTCTCCGACACGGCTGCCGTCCTCTTCGACGAGGTCCACGAGCGCAACCTCCAAACCGATCTGGGTTTGGCGCTGACACTCGACGTCCGGGCGTCGCTCCGGCCCGATCTACGCGTCTTGCTCATGTCCGCCACGATCGACGCGGAGCGAATCGCAGGCCGAATCGCCGACGAGCCGGCCCCGATCGTCACCGGCGAGGCCCGGACGTATCCGATCGACCTTCGGTGGATGCCCCAGCCCAGACGCACCGCGATCGAAGTCGGCGTCTCATCGGCCGTCCGCCAGGCGTTGGACACCGTCGACGGCGACGTCCTGGTCTTTCTCCCGGGGATGGGCGAGATCGTCCGATCGAAGCGCCGCCTCGAAGAAGACGGCGCATATGCGGACATCCACATCCTGCATGGGTCCCTGCCCGCAGCCGACCAGGATCGAGCCATCCGACCCGGGCACGGGCCAAAGGTCGTTCTTTCGACGGATATCGCAGAGACGAGCTTGACGGTCGAGGGCGTGAAGACCGTCGTCGATTCCGGGCTCGCCCGGGCACCGCGGTTCGACTCCAGAACGGGGATGACCCGGCTGATCACCATTCCGATCTCGAAAGCGTCGGCCGACCAGCGCGCGGGGCGGGCAGGGCGTCTCGGACCCGGCCTGGCTTTTCGCCTGTGGTCGAAGCTGGAACACGCCGGCCGGCCGGGCGACATCGAGGCCGAGATCCTGAAGGTCGAACTCGCCGGATTCATGTTGGAGTTGGCAGCCTGGGGCACGATCGACCCCGCTGATCTGACGTTCATCGATCCGCCTCCCGCCCGAACCGTCGCCGAGGCGATCGATCTCCTCGAGCGGCTCGACGCGATCGATTCGGGGCGAATCACCGACACCGGGCGCGCCATGTCACGATTGCCCCTCCATCCCCGACTCGCTCACATGGTCGCCGGCAGCGGGATCGATCAGCCGCTTGCGTGCCTTCTGGCCGCGCTGGTGGACAGTCGGGACCTCTTCTCGGGACGGCCAGACGACGTGCCAACCGACCTGACGGAACGCGTTCGCATCGTCAGCGATGACAGCTCGGACCGCCGGGTGGATCGACGCCGCGTCGATCGGGTCCGCCGGACTGCGAACGACCTCATGCGACGTGCCTCGGTGCCTCCGCTCCCGGTGGACCCCGACCGGGCCGGAGCGGTGCTCGCCATGGCGTTTCCCGACCGACTCTCGATCAGGCGGGGCAGCCGCGGCCGGTTCCAGATGCGAACGGGAACCACTGCGTGGATGCAGCCGAGCGACTCATTGGCGGGGGAACAGTTCCTCATCGCGGTCGATCTCGACGGCAAGCGCAAGGATGCCCGAATCCGGCTGGCAGCTCCGCTGGACGCCGACGACGTCGCCACGATGTTCTCCGACGAGGTGACCACCGAGTTCGATCTGATCTGGCGCGGAGATCGCCTGGTCGAGCGGAAGCGACGAAGGCTGGGAGGGCTCACGCTGGACGAGGTCGAGCAGCGCCCGGTACCGAGTCCGGAGGTCGTTCGAGCCCTGATCGATCGTGTCCGCCGAGAAGAGCTGAGACCCCTCACCTGGACCAAGAAAGCCCAGGTTCTCACCCAACGAGTGGCCTTCCTCCAACGGGCGCTCGGTGCCCCATGGCCAGACTGGTCACGGACGGGTCTGATCGAACGCACCGATGAGTGGCTCGCGCCTGCGTTGATGAACGCCTCCGGACTCGACGATGCCGCCCGCCTCGACCTGCTCTCGTTGTTCCGGGGCTTGCTCCCCGCCCAGCTCCACGCCGAACTCGACCGTCTCGCTCCGGAGACCTTCGAGCTGCCCTCGGGACGTTCGGTCCGGCTGGACTACTCGAGCGGGGAGGCACCGACGCTGGCGGCCAAGGCCCAGGAGCTGTTCGCACTGCGCACCCATCCGACCGCCGGCGGGCTTCCGCTCACCGTGGAGGTGCTGTCGCCCGCCGACCGGCCGATCCAGGTGACCAGCGACCTCCCCGGCTTCTGGGCTGGCAGCTGGAAAGAGGTTCGCAAGGAGATGGCCGGCCGCTACCCCAAACACGACTGGCCCGAGAACCCGCAATGAGCGGTGCGCCATGCGATATGCGACTTGCGCAGGCGGTAAGCACACATCGCACTGGCGTGAGGCCGCCAGGCCGAAGCCCACAGCGTCGAGGCGAGGCCCCAAGGCCGAGCCTCGACCCACGGCGCAATGCGAGCGGAGCGAGCGAGCATCGAGCTGCGCCGGCTCCAGCCGGAGCTACCTCCTGCGCTTCTTGCGCTTCCTCTTCGGCTTTTCCTTTTCGGGGGGAGGCTCCCAGTTGGAGAGGTCGTCGAGACGGTCGTCGTTGCTGAACATCTCCACGATCGACTGCCGGATGCCGGCGATCTTCTGGATGCGCTGCACTTCCGGTACCTGATCCCATTCCACCAGCGTGACGACCAGACCCTCTTCCCCCGCACGAGCGGTACGGCCCGAGCGATGCAGATAGGTTGTAGCGTTGTCAGGCGGGTCGTAGTGGATCACGATGTCGACACCTTCGATATGCAGCCCGCGAGCTGCGACGTTGGTCGCCACCAGGGTGGTGAGCTTTCCACGTGAGAAGTCGGCAAGCACCTTTTCACGCTGACTCTGATGTTTGTCGCCGTGGATCGCCTCCACCTTCACACCGAGGTCTTTGAGCCTCGACGTGGCCTCATCGGCGCCGCGCTTGGTCCTCGTGAACACGAGGATGCGTTCGGCATTGCGCCCGATCCGCTCGACGATCTTCGGCTTGTCCATGTGGTGCGCCTGGATGAACCGATGCTCGGAGGTATCGACGATGACGGTGTCCGATTCGACCTCGTGGAAGATCGGGTCGTTGGTGTAGTCGCGCACCAAACCGCCCACCTGACCGTCGAGTGTGGCCGAAAAGAGCAGCGTCTGATGCTCACCGGTGATCTGCCGCATGATCTTGCGGACCTGTGGCAGGAAACCCATGTCGGCCATCTGATCGGCCTCGTCGATGACCACGATCTCGACGTCGTCGAGACGCAGAGCCTTGCGGTCGAGGAGGTCGATGAGGCGTCCCGGGGTGGCGACGACCACCTCGACGCCGTCGCGTAACAGCTTGGTCTGGTCCCCGATCGAAACCCCGCCATACACCGACACGAGCGCCTGATCGCGCTTGGCGAGAAGCGGCTCCAGCGCATCGGAGACCTGCGTGCAGAGCTCCCGGGTCGGGACCAGGACGAGCGCCTGCGGAAGCTTCGGCTTGGCGTGGCCGATGCGCTCGATCATGGGCAGACCGAATGCCAGCGTCTTGCCCGAACCGGTCTTGGCCTTGCCGCACACGTCTTCGCCCTGAAGGGCGTCCTGGATGGTGAGGATCTGAATGGGGAATGGGGAGACGATGCCCTGGTGCTCGAGGACCGCAACGAGGTCTTTGGATACTCCGAGGTCGGAGAATCGGATGATGTCTTCTTGTTCTGTGGCGATCGCCACGGTGCTCCTATCGATGAAATCGGCCTCGGGGGCCATGGGAAAAGATAGCTCGGATACGGAATGTTCCGGATTCGACGCAGTCGGGTATGAAGGCCTCACCACGGTTCAGACACCCAAAAGCCCTTTCGGAGGCAACGATGACTCAGCTGCAAACCGACTACAACGAGACCCACCAGCAACGCCTCTTCCAGGTGAAGGTGCTCTTCATCATCGCCGGATTCCTGAGCTTCCTGCTTTCCGTCTACCTCTACTTCCTGGTCGACGAACAGCAAGGGATCTACGTGGGCCTCTGGGTCCCGTCGATCTGGTCGCTCGGTGCTCTCACCCTCTCGACCGAAACGAGGAAGCCATGAGTCCCAGCCTGCTGTTCGGTCTCGGCGGCGTGGTCCTGATGATCGCGATCGCCGCAATGGCCGTCTACGGAATCACCTATTCGAAATCGCGTCTGCGTGTCAACATCGGCGACAGCTTCGACGGATTCGACAACGCCGAAAACAAACCCGGCACACCGGTCTGAGATCTCGGGTCTCATCGTCGAGTACCGACGTCACGGAAGCCGAAGCGGTTCGGGCGGGACTTCGACTTCGACTTCGGCGACCGGGAAGAATTCGATTTCGAAGGTGAAGCGTTCGACCCCGGCTCCGGGGTCGTCGCCGTCCATCGTCAGCGAACCGACCAGCCCGTCCCGGAGCTCAACGGAGAGCTGGAAGTCACCTCCACCGAGCCGCAGACCAAAGTCGTAGAGGCTCTGAGCAAACCTCGTTCCCAGATCGAGCACGAAGTCTCGATCGACCGTCAACGACAGCTCACCGGCATCCACGAGCGGCTCGACGGCGACGGGAAGCACATCGACGGGCAACACGTCGCTCCTGACGAACGGATCGCCCAGGTCCTGACTGCGCCGGCCGATCTCGTACCACTCGTCGTACGACGGCGTGACGTCGCCGGCGAGAGATGCCACGTTGAATCCCCGCACGAAGATCTCATCTCCGACGACCTTCGTGAACGCCAGGACCTCGTCGATGTCGTCGTCGGGGAACAACGCCCGGGCAGCGGGTAGCAGATCGTCGTCGTAGCTGACCACGGAATCGACATCCCCCTTCTCGGCGTCGACCGATCCCGATCCCCGGACCGTCAACTCCGACCGGCCGGTTTCGCTCTCCGTGAGGACGTAGTCGGCGGTCCATGTGAATTCATAGGCCGCCAGGGCCGCCGTATCGCTGGCGGCCTGTTCGATGTCATCCGAGATTCCCTGCGGTGACGACGTTGTGATCCCGCATGAAGCGACCAGCAGCGACAACGAGAGGATCTGAGCGGCACCGATTGGGGTTCGCATGCCATCATGCTGCTCTGATCGGCCTTGTTGAGCGAATTGGGAGGCGCAGGTGCGACACAACCTCGGTGTGATGGCACCCCCGAACGAAGAAGACCGATGGCTGGGCGCCCTCGTCGAGGCGCTGGACGACTCCTGGACCGTGGAGCGGGTCGAGGCGTTCGCTCCCGATCAGCTCGAAGTCATTGCCGCCGCCCCGCCCCTCCGACGGTCGCTCTCGGGCTTCTCGAACCTCCGGCTCATCCAATCCCTGTGGGCAGGCGTCGAAGTCATCTTGAAGGATCCGGGGCTGCGGACAGACATCCCGCTCGCCCGCATGAAGGACCCACAGATGGAGGCGTCGATGGCGCTTTCGGTCCTGGCGCACGTGCTGGCGTTTCACCTGCACCACGACGAGTACCGGAGACAGCAGGCGCGATCGGACTGGTCGCAGATCTATGGAGTCGCTCCCGGCGAACGTACGGTCACGTTCCTGGGTCTCGGAGCGATGGCGCGGCCCGCGGCACGGGCGTTGCGGGACGCCGGCTTCAGGGTGGGAGCCATGGTGCGATCGCCGCGTCCTGATGAGATCGAGACGTTCGGCCGGGATCAACTCGATGCCAGGTTGGCCAAGACCGACGTACTGGTCAACGTCCTTCCGGTCACCGAGGAGACCAGGGAACTCATCGATGCCGACGTCTTTGCAGAGCTCGCGAACGGCTCGGCGTTCGTCAACGTCGCACGCGGCATCCACGTGGTCGACGACGACCTGCTGGCGGCACTGGACTCCGGACACCTGCGCCATGCGTTCCTCGACGTGTTCCGCACCGAGCCGCTCCCTCCGGACCATCCATTCTGGCTGCACCCCCGAGTCACCCTGACACCCCACATGGCCGCGCCGACCTTCCCGCCCTCGGGAGCTCGGTTCGTGGCCCAGCAACTCGTACGACTCGAGCGCGGCGAGCCTCTGGAGCACCTGGTCGACCACGACGCCGGCTACTGAGCGGCGCTCGAGGGCAGAGTTGCGTACGATCGGGGCATGGACTCCGAACTGTTCGAGATCGAGACCGGAGATCAGCCGACGATCACCGATATCACCGCACTGGTGGAGCATTTCTGCACCGATCGTGGGGACGGGCTCGTGTCGGTCTTCGTGCCGCACGCGACCGCCGGGCTGGCGGTGATCGAGACCGGGGCGGGCAGCGACCAGGACCTGTTGAAAGCAATCGACCAGCTGCTGCCGACACATCATGCCCACTGGCGGCACGACCATGGCAGTCCCGGCCACGGACGCGACCACGTGATGCCGGCGTTGGTGTCACCCAGCCTCACGGTGCCCGTGATCGACGGCCGGCTCCAGCTGGGAACCTGGCAGTCGATCACACTCGTCGACCCCAATGTCGACAACCCTCACAGATCGGTCCGGGTGTCGTTCGTCCCGGGCTGAGCCATTCTCTCTACGGCGACACCGGCCGTGAGAAGTCGTGGTTGCCGCCGCCGGCTTCGTAGGCAGCGGCTGCACGCAGCACGAGATCATCGCGATGCCTGGCGGCAACGATCTGGAGACCAGCAGGGAGCCCGGCGTCGGTGAGGCCACAGGGAACGGTCGCCGCCGGCTGCTGAGAGAGGTTGAAAGGAAGCGAGAACGGCGACCAGGTATGCCAGCGGCGGTGGGGCCATCCCGGCGGGACTTCGGAGCCGGCCGTGAATGCAGTGATCGGCGTGGTCGGTGTGATGAGGAGGTCGTATTCCACAAGGAGTCGCTGCAGGGCGACCGCGATGTCGGACCGCGCCTGCGACGCCTTGACATGATCCACCGCCGACAGCTTGCGCCCCTCCGCTGCGATCTCCAGCAGACCGGGATCGACGTAGGCGAGCCGGTCATCGGGAAGCCGGTCGACGACGGCGGCGGCGCCTGCGTACCAGAGTGTCTCCCAGATCTCGGTCGGATCGGGGATCCCGGGATCGGCGAGCTCGACCGCCGCTCCGAGAGACTCGAGCGTGCCGGCCGCGTTTGCGACGAGCTCGGCGACCTTCGGATCGACGACGGCGAAGCCCATGTTCGGGCTGAACATGACGCGCAAGCCCGCGACTCCCTCGGCCGCCGGTTCGGTCGATGGAGGGGCGTCGGGGAGCGCCGTCCAGTCCCTCGGGTCGTGGGAGGCGATGACGTCGTACAGCAGCCGGCAGTCCCGGACGGTTCTCGCCATGGGGCCGGCATGTGCAAGGGTGCCGAAAGGGCTCATCGGCGCATAGGGAACGCGTCCGAACGTCGGCTTCAGCCCGACGGTTCCGGTGAAGGCACCCGGGATGCGGATCGACCCTCCGCCATCGGTGCCGAGAGCGAGCGGGGCCATGCCTGCCGCAAGTGCGGCAGCACTGCCGCCGCTCGACCCACCCGGTGTGGTATCGAGATTCCACGGATTCCGAGTGATGCCGGTCAGAGGGCTGTCTGTCAGTCCCTTCCAGCCCGAGTCCGGGGTGGTCGTCTTGCCGATGAGCACGGCTCCGTTCTCCCGGAGCCGAGCGACGGCGGGTGCGTCGCTGGTCGCCAGTTCAGGGCTGGTGAGGAGCGAGCCCCTGCGGGTCGGCCATCCAACCGTGTCGAACACGTCCTTGATCGCAACCGGCACGCCATCGAGCGGTCCCAGCGGTTCGCCCCCGCGGTGCCGGGCCTGGGCGGCGTGCGCCTGTCGGAGGCTCTCGTCGGGGTCGAGGTGACAGAACGCATTGACGGCCGGGTCGAGTTCCTCGATCCGCTCCAGCAGATGCAGGGTTGCCTCGACGGGACCGAGCGTTCGAGTCGAGTAGGCGGCTGCGAGTTCTGCTGCCGTCATGGTTGCGGTATCTGCGGTGCCCGTCATCAGGTCATTCTCGTCGGTGGGTGCATCGCAGGGTGTGGCTTCGCCGGGGCCTTCGGTTTCACTGCATCACCGCCGGCCGGAGTAGGCCTCCAAGATTCTCTCACTCGCAGCCGGCCAGACATCGAGCGACCAGTCACCGAAGCGCTCATCGGCGATCGACACCGCCGCGAGCTGCACCTCGGGATCGACCCAGAGAAACGAACCCGACCCGCCGAAGTGGCCGAACGTCGCCGAACTGTTCGATGGGGCGGTCCAGTGCGGGTGCTTGTGCCCCCGGATCTCGAACGTGAGGCCGAACGGGTTCGGGTCGAACGATGTCATACCCGGGAGCATCCCGGCGAGATCGGGGAAATGAGGCCGAGTTGCCATGTTGAGCGTGTCGGTCGACACGAGGCTCGGCGCCAACAACTCCCGTGCGTAGCTGAGGAGGTCGGTGATCGTCGAGTGGACGGCGTGGGCAGGCGAGCCACGAAGCTCGGACGAAGCCATTCCAAGCGGCTCGAACACCGCGGCGTGCAGGTATTCCTCGAAGCTCAGCCCCGTTCGGCGGGCGATATGGTCACAGAACCTCTCGATGCCGGCATTCGAGTAGACCCGCCGACGACCGACGGGCGAGACCTGCCGGTCGCTGTCGAATCCCAATCCAGAGGCATGCGCCAGGAGGTGGCGAACAGTCGATCCTTCGGGACCGGCGGCCTCATCCAACGCTATCGCATCTTCTTCGATCGCCACGAGCGCCGCCAAGCCGACCATGGTCTTGGAGATCGATGCGATCCGGAAGGGCTCGTCGGGGTCCGGCCCGGCGCCCAGCGTCGAAGCGGCGTCGGTGACTCCGATACTCGCCCAGCCAACCGGCCAGTCGTGCGTCCAGGCGCTGAGGTCGTCCATCGGCGGGAAGCTAGCGGCGCTCCGGAGACATGCGTTGCGGGCTCAGCCCGATTCGATCGCCGCGACGAGATCGGCGCCTTCCGGCCCACAGACGAGATCGAGCGCCACCGGGCCGCTGTCTGCAATCGCCTCGGCGATGTCGGGAATGATGTTCGTCACGGCTGCGCCAGGACAGCTGGTGACGGCGTAGTTCCCATGCCCGGCGAGCGTCGAGGCGTCTATCCCGAACTCCCTGGCAGCCCACGCAAAGATCCTCACAGTGGTGTCGATCTGAGCGGACGTCGGCTGCTGCGCATCGAAGTCCCCCTCCATACAGACCAGGAAGTGGCCGGTCGGGTCGTACTCGGTTCCGGTGTCGCCACGGAATCGTGCGTCTCGCCCCTGATAGGCCATACCGGCTCGATCGACGAGGAAGTGGTATGCCAAGTCAGGCCAGCCCAGCGATTGGTGGAACCGCTGATGTCGTCGGGCTCGAGCGGGTCCCTCGCTCAGGGTCGTCTGACGCACGGCCGTGTGGTGCAGCGTCAGCTGCCCGGGTGTGTGCTCGACCAGTGCGGTCGATGCCGGCGAAGCCCCCCAGGCATCACGGCAGGCAACGACAACGACGGCATTCGAGGTGGTGGTGGTGACTGCAGCGGTCGTGGGGCTCGTCTCGGGGATCTCCACGGAGGTCGAAGGCGCGATCGAAGGCGGCGTCGAGCTGGGGGGTCGAGGCGGATTCGCGACAGTTGTGTCGTCGGTCGTCGAGTTGATCATCCGCACTGCTCCGCCACTGACCGCTGCTACACCAACTGCGCCGAGACCTGCGATCAGGCGCCGGCGAGTCGGGTCGGGCGTTCGCTCTCGTCGATGCGGATGGTGCGACATGCTCACCGAGCGTATCGCCGGCCTCGCCTGCGCAGTGACAGCGGCGGCTCTATGGTTGGCGCAGCCGCCGAGGAGAGCGATGCTCAAACGCCAATCAGACAAGATCGAGTTCCTGAAGAAGGTCCCGCTCTTCCACGGGCTCTCCAAGAAGGACCTCACGGCCGTTGCGCGGGTAGCCGAAGAAGTGGAGGTGACGAGCGGCGAGGTCATCCTCTTCCAGGACGACACCGCACCCGCCGCCTACATCCTCGTCACGGCCGATGCGATCGTCCGGCGAAACAACCGGAGGGTTGCCGAGTTGAGCTCCGGCGACGTGGTCGGCGAACTGGCGCTCATCTCCAACTCGCCCCGCAACGCCACCGTGGTGGCAACCACCGACGGCACGATCCTCGAAGTCCACCGCCGTCACTTCCTGGCGCTCATCAAGGACTCGCCCGCGTTGGCGAGACGCCTGCTCGAGCAGCTGGCCGACCGGCTCGCAGCGGCCGACCGCAAGCTGTACGGCTGAACGAACCCGGCAGACAATCCCGCTTCGATCGGCTCCATCGGCAATCATGGGGGCATGCCGGTCTACAACGGAACCATTCAGCTGGAAGGTGACCCCAACGTCCTGCCTGCGGTGATCACCGTCGACGACAGTCGAATCGTCATCTCCTCACGCTCGCAGCCGATCGGAGACTGGACGCTCTCCAGTGCCGGTTTCCGCCGGACACCCGAAGGCGTCGTGCTGTCCGTGGACGAAGGAAAACTGCTGATGATCGTCGAGAACAACGACTCGCTGGCTCGCGCGGTGGGACTGCGCGAGCAGAACAGGGCGACGGAACGACGCACGCAGTTCGCTCAGCCCGCGGCGTGGGAGCAGAAGGACGAGCCGCAGAAGGAATCCCGCTCGGCGGAGGAGGTCACCAAGGAGATCGCCTCCGACCTCGACCCGTACGTGACAGACGTGAGGGAAGGCCTCTCACAGATCGAGCTGACCCGCAACCAGTGGATCGGGGTCGGAGTCGCAGTCGTGCTCGCGCTCATCTTCCCGAGCGTGTCGATCTTCCTACTCAGCATCGTCGGCGCCGCAGCGGTGCTCGCCGGTGGCATCGGCCTCTTGGAGCCCACATTCGAGAACAAGTTCCCCGAACAGCTGTCCCCGGTGCGGGTCCTCGCAATCGGCATGGCAGCCTTCCTGCTGGCCACGATCGTGTTGATCATTCGCTGACTGCGAGACTGGCGCCATGCCCGACGAACAGAACGAGACTCTCGAGTACCTACGGTCGGTGATCGGTGGGCGATCCGAGGTGGAGTGGTTCACCGACTCGATCACCGGCTCCGATCTGGTCACGACCCCGATGGACGTGTTCGTGCGCACCACCGACGGCGCCGTCACCTGGGGTTGGTCGATCCAGCCGATCCCGGTCGATCCCGGCCTGCGCAGTTTCCGGCGTTTCCGATCAGAAGGTGGATTGGTGATCCTGACCGACGCCGACGAACTGGAGATGATCTTCATCCCCCACACCGTCGAGCTCCACTCGATCAGTCATGGGCGTCAGGCGGCGTTCTCGGCTGGACTGCAGTCGAGCACTGTGCCGTCCGCCTCGGTGGCTTTCGACCTCGAGAAGGCCGCTCGATCGTCGGATGGTCGCTATTCGATCGATCCGGCCTTCCCGCACGAGACCATCTCGGCGGCGCTGGAGCTGTGGACCGCCTCGATACTCGCAGAGGACGTTACGTTCTCGTGGTCACCACTGTCCGAGGACGCCGAGCGCGAAATCGATGAGCTGACCGGCGGCGAAGAGCCCGACGACGGATTCGACGGGTTCGACGCCGAGATCGCCGACATCCTCTCCGAGTTCGACTCGGTCGCATGGTTCCAGGCCGACCTGACCTGGCCGGACGCCGACAACGTCGAGGCGTTTCGGGATCGCATCGACGTGCGCTTTCGGTCCCCCACGGAGGGACTGGTGTACCTGGCGACCATCGGGCCGCTGGGCTCGGGGAACGACCCGTGGATCACCACCACGGACGGGGGCGGCCTCATGAGTCTCGATCGATCCGACGCAACCGTCGTCGGCCTCGCCCCGGATCGCCTCGTGATCGCCCTGAGTCGCGCAGCCGACGGATACGAGCCCGCCGGGATCGCCACGCCGTGGGGCATGCCGCCGGCGACCGAGGAGTGGGCGGAGATGCGCACGTTCGCCGGCCAGTACCCCAATGCCGTCATGGTCACCGCACCCGGTTGGAGCGAAGACCGGGTGGCCGACGCACTGACCACCTGGGCGCGGCACTGGGGTGATGTAGATGTCGAGTTCGGATACGCATACGACGACCCGATCCCCCAGGCGACCATCGAGGCCAACGAGGCGCTCGCCGAGGCAGAACCCGCATCGAATGAGTTCGTTCGCACGGCGACTCGGAATCGGTGCGTCCACACCGATGCAGGGACGGCACCGAACGAGGTTCCGTTCCCCTGTGGCCGCCCGGCCGCCTTCTACTACACCCCGGGCGACTCGAGCGAAGGCGTGGTCCTGGTGTGCGAGGAGCACGTCCCCCGCAACGTCAACGCCTCCCCGTTGTTGAAGTAGGGGGGACGGACGAGATCGCAAACCACCTGTCTACGTTTTACATCGGGCGTCGGAGCCACCAAGATCCGATCTGACGAAGGAGAGTCATGGAGATGCAATACCGCCGAATGGGAAACTCCGGCCTCAAGCTCAGCGTGCTGTCGTTCGGATCGTGGATCACGTTCGGCGAGCAGATGGGCCTCGATGAGAGTCTCGAGTGCATGCAGAATGCCAGGGACGCAGGCGTCAACTTCTTCGACAACGCCGAGGCCTATGCCGGTGGCGAATCGGAGACCCTCATGGGTCAGGCACTCCGCCAACTGGAGTGGCCGCGCTGGTCCTACGTGATCTCGACGAAGTTCTACTGGGGGATCCACGACGGACCGAACACTCACATGACCCTGAACCGCAAGTACCTCGTGGAGGCCATCGACGCGTCGCTCGAGCGGCTCCAACTGGACCACGTCGACCTCGCCTACTGCCACCGACCCGACCCGGACACACCACTGGAAGAAACCGTGTACGCGATGTCGGAGATGATCTCCAACGGCAAGGCGCACTACTGGGGCACGTCGGAGTGGTCGGCGGCGGAGATCTACGCCGCACACCAGATCGCCGAACGACACCATCTCCACAAGCCACAGGTCGAGCAACCCCAGTACAACATGTTCCATCGCGACCGGGTCGAGAACGAGTACGCCCGGCTCTATGACGACATCGGCCTAGGGACCACGACCTGGAGCCCGCTGGCGTCGGGGCTTCTGACCGGCAAGTACATCGGAGGACAGGTCCCCGAAGGAAGCCGCGCCGACCAATCCGACGGCATGAGACATCAACTCACCGACGAGGCAAAGAACGCAATGGTCAAGGAGCTCGGCGGCGTTGCAGACGATCTCGACTGCTCCCTCGCGCAGCTCGCCATCGCATGGTGCGCATCGAACCCCGACGTCACGTCCGTCATCACCGGCTCAAGCCGGCCCAGCCAGGTGACCGAGAACATGGCAGCGCTCGAGGTGCTCGATCGCCTCGACGAAGACACCCTCGCCCGGATCGACGAGATCCTCCGGGCCTGACCGGCAGATCCACAGAGCTTCGTTCCGGGGGAACAGACCGTAGGATCGGTGTCGTGGAGCCTGTCATCCGCCGCACGGTGATCGGAGAGCTGGACAAGAAAGTCTCCGATTCGCTGCTGGTCACGCTCTCGGCTGCCGCCGGCGGAGGTGTGAGCACGCTTCTCGACCAGTGGATCCGGGACACCCGGTTTGCCGTTCTCCGCGGCGCCTGTCCAGACCTCGTTCCCCAGCGCCCCCTTGCGGCATTCGAGGAGTATCGCAGCGAAACGGCGACCGCAGCGATCGCTGCGGGCGACTGGACGGTCGCATCGAGCGACCTCGGCCGGCGTATCGCCGACGATGAGCGTCCCGGCGTGATCGTGATCGACGACGCCGACCACCTCGATCAAGCATCCGCCCTTCTCGCAGCGGAGCTCGTCGGTCGCTCATGTCGGATCGTCCTGGGCCATCACCACGCTCCGTCGACGAACCCGTCGCTGGAGCTCCTCATCGAGAGCGTCGCAGAGTCGGAACGGAACTCGATGATCGTGCCACCACTCGACGAGGCCGAGATCGATGCGGCTCTCGGTGATTCGACCGACGCTGCCTCGGTTCGAGTCGCCACGGGCGGAAACCCACTCGCCGTGTCGCTGTATCGGGGATCCGACTTCGCCTCGATCGCCACAGCAGTGTTCGAGCGTTTCGACCGTTTGACCGCCGACGGTCAGGGGTTGGCGGCGATCCTCGCCGCCAACCCCGAACCGCTCGCTCTGAGCACGTTGGACTCGTTGGGGCGGCCATGGACGAGCCACGGGCGATCACTGGAGAAGAGCGGCCTCACAATCGTGACCGATGATCGGGTCGCCTTGCGTCACGACAAGATCCGTCGGGTTCTCTACGAGGACATGACAGCCGTCCGACGGCGTTTCGTTCACACCGAGATCCTCGGCCAATTGCGGAGCGACGACGATTTCACGCTCGTCATGTATCACGCAGTGGGTGCAGGTGATGTCGAGACGATCGTGACGCTGGGTCCGCAGGCCGCAAAACACGCTGCGGTGCTGGGCGCCCGTCGCGAGGCCGTCAAGCACCTGGAGAACGTGCTCGCGTACGAGCACTCCGTGCCGGAAGCCGATCGCACGGCTCTGCGTTCTGCGCTGGAGAGCCACCTCGCCGAGACCACCCGCTGATCAGACCGTGTAGCTGTCGCCCCAGCCCAGCGGCACGAGTTCGATATCGGCCTCCTTCAGCGGACCTGCCACGAGGTTCGAAAGGAAGCTTCGACCCTGCTCGGAGAGGTAGAAGTCGTGCGCCGGGATCACCTGACGTGGCGCGAGCCGCTTCGCGAAGTCGACCGAGGCTGTCGACGAACCCCACGGCGCGATCAGTGACAGCGAGAGTACCGGCGCACACGCTGTCAGCCCATAGCTGTCGCCCGGGTGGGTGAACACGCCGCCGACCGTCCAGGCGCGATTGGGCGGCATTGCACCATTCGGTATTCGTTCGTGCAACACATCCTGGACACTCGTTCCCTCCGGGATTCCGATGGAAACGTCGATGTCGGACTTCGACAGCATCGACTGCACCGCTTCGTTCGAGAACACGGCGAGATCAGCCCTCCGATCCTTCAGCCATGCAACGAACTCGGGATGCACGTGATCCCCGTGCTCATGGGTGATGAGAACTCTGGTGATGTCGCCGATCGAGTTCAGATCTATGACCCCGGACGTGAACGTGAAGTAGTCCGGATCGATCAAGGTGGCGTGATCATCGCCGGTGACGATGACACACGAGTGCGTGAGCCGTCTGATGGTCGTCATGGAACCGAACCTACCCATCCGGTGAGCGCCCCGCGGGCTCACACCAGGCCGCCGGAACCTCGAACCCTCGAATGCACGTCGGGTACGCTCGTCGGGTGCCCCCTTTCGAATCGAGCCGGTTCCCGGTGAGGGCCGACCTGGCCACACGCCTGGCCGCCGTCTGGGAGCAGTTCGGTGAGGCTGGGACCTGGTACACGGCCGACGAGAGGGTCCGACTCGCCGAGGTCGCCCGTGCGGCCAGAGGCGGACGGTCGACCGATGCAAATGACACGGCCGAGCAGGTCGTCGTCCGAATCGCCGCCCGACCCGCCACCACCTCCGAGGCGTGGGTCGGCAAGATGGTGGACGCACTCGGAAGCGAGGAGCACTACGTCGAGGCAATGGGGATTGCATCGAGAGTCGTGATGGGCGACACCTTCCTCCGGCTGCTCGGTTTGGATCCACTGCCCTTCCCTACTCCTAGACCGGGCCCGCCCAGCCGGCAACGGATCGACCCCCGACCGAAGAAGATCCGCTCATGGATCACGGTGGGTTCGGCTCTTGTACCGCCGTTCACCCAGATCCTGGTCCCCGATGAGAACGCTCAGACCTATCCCCTGATCGAGACCCTCTACATGACGGGCCGAGACATGGAGGATTCCGACTTCCGGCGCGACGCGCTCCATCGGACACAGATCGAACTCGTTGCCTCGGTGTTGTCGCACGGCAACGAGTGTTTCTATTGAACGCTGGCGCACACACGGATGCTCAGGTGGAGCGCCGAAACGACCGGGCGAGAAGTCGACGTCGCAGCAGTCAGCGACCCTTCCGTCGATCCGCTCCTCGACGGTGGTCGTGCGCTGGCCGCACTCGGTCGACTGGGCTCGACCGTCACCCAGCCAGATCCAACCGCTGCCGACGCAGTGGCAGCCGAGCTGGGAAAGCAGGCCGCAGCGGATGCTGCCGCGGTCGCGGCCGCATTCGAAGGCCTCAATCGGATCGTGGACGGAGTGGGCCTGCCGGTGAGCCGAGCTGCGCGCCGTGATCAAGGCGACATCATCGAGTCGCTCGACTTGGATATGTTCCCGCACGCCGCGCATGGGGCGTGATCACGGCCAGATGAGCACGGATCCGTCTTCGAGACCGAGCGCCAGGCTGGCGTGTCCATCGGCGGAGGTGAAGGCCGACAAGTTGGTGGACAGACGCGAGCCGAGGGGCACCGATCGCACTTCGGTCGGTTCTCCGTCGTCGAGCGACAGCGCAGCCAGCGCTTCCTGATTCTGCGCCGGAACCACCACGTCGAGCGCACCGTCGCCATCGCCGTCCACGATCAAACCCTGGTCGAGGTTCCGTCGACCGATGCGGTGCGACGAGTACTCACCGATCGCGGCGACCCGTTCGAGCCGATCGCCCTCCAGCTGGAACCATTCAACGATGCCACCGATGTGTGGGGTGCGGACGTCAACGACCGTCGGAGCCCCACCGAGCATGGCCACTCCGAGCTGATTGCGCCACCGTTGACCGCGTCCGATCGGCGCGGACATTGCCATTAGCACACCGCGTTCGTCGTAGACGACCAGGCGAGCCCCGTCGCGTGCATCCGACGCAGTCAGAACCAACTCGGCATCATCGTCGCCGTCGACATCGGCCCACATTGGAGCGACGGTTTCGAACACCGTGCCGCTCGGCGCCGAGGCCACACCGACGACCTCGCCCGACACCGGATCGAAGATCGTGGCGGTGGCCGACTCGACCCTGTCGCCGACCACGCCGTGCGGATACTCGGCGGTGGGATCCGACAGGATGGCGACCAGACCACGGTCATCGACCGCCAAGCGCGAGTCCCCGAGGCCGGCAACGTCGATCGACGTCGAGACGCCGTCGCCGACCACCGACACCACTCCCGTGACGGTGACCGAGA
The DNA here is from genome assembly GCA_024639335.1 of bacterium. Classification (GTDB taxonomy): domain Bacteria; phylum Actinomycetota; class Acidimicrobiia; order Spongiisociales; family ZC4RG35; genus JAHEDH01. The sequence continues at coordinate 1,749 of JAHEIN010000031.1, read as the reverse complement.
CCACCGACGGCCCCATCACTGCTGGAGCGGTGAGACCCGACGCCTCGGTTGGGGCAGCGATCAGACGATATCCACCGTTCCCGAAGACAACCACGGGCGGAGTGGCCGGATCCTGAGAATCGAGCACGGCTTTCGCCGATCTCCCTGCGGCGACGCTGATGGCCGTGACCGAGCCATCGTCGGAGACGACGACATAGACGGCGGTGTCCTCGTCGATCGGCCCGCCGACGATCCATCTGGGCTCGGCACCGACTTCGATTCGTAGCGGCTCGGCTCCGAGATCGAGCGTCCCAGCGATCACGCGATTGCCCGTCTGGTCTCCCGAGGTCGTACGGATCACACCGTCGACGCCGCTGGTCGGCAGAATCCCGGCAGGCGATGGCTGCGGTGCGGTCGATTCCGCCGGCGAATCCGAACCGGAACAGGCGGCGATCAGCACGACGAGCACCGCTGCGGCGGTGGAATGGAGATTCATGCTTCAGCAGTAAACCATCCATCGACGCCAACCCGGTCTGCGGCGTCGGCATCGGTCCAGCATGCTTGACTCAGGGCCATGGACCTCCAGGCCGACCTACCGCTGCTGTTGGTGCTCCTGGCACTGTTGCTCTTCTCGGTCTTCATCGCCGCCGCCGAAGCGTCGTTCCTCCGCGTCCCGGCCGTGCGGGTCCAGGCGATGGCAGCAGGAGGTTCGCGCAGGGCACGCCGGCTCGAGGAGATGACCGGTCGCATGCCCAACGTCCTCAACGCCATCCTCCTCGCTGCGCTGTTGAGCCAGATCGCCGCTGCCACGGTTGCCGGGATCTTGGCGATCCGATGGTTCGACGAGCGGTTGGGGCCGACGATCGCCTCGGTCGGCTTGACCGTCATCATGTACATCTATGCCGAGGCGATCCCGAAGACGTATGCCGTGCGGAATGCCGACCGCGTGGCATTGTTGACAGCCATTCCCCTGGCGATCGTCGAACGGATTCTTCGCCCGGTCGTATCGGTATTGGTATGGATCGCCGACCTCCAGATGCCGGGCAAAGGCGTCGAAGGCTCGCCGACGGTCACCGAGGACGAGTTGCGGATGCTCGCCACCGCAGCCGCCACCGAGGGCGAGATCACCGACGAGGATGCTGCGCTGATCGAGCGCGCGTTCCGCGTTGGCGATCGGGAGGCGGACGACGTCATGGTCCCGAGAACGGACGTGGTGGCGGTGGTAACGACGATGACGGTGGACAAGGCGGTCGAGATCGCCATCGAGTCGGGTCATCGCAGGCTCCCGGTCTTTACCGACAACCGCGAGAACATGACCGGTGTCGTCGGCCTCCGAGACATGATCGCGGTTCCGGTCGAACGGCGGGCACTGGTCGAGGTCGGTTCACTCGCCGAGGAACTCCTCGTCGTCCCCCAAACGAAGCGTGTCCTCGACCTCCTCCAGGAGATGCAACAGACCACCACACACCTGGCGATCGTCGTCGATGAGTATGGCGGCACCGCCGGACTGGTGACCGTCGAGGACATCGTCGAGGAAGTACTCGGGTCGATCAGCGTGACGCCCGTGTCCGAGGAGATCAGCAAGGTCGACTCGGATACGTGGGTGATCGACGGCACCGTCCCGGTCGAGGATCTTGGCGAGCTGATGCACCAGGAACTCGAAGACGACGACTGGAACACCGTCGCCGGGCTCATCATGGCCGAGCTGGGCCGCGTTCCACGGCTCGGCGATCAAATCACGTACGAAGGTCACACCCTGAAAGTCATCGG
>JAHEIN010000152.1 GCA_024639335.1 bacterium | reverse complement strand
TCTCCGTTCGGTCTCCCGCCGCCATCCTCGATCGGATCTTCACCAGCGCTTCGACCGCACCCTCGTGACACTCGACGGCGGGATACGGGAGGCCCGATCGACTCATTGCGCAGAGGCTCTGGTCGCCGCCCGCGTCCGACGATCGACGCTCCGCCGCCTCGGTCCACGACCTCGGTTGCGTGCTTGGTCGTCTTCAGCCCGCTTCGGTTCGCCATTCGCCTGCCGGATGCGGCAGTAGCGGCAGAGTCGCGATACCGGTCAGGGGCGTCAGTCGACGATCGATGCCACCGGTGAATCTGATTCGAGTGGTGGGGGATCGGCGAGTTGGCTGGTCAGGCACGACTCGGGCTGCCGGTCGGGCCGCCATCTCAGCATCTTGGTGGTGCCGCGGAACCGGCCGGCGGATGCCCAGTTGTATCGGACCTCGACCACGCTTTCGGGCATCACCGGGATCCAGCTGTGGTCTCGCCCCGCTGCGCCGCTCCATCGGTTGGGAGCGCCGGGCATCGACCCGTCGGCGTTCGACTCGGCGTCCATCCACTCCGACCACGGGTGTTTTGAACTGTCGTCGAGGGCGAGCGGCTCCATCTCCTCGAGCAGCTCCTCGCGCTTCTTGGCTGTGAAGCTGGCGGCGACGCCCACGTGCCACAGCTTTCCGTCGGAGTCGTAGAGGCCGAGGATCAGCGATCCCACACCATCACCCGATTTGTGGATGCGGTACCCCGCTACGACACAGTCGGCACTGCGGACGTGCTTGAGCTTGAACTGGGTTCGTTTGTTCGAGACATACGGATCCCCCATCGGCTTGACGATGAGCCCGTCGAGGCCGGCGGCCTCGGTGGTGTCGAACCAGTGCATCGCCGTCTCCGGGTCGTTGGTCGCCGGCGCGAGATGAACCGGCGCCTCGAAACCGTCGGCGATCGACTCGAGAGCTTCTCTTCGCTCGGAGAACGGAGCCTTCAACAGTGACCGGTCGTCGAGTGCCAGGATGTCGAACGCAACGAAGTCGGCCGGGGTCTTGTCGGCGAGCATCTGGACGCGGGAGTCGGCCGGGTGGATGCGCTGCCCGAGTGCGTCGAAGTCGAGCTTGCCTCCGATGCTCACGATCAGTTCACCGTCCACGACGCAGCGCTCCGGCAGGCTCGCCTTGAACGGCTCGATCATCTCGGGGAAGTAGCGGTTGAGTGGCTTCTCGTTCCGGGAGCCCATCACGATCTCGTCGCCGTCACGGAACACGATGCACCGGAACCCGTCCCACTTCGGCTCGTACGACATCTCGCCCTCGGGCAGCTTCGGGACCGGCTTGGCGAGCATCGGCTTGACCGGCGGCATCACGGGGAGGTCCATGCCGACAGCGTATCGCACAGCTGTTCGGACGTGCTTCGGGGCCCGGCCGCGGGCCGGGCCCCGAGGATCGCGTGATTGTCGCTCAGAACGCCTGGTCGAAGGCCGCTCGGAACTCGGGGGTCGCAACGCCCGTGTATCCGCAGTAGTTGACCACACCGTCGGTGGCGGTCAACAGATAGGAGCCGCCGGCTTCGAATGGGACCCCACCGATGAGGGCCTCCATGCCGAGCGGTGCGGTGATCTCGACCTGCTCTGCGTCGCCGCCGGCATACCACTTGACAACGTCGAGCGTCAGTATGTCGCCGTCCAGGTTCGTCACGACGCCCTCGAACGCCACTTCCATGTCGTCGAGGATGTCGACCGAGAACGGCATACAGCTCATGAGGCCGGGGTCGGATTCGCCTGCCGACAACACGAGCGGTCCAGAAGCGCCGCTGTTGAGTAGTGCGAATGCGGCCACGACGACGATGGCCATCGCTGCGGCGATCGATACGAGGGGCCTTGGTAGAGCGATGCTGCCGCCTGTCGCTGCGGGTCGGAGTGTCTCGCCGGACTTGTCGGCGTTTCGCCCGGTGGACTGATTGGTGCTGGTTGGGGTTGACATGACTGCCTCCATCATTTCCCGTGATACGGGTCGGGTTTCCACTTCGGGGCCCATCGGGTCGATGCGACGGAGTCGGTTCCTCAGTTCGTCGCGCATCCGCGGTGCTCCTGTGTGCTTTCATCCCGTGTGTGTCCGGCACCGGTCGGATTCTGTCGTGTCATTTCCTTTTCGAGTTTCTTCTTCGCCCGGGTGAGACGCAGGCTGACGGCATTGGCCGTCAATCCGGTGACGATCGCGATCTCCCTGGGCTCGAGTTGCTCCCACGCCCAGAGGTGAAGCAACTCGCGATCGGCCTCGGGCAGGGTGGCGAGTGCCTCCTCGAGCTCGAGGTCTTCCGGCTCGCCGCCATTGATCGGATTGAGCTGTGCTGCGAGCTTCTCGACGAGTACGAGCCGGCGTCGGTCGCTGCGACGACGGTTGGCGACGTTCTTGCGCGCCACCGAGTAGCACCAGGGGAGCGCGGCGTCGCGCGGGATGTCGTCGAGGCGCCGCCACATGACGAGGAGTGTGTCGGAGAGGACGTCGTCCACCTGGTCGGCGGGAAGCCGGCGCCGGAGGTAGCGCTGAAGCGGGTCGAAGACGTCGCTGACGACGGTCTCGAAGCGGTACCTCGCATGAGTGCTGGGGGGTCCTTCCACAGTGGCCATTCGACGTTCAAAGGCCATCCCCGGTTCCAGCGACCGGGGCGACGAGGTACGACGCCCGAGACCGAGGGCATCCGAAGGCTTCGTAGGTATTCGGGGACCCCCCGCGATCGCGGCCGCCACAGAACGTCGATCACCGAGACGTTCCGTGGTTGGATCCGGGGCGGACCTGGAGATCCGACCGGGGACCGCCCTCACGCCGTAGCATCGGCTCATGGCTTGGAAGATCGAACTCGGCAACTCGGTGGTATACGGGATCTGCGACGGCTCAGTTGCGCGGGACCCTCTGGAGTACCTGATCGGATCGACATCCGCCGACTGGGCGATGCACGCCGACGCACTCGACCAGGCCGGACTGATGGTCAACAGCTTCACGTGCTATTTGTTCGACACCGGCAGCGACTTGGTTCTGATCGACACCGGGTTCGGGGCGAACGCGCCGGAGGGGATGGCCGCGGGGTACATGCCGGACGAACTCGCATCGGTAGGGGTCTCGGCATCGGACATCCAGCACGTCGTGTTCACCCATCTGCACCCAGACCACATCCTGGGCTCATTGGACGCCAACCAGGACCCGTTCTTCGTCAACGCCACCCACTGGACGCTGAAGCGAGAGGTCGACCACTGGCATGCAACCGACGATCAGCGGGCTCCGCGCGTGCTGAGCGTCGTGGAGGTGCTCGAGGGGGCGGGGGTACTGAACCCAACCGATGAGCCGACTCCGGTTCTGGCGGGCGTCGAACGCATCGCAACCTACGGTCACTCCCCGGGTCACACGTCGATCCGGCTGTCGGGCGGTGGTGACGAAGTGATCGTGACCGGTGACCTGACCTGGTCCCCCGTACAGGCCGACCATCCGGAGTGGACCTCGCCGTTCGACGGCGACCCGGCCGAGGCGGCTGCGACTCGCGCCCGTTTCCTCGACGAGGTCACGGCATCCGGAACGCCGTTTCTGGCGGGCCATCATCCCCAACCCGGCTTCGGCAGGATCGTGTCCACCGGCGATGGCCGGCAGTATGAGGCACTCCCCGTCTCTGACGCCTGAAGATCCGGTCAAAGCCACCACCCGATGGAGGCAGTCACTTCGTGGACGCAGCGCCGGCAGGGCCCGCGGCCGTCGAAGAATCGATCGAAGTCAGCACGCCGCATCGAATCTCGAGGCATCCTTCGGCGACGAGCGTATCGGTAGAGACGGGCGCCCCACGCGAGTCACAGGCCGGGGCGCCGACCGTTGCGGCGGGCTGTGGTTCTGATCCGTCAGCTGCTCACTTCGTGGCGGGCGATCAAGACCTCGCCGCTCGACGTGAACTCGAACACGTTCATCAACGTCATGCCCTCGTAGGTGTGGAAGCTCACCACGGTGTTGAAGTCGACCACCACCATCGGTTCGACGGACTCCATGCCGGGGGCTCCGTAGAAAGACCTCACGTAGCTGGCCAGGCTGCCGTCTGCGACTGGATACTCGACACCGAGAGCGACAAACGTTGCGGTGTCGGTGTAGTACGACAGCACGGTGTCGACGTCGTTGTCCTGCCAAGCAGCGAAGTTGTCATCGAGCATCCCGACCATCTCGGCCTGGCGATCGGTGAGCGCACTGCCGTCGACCGCGACTACGTCATTGGACCCGAAGAGCAGCCATCCGCCCAGGAGGCCGATCAGGAGGCCGATCACCACCAACCCGATCATGAGCCCGCGGCCTCGGGTGGTACTCGGTGCGCCGACGACTGTCGGACGTTTCTGTTGCGTCGTTGTCATGTCTTGCTCCCTTCTTCATTCGCACGTGCTCGAGTGCCCGATGTCACTGGTGCCGCCGCAGGCGATATCCCGACAACAGCCGGTTCGAGGACCATGACGGGGATGACTCGCTCGGTCTTCCGCTGGAATGAGGCAAACGAAGGCTCCTCTGCGATGATCCTTTCCCAAAGGGCTTCCCTCTCCGGTCCGACGGCCTCATAGGCGACCATCCTCTTCTTGCTGGCGTTGCGTTCGACGATGACATCTGCGTTGGCGACCATGTTGTGATACCAGCCAGGGCTGTGATCGCCACCGGCTGCGGCAACTACCACCCACCCCTCAGAATTCGCGAAAGCGACCAGGGGGCTGGTGCGCGGCTCGTGGCTCTTCGCTCCAGTCGTGGTCACGAGAACGAGTCGGTGGCCCATCGAAACCAGACGACCGCCTGTCTTGCGATACATCCACACATGCGCCTGACTCGCCCATCGCTGAAGTGTCGTCAGCCAGGACATCTCCAACTCCACAACGAACGTATAGAAGCCTCCCTCCGGGCGCCAGGGTCGGACTTCTCTAGCGCCGATGGTGCGGCGGAGCACACGGCTTGCTCGTCCGGGTCCAGCCCGAGCCTCACAGTGTTCATGCCCGGGCACGCAGGGCCACCTCAGGACCGCCGTCAACTGCAGGCGCCACAAGGCGGATGGTGGAAGTGCTGGGAACTCACAGATCGGGAAGGCGGTGCCGCGCCCTCCAATCTCAATGCGTCCGCAGCGATCGCCGCCTCCTGAGCGTGAACGATGTTTGTGACGTCAATAGTGTTTGCAAAGCGGTGGTCGGTCGGTCAGACTCATCGCATGGCGGCGACGAGGCGTGAGCAGAACCGGGTGGCGACGATCTCCGAGATCAAGGAGGCGGCGCTCGAGCAGATCACGTCGCAAGGTGCTGGTGCGCTGACGTTGCGGGGGATCGCTCGAGCGATCGGGATGAGCCCGGCGGGGTTGTATCGCTACTACGACGGACTCGACGCCATCATCACCGAACTCATCACCGACGCCTACATGGACCTCGCCGATGCCGTGGCCGCGGCGATGGCTCGCGACGCGCCCGACACCGATCGACTCCGGGACGGGATGCTCGCCTACCGGCGATGGTCGGTCGATCATCCGAATCGCTTCCTGCTCATCTTCGGGACACCGATCCCTGGCTACGCCGCACCCGAAGGTGGGCCGACAGTTGAAGCCAATCGCCGGATCGGCGAAGCGTTCATGTCTGTGCTGATCGAAGGCTGGAGGCGTGGCGAGTTCGCCATGCCCGAACGCGACCGGCTTGCCCAGCCGGGAGAGATCGAACTGGCGTCCCAGGCCGCTCCCGACCTGCCGCCCACGTCGATCGGAGCCTTTCTCGGCACCTGGGCGCACTTCCATGGCATGGTCACCCTCGAGATCCTCAACCAGCTCGACTGGGCATACGAAGATCCGGCCGCCTTCTACGAGGCAGAAATCGACGCCCTCATCGCCCGCTGGACCGCCGACTGACCTCCCAGGCTTGCGGACCACCCACGCGTCTCAGCGCCAGGGCCCCGACCGCACCTTCGCCATCGTCTCGGCGCCGGCGTCGTAGAAGTTGAAGATCATCCACGTTGCACCCAAGTCCTCGAGGTCCTCGACCAAGCGATCCTCGGCGTCGTTGTAGCCGACGACGAAATCGAACGGCCCGTCCGAGGTGCGATGGCTCGCCGTGTACTCGGCCATCGTGGCGATGTCGTCGTACGACATCTGGCCGAACCCGTCGCCTTCCACGAGCAGGGGGAACACGCCATCCCACCGGGCGGCCCGCCGGAACGGGCGCTTGTTCGGCCACGTCGCCGCCACCCAGATCGGAATCCGAGGCTGTTGGATCGGCGCCGGCAGGAACGTGGACTCCTCTACGTGATAGTGCTCACCGTCATACGAAAACGGCTCGCCGGTCCACAAACCCGTGATGACTTCCAGCCCTTCGTCGAGTTTGTCGGCGCGGATCCGGGCATCGGTTTCGTGACCGAAGGTTCCGAACTCGGTTTTGGGCGGGAACCCGATCCCAACACCGAAGTCGACCCGGCCGCCGGACAGCCGGTCGAGGCTCACCAGTTCTCTGGCGAGTTTCCAGGGGTGTCGTCGGGGAACCGGTGTCACCATCGGGCCGAGCCGGATCCGCTCGGTGACCGTCGCCGCAGCGGCCAGCGCAACCCAGGGATCGGACATCGGCGTTCCGTCCTCGATGAGGATGTGATCCCAGAT
>JAHEIN010000151.1:1539-6625 GCA_024639335.1 bacterium | reverse complement strand
GTCTCTCCGGCGGATGAGGAGATCTTCATTGAACCACATGAGGAACGCCACCTCCTCGGGATCCCGGCTCCAGTTCTCGGTCGAGAACGTGAAGGCCGTGAGCCATCCGATCCCCATGTCGATGGCACCTCGGATGCAATCGAACAGTGCCTCTTCGCCGGCCTTGTGGCCTTCGGTTCGATGCAGGCCCCGCCGGTTCGCCCATCGCCCGTTGCCGTCCAGGATCAGCCCGACGTGATGTGGCACCGAGTCGGGATCGAGAGCCGAGAGATCGAGGTCGCTCACGATCCGAGGACGGCGAGGCTGGAGAATCGTCGTTCGAGATGGAACTCCATGAAGCGCCGAACCACACCCATGGCCTCGCCCGAGAACTCGTCGTCTGCCGGAGCGAGAGAGTGCAGATCGGATCCGGCGAGCTGGGAGAGGTATGCGGTCAGCCCGCGGCGAAGACGGACCGCACCATCCGGGCGGCAGCTCTCACACACCACACCACCTGCGCCGAAGCTGAAGCGGTCCAGCCCAGTGTCCCGGCCGCACCCGGCGCACACATCGAGTGACGGCGCAAGGCCGATGACCGCCGCGAGCTGGAGCAGGAACGCCGTCACCAGATCCGGGTGAGCCGGTCCGGTGTCGAGCACGGAGAGGCCGACGGACAACAACTCGAACAGAGCCACAGACGGCTCGTCTTCCTGAGCGACGGCATCGACCCCCTCGGCCATGGTCGATGCTGCCGTGACTCGGTCCAACTCGGAGCGCATTCCGGCATGGGTGTTCCGAATCGACACCTGATTGATGATGTCGAGGTTGCGGCCCTCATAGAGCACGAGATCCACGTCGATGAACGACTCGAGGCGTCCACCGATTCTGCTCTTGGTCTTCCGGACGCCTTTGGCGACGGTGCGGAGCTTCCCGTTGTGCGGGCTCAGGAGCACCACGATTCGGTCGGCCTCACCGAATGAATAGGAGCGGAGGACGATGCCCCGGTCGTGACGCAGCATGCCTGTCAGGATACGGGTGCCGACTTCGTTCGACGTGCCAGGTCACCGAGACCGAAGTCGGGGGCGGACCTTGGAGGCGGATGGCGCATATCGCACTTCGCATGGCGGATGGCGGAGGGGAAACGGACTTCCGGTACACTCTCGCCGTCCCCCTCCAACCCGGATTCATTCGTGACCGCATCGTTCGACACCATCGTCAATCTCTCCAAGCGTCGTGGCTTCGTCTTCCCGAGTTCGGAGATCTACGGCGGGCTCCGCTCTGCCTATGACTACGGGCCGCTCGGTGTCAACTTGCTGCGCAACGTCAAGGACGAGTGGTGGAAGTCGATGGTCCAGTATCGCGACGACGTCGTCGGCATCGATTCGGCGATCATCCAGGCCCGCGAGGTTTGGCGAGCGTCGGGTCACGAGGAAGTCTTCACCGATCCGCTGGTCGAGTGCTCGAACTGCAACACCCGTCAGCGAGAGGACAAGCTATCCGATCCAGATGTCTGCCCCAACTGCGGTCAACGCGGGACGTTCGGCGAGCCAAAGCAGTTCAACCTCATGTTCAGGACGCACATGGGGCCGGTGGAGACCTCCGACAACATGGTCTACCTCCGTCCCGAGACGGCCCAGGGCATCTTCATCAACTACGAGAACATCCGCCGAACCAACCGCATGCGGCTCCCGTTCGGGATCGCGCAGATCGGCAAGTCGTTTCGCAACGAGATCACACCCGGTCAATTCGTGTTCCGGACTCGGGAGTTCGAGCAGATGGAGATGGAGTTCTTCTGCGAGCCGGCTACTGCCGGCGGGTGGTTCGACGCGTGGGTCGAGCTGCGACACAACTGGTATCTCGATCTTGGGATGAATTCCGAGAACCTCCGTATTCGCCCGCACGACGACGACGAGCTCAGCCACTACTCGGAAAGCACGGTCGACGTCGAATACCGGTTTCCCTGGGGATGGGACGAATTGGAAGGCGTCGCCAACAGGACCGACTTCGACCTCAAACAGCATCAGGAGTTCTCCGGGCAGGATCTCCGCTACTTCGACCAAGAGAGCAACGAACGGTTCTTCCCCTATGTGATCGAGCCTGCGGCAGGCGCCACGAGGACGACCTTCGCCTTCCTGATCGATGCGTATCACGAGGAAGAGGTCGATGGGGAGCAGCGCACCGTGTTGAAGCTGGACAAGCGGCTCGCTCCGTACCAGCTGGCGGTGCTGCCACTGTCGAAGAAGCCCGAGCTGATCGAGCCGGCGAGCAAACTGGCCGACGAGCTGCGCTCGTCGTACATGCTCGAGTTCGACGTGACCCAGTCGATTGGACGCCGCTATCGGCGCCAGGACGAGATCGGTACGCCGTACTGCGTCACCTTCGACTTCGATTCGCTCGACGACGACGCCGTCACGGTCAGGGACCGCGACACGATGACACAGGACCGGGTGTCCACCTCCAAACTCGCCGGCTACCTAGCGGAGAGAATGGGCTGAGCCCCGAGGATCAGGCGTCCCACCAGTCGAGCACCCTGATGGCCCGCAGCGTGTTCCAGCGGCTCGACGCCCCCACGTCCTCGAGGTCGAAGTACACCCGACCCGGGTGAGTGCGGTCGAGAAGCCATCGGCCATCTTGCTGCCGCTTCTGTCGAACCAACCCCACAGCCCCGCTCAGCCGCTCGTCGCGTTGGCGCCCGAAGCGGTGGAAGTAGTCGAGTGCCCGCAACACGTCGTAGTGCCAGTAATAGGGAAACGCGAAGTCGAGGTAGGAGGGGTCGACGACCTCGCCAGTGCTCATCCGGCGGAACAGGTCACGTTCCAGCAGGTACTCCTCGCCGGCTGCGAGCGCATCACGCACAGCCGGTGACCCGCCGCTTGCGCGATCGAACTCGGCGAGCCCTTCGAGCACGTTGATCGTCGTGTCGAACGAAGAGCGCACCGATCCGTTCTCGACCTCGCAGTTCCACCCGCCGTCATCGAGCCGTTCGGGCAGGATGCGATCCACGATCCGATCTACATCGACCCCGAAGTACGCCCCGGTCTCGATCGTGCGGCCGTTGATACACGGTTCGACCTCGCCGTCGAAGTACGGCTGCCCGTCGTGCTCCCAGCGCCCGTTCTGCGTGATGAGCCGGATCATCCGGCGAGCAGATTCCGATTCCGGGTCGAGCCCGAACAGTTGGAGCGTCTGAAGCGTGTGCATGGTTGCGGTCCACGGCTGGCCGGGCTCACTGCCGGAGTAGGAGCCTGGAAAACAGGCGCCACCGTCCCACAACCCGTCGGCATCCTCGAGCTCGAGGAGGCGAGCGCCCCATCCCTCCCGCTCCACACGAGACCGTTCGGAAGCGACCTCGAGCGGAGAGACGTCCAAGAGATCGTTCATCACCTGCCAGCGAATCGCTGGGTCCCCGTCGAGAAGCCAGTCGATCACGGTCATCGAGTCAGGCTACCGCACGTGCTTGTTCCGATAGGACGCCACTGCCTCTTGAATGACCTCATCCGATCAGGGGAACAACGATGAAACGGAATGTTGTTGCAGTGCTCGCCGTGGGCGCGGCGTTCGCAGTCGGCGGTGTCGCATGGTTCTTCACCCAGGGCGACGCCGCACCAACCACCGAGGTCACGGCGCCCCCGATCGCAACGCCGGAGACCACGGAAGCGAACACGAGCGAAGCATCTGCCGATCCGGTGGAGGAGGTGGAGCCGGCCGCGACCACCTTCGAGCTCACCGAGGCGAGTTCTGCCACGTTCCGTCTCGACGAAGAATTGCGGGGGAGCCCGACAACGGTCGTTGGCACCAGTGGGATCGTCCTGGGACGCCTCGAGATCGATCGTGACGACCTCTCGACCTCCCAGATCGGCGAGATCCTCATCAACGCTCGAGACTTCGAGACCGACTCGGGATTACGCAACCGTGCTGTCCGGGGTCCCATCCTCGACACCGATGCGTTCGAGTTCATCTCGTTCGCGCCGGCCACCATCGAAGGGCTCGATGGTGCGGCTTCGGTCGGGGACGAGCTCTCGTTCACCGTGTCCGGCGATCTGACCATCCGCGACATCACACAGCCGGTCACCTTCGATGTCACGGCCACACTCACGTCCGAGCAGGCCATCGAGGGCACCGCATCGACGGTGGTGGAGCGAGGTCCGTTCGAACTGGTGATCCCGAGCGTGCCGTCGGTGGCAAACGTCTCCGAGGAAGTCCAGCTCATGTTCGACTTCGTGGCCGAATCGCTCTGATCTCCCCGAAGCCGGTATGTTTCCAGTACACGACGACTCAGGAGTGAGATCGATATGCCAATGAGCACCGCATCCGCCGTTTGGAACGGCTCGATAGGGGACGGATCGGGCACCATGACCATGGCCAACTACGAGGGCCCGTACTCGGCTCCGTCACGATTTCAGGGCGCCGAGGGATCGACCCCCGAAGAGCTCATCGCCGCGGCGCACGCCGGTTGTTTCTCGATGCAATTGTCTGCGCTTCTCACCCGTGCCGATCACACTCCGGACTCGATCGAGACATCGGTGGACGTCCAGATCGACAAGCTCGAGGCAGGCTGGGAGATCACCAAGGTGCACCTGACCGCCAACGCCTCGGTGCCCGGCATCGATGAAGCCACGTTCCTCCAGTTCGCCGAGAAGGCAAAGGCGACGTGTCCCGTGTCCAAGCTCTATGCGGGCGGTAGCGCCGAGATCACCATGGACGCCTCGCTGGGCTGAACGAATCGTCTGGCCGTTTGGGCGACCAACCGGCCCAGACAACGGCTCTCGAGCCGTACCATGGTGGGCATGGACGACGATCGCGACAGGATCCGCAAGGCGGTCAGCATCGTGGATCTCGTGTCTGCGGTCACGACGGTCAAGAAGACCGGACGCAACCACATGGCGGTGTGCCCGTTCCACCAGGAGAAGACACCGTCGATGTCGCTCGATGTCGCTCGGGGTCTCTACTACTGCCATGGATGTCATCAGAAGGGTGACATCTTCACGTTCGTCCAGGAGAACGAGGGCCTCACCTTTCCAGAAGCGATGGAGCGTTTGGCAGGGATGGCCGGCATCACCCTCACCCGGGATCCTGCAGCCGAGAAGCGCCAGGGTCAGAAACGTGC
>JAHEIN010000151.1:0-1439 GCA_024639335.1 bacterium | reverse complement strand
TCGCGGTTGCGACCAACGGAACCGCCCTGGGCGACGACCACTTCGAACTTCTGCGCCGATTCACCGACACGATCGTGATGGCCTTCGACTCCGATGCGGCTGGAGGACGGGCGGCACTTCGAGGCGACGAGCTGGAGGTGCCGGTAAGGCTCGACCTCGATCTCCGCGTGGCGAAGATGCCCGAGGGACGCGACCCCGCGGACATGGTCGCCAACGGGGAGCTCGACCTGCTCGAGAAGTCGATTGATACCGCCGTCCCGCTGGTCCAATTCCGGATCGAGAAGGAGATCGAAGGCGTGGACATCACCGAGCCCGAAGCGCGCGCTCGAACGCTGAAGCGGGTCGGGCCGATTCTCGGCAAGGTGGATGACGAGCTGGCGTTCACAGAATACGCACGCTTCGTGGCCGACCGCCTGCGGATCGACATCGGTGCGGTCTTCGACGCGGTTGGACGTCGGCGCCGAGGCGGAACGGCACCTGCCTCGTTCAGACAGACTCGGCCGCAGGGGCAACGGAAGGCCCGGGTCGAGCGCGAGCTGCTCCGGGCGATCCTCGCCGACGCGTACGGCGCATCGCTGGTCGATCTCGACTCACTCGGCTTCGACGATCAGCTCGTTGCGTCGGCCTTCGAGCTCATCTCGACCCAGCTGGCGGACGCCGAGCCGGGTACGCCGGTAGTACTGCCCGATGCAGGCGGTGAGATGACGGAGATGATCATGTCGCTGGCGATGAGCGACACTCCTGTCGGCTCGGTGCCAGACCTGTTCGCTCGTCTCAAGATGATCGAGTTCGAGCGACAAATCGACGATGTCCGCCGGCGGATCGATGCGCTTCCGGCCGAAGAACAGACCACTTCTCCGCTGGCGGGTGAATTGCTAGCTTTGCAGAATGAGCGACGGAGATGGGAGCACCGTGACTGAGACGCCGCAGTCGCCGCCGTCCGTCGACGAAGTGGTGGAACAGCTCATCAAGCGGGGCCAACAGCGCGGCTTCCTGACGGTCCATGAGGTCCAGCACGACCTCGTCGACGCCGAAGCGGGGTCGGGCGAGTTCGAGCGAGTCTTCGAATTGCTGAGGAGCCGGAAGATCCGCATCGAGGAGGACCTCGAAGTGGTATTCGACGACATCCTCGAGGACGAGTCGGTCACCGTTTCGGACCCGGTCAAGATGTGGCTCAACGAGATCGGCCGGTACAAGTTGCTCACCACTCAGCAGGAGGTCGAGCTGGCGATGCAGCTCGAGGCCGGGCTCCGGGCCGAGGAGCGCCTGGCGGCAGAGGGTGATGCGCTCAGCCTCGAAGACCGGACGCTGCTCCAGCGCCAGGTGCGCAAGGGGCACGCTGCTCACTCACGGCTCGTGGAAGCCAACCTGCGCCTGGTCGTGTCGATCGCTCGGAACTACATCGGGCGCGGTATGGCGTTGCTCGATCTCATCCAGGA
>JAHEIN010000150.1 GCA_024639335.1 bacterium | reverse complement strand
GCACCTTCGATGCGGGCGCCGGAGAACGCCTCGCCGGCCAGCCAGACACCGGCGCCGAGGTCGAGGAAGCCGACATCGAGAGGGTTGGTGGGCATCGAGTAGCGCCAGCGATGTGCGATCGCAGTCACTACTGGTGTGCCGGTGAGACGCTCGAATTCCCCGAGGAGATCTTCCAGCCAGGTCGACGTGCCGGCTTCGAGTTTGTCGCGGGCATAGGCCGTTGTGCTGTGGATTGTCGCCGCCGGAATCTCGGAGACGCCTTTGTGATGGTTGTCGGCGATCCAGGCGATCGGGCCGTCCGACGGCGCGAGATGCCCGTCGACCAGCGCCGGATCCCGACCGAGCACCGCCATCACGACGATGCATGGGTCGTACTCGATCGCAGTCAAGGTCGAGCGCACATCATCGGAGAGCAGAGCAGGGTCAACGAGATGGAGCGCTTGAGGCAAAGGGGCTGTGACGATCACTGCATCGCCTTCGAGCGTCCCACCCGACTCGAGCGTGACAGCTCCGCTCTCAACGCCGTCCACTTGCGCCGACATCCGCACGTCGAGGCCCTCGGCGAGGTGCTCGCATATGGAGCGCATCGCCGGCACGCCGCGATGGCGGGGTTCGAGACCGTTGTCGGTGGTGAGGCTCATTCCTTCGTACCAGACACCGACGACCCCTGCGAAGCTCAACTCGCGGACCATCGCTCCGAACGCGTCGCTCCGAACACTGAAGTGTTGGGCTCCGTGATCGAACCGGGCACCCTCGAAACGCTTGCTCGCCATTCGCCCACCGACCGCTCGGCCCTTGTCGAGCACGGTCACCTCATGACCATCCGCCACGAGCTCGTTGGCTGCGACCAGACCGCTCATTCCGGCGCCGACGATGACGATCCTCACCCCGACACCTCCGCCGCGAGCAGATCACGGATCGTTCCGAAGACCAGAACCGCCTCGGTCTGGTCGAACGACTCTGTCTCGTTTACGACGGATCCGGCGACGACGAATGAACGGCCCTCGTCGGCCGTGACGTACCACGAGGTACCGAGCACACCCGGCTCGCTCCCGCCCTTGAACCAGATCTCATCCCAGACACCCGTGTCGTCGGACAAGCCGGGGTTGGCGGTGGCGATGTCGATCAGCGGCTCGAGCCCAGGCCGTCTTGCCTGATCTGCGAGATGTACCCATGCCTCGCAGAGATCGAGCGGAGATGCGAACCATTCAGCCGAAAGCACGGCGATGGGTTCGGTCCAGTCGGTGGCTTCGCTCAGTTCCGGGAGCGGCTCGGACATGAGGCCCTCGAGGATCTCGACACGTTCATCTGCCTCACCCTCTACCCAGTCTGCGAGGGTGTCGGACTCCCCAAGCTTCAACTGGAACAGCTCACGAGTGGTGAAGAAGGGGAGGTTGAGCGACGGGTCGGCGTGACCCATCTCGGTTTGGATCGCCTCGACCGCGTCCCGCCCTGCGAACGCGATCAGGTGGTCGGTGGCGGTGTTGTCGGAGATCTCGATCATCCGTTGGGCGAGAACCCGGACGGTGCGCTGCGAGCCGGGCTCCTCGGTCTGGGTGATCCCACTCGGGAGACTGTAGTTGGCTTCATCGAGCGCAACGGCGTCGTTCCAATCGAACTCGCCTGACGCAACGGCGTCCGCAACCGCCCCGAGTACGTACAGCTTGAACATCGAGCCGAGGGGCAGTGGCATGCGACTGAGCTTTTCGGCTATGGGAGTGCATTGGCCGTCGGTGGTCTCGGCGACCAGCACCCCGGCGGTGCCGAGCGCCGCCAGCCGTTCGAAGGCCTCCTCGAACGACTCGGGTGGATCGTCGAGTGTTGGCGGCTCGCCCGGCTGGAGGAAGAGTCCATCGATTCGCTGTTCGGCATCGATGTTCAGAAGGAGCCTGAGCACGGGCTCTCCGGCCGACGGAGAGATCAGCACGACGAGGTTCGTCGAACCGCCGGACTCGGTGTCGACGACCGACCATCCGGTCAGCCCGACGGTGATTTGATCGATGACTGGGGTGAAGTCCGGGAACGCAACCTGGTCCTTGAAGACCTGGGCGAAGCGGGCCTCGTACTCCTCGGCGGTCACTTCGGCCCCATTGAGCACCGCGAGGAACCAGGTGAGATGGTCTTCGATCGACCAGTCGGAGCTACTCGGAGGGGCGTCCATCGGGGTGGTCTCGGCCACGGCGGTGGTCGGTTCGGGTGCGGGTGCCGTGGTCGTCGTTTGCTCGGTTGTCGTCGTCGTATCCGTCCCCGTCGTACACGCTGAGGCGACCAGCGCCAGCGCAACGACCAGCGTCCTCGTCGTTCTACTCACCGGCGGTCACCACTCCGTTCTCGTACGCGAACACCACAGCCTGGACCCGGTCGCGCAGCCCCAGCTTGCTGAGCACGTTCGACACGTGTGTCTTGACGGTTGCCTCGCCCACGAACAGCTCCTCGGCGATCTCGGCATTCGTCAACCCCCGGGCCAGCGACACCAGCACCTCCTGTTCGCGCTCGGTCAGCCGGTCGGTCGCATCGCTCACCGCGGGCGTATTCGGTCGGCGGGCGAACTCTTCGACCAGCCTCCGCGTCACCGACGGGGCGAGCAACGCGTCCCCGCTGGCAACGGTGCGGATCGCTTCGATGAGATTCTCGGGTGGAGCGTTCTTGAGGAGAAACCCTGACGCGCCGTTGCGCAGCGCCGTGAAGACGTAGTCATCGCGCTCGAACGTGGTGAGGATGATCACCCGGGGACCGTCGGGCATCGCCGTGATCTCGGCGGTCGCCTCGAGCCCATCTCTTCCTGGCATCTGTACGTCCATGAGGACGATGTCCGGTCCGAGAGTCTTGACCAGCCGCACCGCCTCCGAACCGTCGGTTGCCTCTCCGACCACGGACATGTCGGGTTCGGCGCCGATGATCATCCCGAAGCCACTGCGCACGAGCTGCTGGTCGTCTGCGATGACGAGTTCGATCATGCGCTGAGTCCATCCTCGTAGATTCCCTCGGTTGGGAGCCGTGCAGCCACTCGATAGCCGCCGCCCTTGATCGGGCCGAAGCCGAGGTCGCCTCCGACCATCGACGCACGCTCTCGCATTCCGAGCTGTCCGCGGCCGCCTGGCTCACCTGGGCCGGGCTTCACCGTTCTCGAGCGCTGGTTGACGACCTGCACCTCGAGCGCATTGTCGAGATACGAGACGATCACCGTCGTAGGCACACTTCCAGCATGTTTGATGACATTGGTGAGGGCCTCTTGGACGATGCGGTAGGCACTGAGCCCGACAGCCAGCGGGAGCTCCCGGGGCTTGCCGATCGTGCGAACTTCGACCGGTAACCCGGCCTCGATGACCCGGGCCACGAGTTCGTCGAGGTCTTCGATCGCCGGCTGAGGCTCGACACTGGCCTCCTCATCAGCTGATCGGAGGAAGCCGACCAGTCGATGGAGCTCGGTGACCGCTTGGCGGCTGGAGTCCTCCACGGAGGCGAGCGCATCGGCGGCTCGATCAGGATCCGACTCGAGAATGCGACGCGCTCCGGCAGCCTGGACTCCCATGACGCTGACATGGTGGGCGACGACATCGTGGAGCTCTCGGGCGATCCGGACCCGCTCGTCGAGGACGGCGCGGTGGGCTCTCGCCTCGCGTTCGGCCGCCAGCTGATCGGCACGGCGGGCCAGTTCGACGGCGTCGATCCGCCGACGCCGCCACGCATCGCCCAGCAGCCAGGCTGCTGCGAAGAACCCGGCGTTGATCGCAAGCGAGAGCGCACCGAGCGTGAGACCGTCGAAGCCGACGAACTCCTCCTGACCGAGGAGCGAATACACCAAGGCCAGCCCTGAGAAACCGACTGCGGCACCACGGAGCCAGTGGCGAAGCGAAGCATCCGAATAGGCGCCGGCAGCGAAGATCGCCAGGAAGATGGCGAACGAGGAGACGCTGCCCTCGGGAACCTCGAGAAAGCGGTATAGGGCAAACAGCGGGCCGATCAGAGTGACCACCCAGAGCGGTTTGACCCTCCTCCACGCCAGCGGAAGCGTCATCGCACCGGTGATCAGAATGTCACCCCAGTAGGGGAGCTTGGAGGTGACCTTGTCGGGGACGACGTCGCGCACGATGAAGATCGCCAGCGACGCAACGGCGAACATCGCTACCGCAACGACCCAATCGGATCTCCGCATGGATCTGTTTTCGTCCATGGCGGGAAGGCTATCGGGCCGACTCTCGGCCGCCATCCCCCGCGAGATGGAACTGCGGTTCAGCCGGGAGGCGGAGGGCAGTGGTCTTTGCTTTCGATAGCTTGGCCATCAACGAATCACACGAAAGAGGTCCGACATGCTGCAAATGCAGGATCTGACGAAGTCATACGGGGACGTCGTGGCGCTCGACGGCTGCACCTTCGCAGTTGGTCCGGGACAGATGCTCGGCTTTCTCGGCCCGAACGGCTCGGGAAAGACGACGACGATGCGCGCCGTCTTCGGGCTCATCCGACTCGACAGAGGCGCCGTCACGCTGAACGGCAACCCGATCAGCCCGAACGATCGGCTGGCGTTCGGCTACATGCCGGAACAGCGCGGGCTGTATCCGAAGATGAAAGCCGGCGATCAGCTCGCCTATCTGGGTGCCCTCCATGGCATGGAACAGGCCGAAGCTCGACGGGCAGGGCTCCAGCTGCTCGATGAGCTCGGGTTGGCGGATCGAGCCGAGGACCCGGTCGAGGAGCTCTCGTTCGGCAACCAGCAGCGGGTCCAACTCGCCGCCGCCCTCGTCCACGACCCGAGCGTGCTGGTACTCGATGAGCCGTTCAACGGCCTCGACCCGATCGGTGCCGAGACAATGGCGAACGTGCTTCGTCAGCGAGCCCAGAACGGCGCCACCGTGATCTTCTCGTCGCATCAGCTCGACATGGTCGAGGATCTCTGCGAAGAGGTGGCGGTGATCAACGCCGGACGAATCGTGATGGAGGGCAACGTGCGGGATCTCAAGGCTGCATCGCCCCACCGGGTGATCGAGTTCGAATCTTCGAACGGGTATGCCGCAGTGCTCGACCAGCTCGACGGCGTCATCACGACCTCGTTCGACGGGCATCGTCACACCGTGATCGTCCCCGCCGAGCTCGACGTCCGCCAGGTCCTCAACCGAGCCGACTCGGACTCGGGCATCCAGCACATCTCGTATTCGACACCAAGCCTGTCCCAGCTCTTCAAGGAGGCCGTGGCATGAAGACGTCATCGACACTCAGACTGGTCGTCATGCGTGAGCTGCGTGAGCGGGGCAGGAGCGCGGCCTACATTGCGTCGACGATCATCACGACCGTCCTCATCCTGCTCGCGATCCTGCTCCCGACCCTCCTGAGCGGCTCGACCGACTACTCGATCGGGATGGTCGGGACCGGGAATCAGGAGATCGTCGATCTCGCCATCGACATCGAGAACACCGACGCCGAACCGGACCAGGAGACGCAGTTCTCGGTGACGACGCTCGAATCGGTCGAGGCGGCCGAGGAAGCGCTGTCGAGCGAGGAGATCGACGCCGCGCTCGTGAACGGGTCGGAGATCCTCCTTCGAAGCGCCTCGGGTGCCAGCGGCGACGACCTCAGCGGGCTGCTCCAGTATGCGGCGTCGACGCTCGAGATCGATCGCTTGGTGGCGACCGCCGGGAGCGATGCCGATGTGGTCGACATCCTCGCCGGTGAGCCGCTCGGACTCAGGACGCTCGAGGGCGTTGCGTCGGAGGAGAATCAGGCACGGACGGTGATCGCCTATGGCGGCCTGATGCTGATGTACATCGCCGTACTCAGCTATGGCGCCTGGACGTTGACCGGGGTGACCGAGGAGAAATCGAACCGGGTTGTCGAGGTGCTGCTGGCCACGGTCAAGCCGTGGCAGCTGCTGGCCGGAAAGGTCATCGGCATCGGCGCACTGGGGTTGGCGCAGTTCGTGTTCACAGCCGTGGCCGCTCTGGTCACGCTCCGAGTCGCCGGCACGTTCGACCTGCCGGCCTTCCCGACCGACTCGCTCGTGATGTTGATCCTCTGGTTCCTGCTCGGGTTCGCCATGTACAGCCTGTTGTTCGGGGCGGCGGGTTCGCTGGTGTCGCGGATGGAGGACGCCCAGAGCGCATCGACGCCGCTGACACTGGTTGCCCTGGTCGGGTTCTTCATGAGCTTCCTGGTGCTGGACGATCCCGACGGCGTGCTGGCAATCGTCATGACGTACGTACCGCTCACGGCACCGTTCGTGGTGCCGGTCCGGTTCGCCCTCGAGTCGATCTCGATGGTGGCACTGATTGGATCGGTGGTCGTGGCGATCGGGTTCATCATCGGCACCACCTTCCTGGCTGGGCGGGTGTACGCCGGCGGATTGCTCCAGTTCGGCTCCAAGCTGAAGTGGCGGGAAGCTCTCCAGTCTTCAGACCTCTGAGCGGCGGACACCTTCCACGATCGCAAGAACTCCGGTATGGTCACATCATTGGGCAGCACGACGGGCGAGGCGCGTGGACCTCACTTGCCCGTGAAGGACACCGGTGCTGCGGAGTGGGAAGTGAGGGCCGGCCCGTCATGGGCCGGCCCTCAGAACACGAAGGGCGTCATGCTGATTCAGAAGCGATTCTGGGAGCCCATCGCCGCAGGTGAGGTCACGCTCGTCTTTCGTCGGTGGAAGCGGCCTCGAGTGATCGCCGGTCGGGT
>JAHEIN010000030.1 GCA_024639335.1 bacterium | reverse complement strand
TCTGGCGGCATCAGACCGACGAAGGAGACTCGACGGCGCTGAGGCCGTACAACGATGACCGAGTCATCATCAACTTCTCGGTTTGGACCGACCCTGAGGCCCTCTCGCAGTACACCTACAAATCCGACCACGTGGCCGTCTTCCGGCGGCGGCGGGAGTGGTTCGAAAGCCACCTCGAATCCCATCTCGTGATGTGGTGGGTCGCCGAGGGTCACATACCCACGGTGGATGAAGCCGCCGAGCGGCTCGAGAAGCTCCGAACCAACGGGCCGACGCCCGAGGCTTTCACGTTCCGCCAGCGGTTCGACCCACCGGCCGACTGAGGGGTCGATACTCAGCGGGCGAACCGGTCGAGGAACGTGACCGTCTGCGCCCGGGTGACGGCGTCACCAGGATGGAACAGACCGTCGGGGTAGCCCGATGTGATGCCTTCGTTGGCGAGCCAATCGACGGCATCCGCGAAATACTGATCCGAGACGTCCGGGAATCCGGTCGCGCCGGAAGCAGGCTCACCGACCAGGCGATGCAGGAAGACCGCCATCTGCCCACGATCCACTGCCTCGTCCGGGGAGAACGCTCCGGGCCCGGTACCGGAAGTGATCCCGGTGCCGACGAGCCATTCAACCGCCTCGCTGTAGAACTGGCCACCGGGAACATCGCCGAACGTCGTTCGCGAGGTCACCGCCGGCGAGCAGGACAGGCGCCACAGGAACACGGCGAGCTGTGCTCGCGAGACCACATCGGCCGGCCGGAAGGTGCCGTCGGTGAATCCATTGGTGATGCCTGATGTCACGGCCCAAGAAACGGGGCCGGAGTAGAACTGGCCATCGGGAACATCGACGAATCCGGCATCGCCCGTGACGTCGGAGAAGCAGAACCGCGTCGGCAGCGGGATCGTCGGCCCGGGAAGCGGTTCGACTCCGAAGGGAAGTGGCCCTGGTCGGAACCACGATGTCATCGGCCATTGGTGTTGTGTCGTCGGCTGCGCCATCCCAGATGCGAAGCCGGGTGCCAGTGAGCTGCCCGTCCACATTCGCCAATCTGTCTCGCGATCGAGGTTGAAGTAGACGAATCCGAGTGCGTTCGGGTCGTTGGCGACGAACGTGAACATCTCGGCGAGCCAGGAGTCGCGATCTCCGCCGAACTGCGAACTGGCGGTCTGGGACAGCAGGTACGGCTTGCCGGGCGCATAGGTGCGAGCTTCGGCGAACACGCCGCCCATGACCTCGGACACCGAAGACCACCGATCGAGAGTCGAACCGAAGTTGTAGGCGGAGAAGCCGATCACGTCGACCCGATCGTCACCCGGGTAGTAGTCGGCCTGCGAGTATGGCGGGGTCGACCAGCCGTTCGGGGCGTACACCCACCGGACCTGGGTCTCGTCCACGCCGAGCCCGGCGAAGATGTCCTGGATGCGGGCATATGCGAGCTTGAAGTTGCCGGGATCCATCCCGTACGGCACCCAGTCGCCGTTCATCTCCTGGAGTGGCGCGATGAACATCGATCGACCGGCGCCCCGATCGAGCCACTCCCTCACCCGGTTCGCCCAGGCGGTGATCTCGGCGTCGTAACCGCCGGTGGCGATCGTGAACGCCGACACGGTCACTTCGAGATTGGCGAACGGTGTGGCCTGGCCCTGCCAGACCTCCTCGAGGAGGGTCTCGGTGTTCAGCGACCAGTTGGAGCCTTCGGACTCGAGGGGGTGATGAAACGTCCCGCCGAATGTCATCCGCTTGCCGGCGGCGCCGGCGAAAGCGTCCAGATCATCGGACGAGAAGTATTCCGACGAGTACATCCCGGCATGGACCGTGCCCGATGCGTCGATGCCCTCGATGGCCGACACCGCTGCCCCGGCCGGGATCACGGCGCTCACGACGACGAAGGTGAGGAGCGAGAAGAGGCGGGAGCGCATGGGATTCCTTCGGACGTTCTCGATCGATTCCCAAGCCCGAATTCAGGATGCCGGGCGACGACCCCCGAAGGGTCCGCGTTCGAGCCGGCCGACGGATCGGCGATAATGCCGTTGCGCGATCGGGGAGGCCCCCTGCACGAACACGATGTCGAGCTCTCCGATGGCGCATCGCGTCTGACGAGGTTGGCTCTTCGTCTCGAGTACGGAACGATCGCGTGGAACGTCGGCGAGGCGTTCCTCACGATCGCACTCGGGGCGGTCGCTTCTTCTCTCGCACTGATCGGGTTCGGCACGGTCTCGGTGATCGAGGTCTTCGCGTCACTGGTCGTCGTGTGGCATCTCCGGCCCGCGAAGACGATGACGGGGGCCGACCGCACCGCACGCGCCCATCGTTTGGTTGCCCTTGCGTTCGCCGCCCTCGCATTGGCCCTCGCGTTTGCCGGAGTGCGGGATCTGATCACCGGAAGAAGGCCCGACGAGTCGTTCTGGGGGATCGTCTATCTCGCAATCACTGCACTCGTGATGTTCGGCCTGTCGCTGGCGAAGCGGAAGGTCGCACGACAGCTGGACTCGTCGCCGCTCCGCTCGGAAGCGACGATGACTTTCCTCGACGGCGTCCTGTCGACGGCGACCATGACGGGACTGCTACTCAACGCCGTCGCCGGCTGGTGGTGGGCCGACCCGGCAGCGGCATTGCTGGTTGCACTCGCCGCAGCGAGCGAGGCACGCGAGAACTGGGAAGAATCAAGAGAACTGAGGGAACACAGCAACGTGGAACGTGCAACGTGAGACGTGGAACGAGTTCGATCACCACATATCGAGCGGTCTGCCCTCCAGGAATCCGGCCTGCGACTGGATACCGATCACTGCGCGATCGTGGAGCTCGTCGATGGTAGGTGCGCCGGCATAGGTGCAGCTCGACCGCACACCGGCGATGATCGTGTCGAGGATGTCTTCGACTCCAGGCATCTCCGGATCGAGGTACATCTTCGACGCGGAGATCCCCTCCTCGAACAGCGACTTGCGTGCGCGCTCGAAACCCGACTCGTCGCGGGTGCGGCCGCTCACGGCACGGGATGACGCCATGCCGTAGTTCTCCTTGTACAGGCGGCCGGACGGATCGCGAATGGCGTCGGCTGCAGACTCGTGCGTACCCGCCAGCCACGATCCGATCATGACACTCGATGCTCCGGCGGCGAGAGCGAGAGCCACATCTCGTGGATGACGGACCCCCCCGTCGGCCCACACGTGCCTGCCGTGGGACCGAGCCGCGTCTGCGCATGCGAGGACCGCCGAGAACTGAGGCCGGCCTACGCCCGTCATCATTCGGGTCGTACACATGGCCCCAGGGCCGACACCGACTTTCACCACATCGGCGCCCGCCGAGATCAGGTCGTTGGTGCCTGCAACAGTGACCACGTTGCCTGCCACGAGCGGGTGGTCGGGAGCAGCGGCGCGGGCGGCCTTGACGGCCTCGAGCATCTTCTGCTGGTGCCCGTGCGCCGTGTCGACGACGATCACGTCCACGCCGGTCTCCACGAGTTGTCTCGTCTTTCCGCCGACATCGCCGTTGATACCGACGGCCGCAGCAACCATCAGCCGTCTGTGCGCGTCGACGGCAGGCTCGTAGAGGGCAGATCGGAGGGCACCTTTCTCGGTGATCACTCCGTGCAGGCGCCCGCGGTCGTCGATCACCGGGGCGAAATGGACTCGCCGCTGTGAAAGCTCTTCGAACATCTCCTCGATCGAGAGCTCGCGGTTGATCGCGATGGGAGATGCGGTCATGACCGACTCGAGCGGGCTGAACCGATCCACTCCTTCGCCGTCGCCCTCGGTGAATATCCCTACCGGCTTGTGGTCCTCGTCCACGACGATCACTGCACGGTGGGCACGTTTGTGAATCAGGTCGAGGGCGGTGTTGACCGTGTCGGTTCCCAACAGGGTGATGGGCGTATCGACGATCCGGTCGGCGCGTTTGACCGCATCGGTCATGTCGGCGATCGCAGCGGGGCTGATGTCCTGTGGGAAGATGCCGACGCCGCCGCGGCGGGCCACCGTCTCGGCCATCCGACGGCCGGCTACGGCAGTCATGTTGGCGACGACCACCGGGATGGTGGTTCCGATGCGTTCGGGTGGTGTGAGGTCGACGGACATGCGGGAGCCGACTTTGCTGAACGTCGGGACGAGGAAGACGTCGTCGTAGGTGAGATCGAACTGAGGGACCCGGTCGTCGAGGAAGCGCATGGGATGATTATGCCACCAGCGGAGACGCCGTCACTTGGTGCCGTCGGCGACCGCCAGTCGGAGCGCCTCGACGGCTTCCGCCTCACCGACGACGGCGAGGTCGTCGACCGGTCCTCTCCCCCACAGCCACAGATCCATCGCATCGGCCGGACCGGTGACGATGGCATCGGGGAGCCCGTATTCCGCCCGGCGAGCACCGGGCAGATCGACATAGACGGTTCCCGACTCGGGACCTGTTCCGGACAGCAGCCCGACCGTCAGCAGAGTCGCCGTGTCGAATTCCTCGACATCGACCTCGACGAGCCATTGCGGTTCGTACGACATCCAGGACGGGAAATCGCCCAGCATGACGTCGATCATCTCGTTGATTCCGTCGACCGCCGTTTCGCGTAGCAGCTGCGGCGCATGGCCAGTGGCGAGCTCGAGGTCGGCGAGATGGATCGCCGCCTCGTGGTGCTGGCGTCGCGCAACCCACTGGACCGTCCCGCCCGTCTTCGACCAGCTCCAACACGGGTCCTCCGGTGCGGCGTTCCTCAACGCCGATGCGAGCGACCGTCTCCCTGCGTCGAAGTAGTCGGCGAGCGAAGACCCGGCCGGTCGCACGGTCTCTTCGACTTCCCCGGGATCGCCCAGTCGGCCGGCGACGATTCTCGCCCAGAAGTGTTGGACCTCGGCGAGATGAGAGACCAGATCGGCGACGTTCCACCCCCGACAACTCGGAACGACTGCATCGTGGTCTGCGATTTGAGTGAGATCGTTGAATCTCTGCGAGTACCGGTCGAGGGCGTCTATGTGGTCGCGGTACTGCACCTTTCGACCCTACGGCCGGCGACGCCGGCGCGTCGATCGGAACCGCAGCTCGACGCCGAGATCCGCACAAATCGTGGTCAGGGCCTCCCTGGGTTGCACGCGAGAGAGGGACCCGGTATGGGTCCCTCTCCTCGGGCTGCTGGTTCTGATCGGGGGATCAGAAGTCCATGCCACCGCCGTGACCGTGGTCACCGGCACCGGCCATCGGTGCCTCTTCCTTGATCTCGGCGACGAGCGCCTCGGTGGTGAGCAGCAGGGCTGCGATCGAGGCTGCGTTTTGCAGCGTGGAGCGGGTGACCTTGGCCGGGTCGATGACACCGGCGGCCATCAGGTCCTCGTACTTGAGGGTGGCGGCGTTGAAGCCGTGACTGCCCTCGGCGTTGCGGACCTGCTCGACCACGACGCCACCTTCCACGCCGGCATTCGTGGCGATCTGACGGAGTGGCTCTTCGAGCGCCCGACGCACGATCGCCCGTCCGGCCTTCTCGTCGTCGGTTCCGCC
Organism: bacterium; assembly: GCA_024639335.1. GTDB lineage: Bacteria > Actinomycetota > Acidimicrobiia > Spongiisociales > ZC4RG35 > JAHEDH01. The sequence goes on along the minus strand of JAHEIN010000030.1, from coordinate 18,448 downwards.
GCGAATCTTGTCGACGGCGGGTTGGGCGCGGAGCAGCGCCACGCCACCGCCGGGCACGATGCCCTCTTCGACGGCCGCACGCGTCGCCGAAACGGCGTCCTCGATTCGGTGCTTCTTCTCCTTCAGCTCGACCTCGGTGGCCGCGCCGGCCTTGATCACGACAACGCCGCCGGACAGCTTGGCAAGACGCTCTTGGAGCTTCTCACGATCCCAGTCGGAGTCGGTGTTCTCGATCTCACGCTCGATCTGCTTGATGCGAGCCTTGACGTCTGTTTCGCCACCTGCGCCGTCGACGATCGTCGTGTCGTCCTTGGAGATCACTACCTTGCGAGCATGGCCCAGCATGTCGGTGGTGACACCGTCGAGCTTCAAGCCGACCTCTTCGCTGATGACCGTTCCACCGGTGAGGATGGCGATGTCCTGCAGCATGGCCTTGCGGCGCTCACCGAACCCCGGAGCCTTGACGGCCGCTGACGAGAAGGTGCCGCGGATCTTGTTCACGACGAGAGTCGCGAGCGCCTCACCCTCGACGTCCTCGGCGAGAACCAAGACCGGCTTGCCGGTCTGCATGATCTTCTCGAGGACGGGGAGCATGTCGTTGACCGAGCCGATCTTCTGGTTGGCGATGAGGATGAAGGGATCCTCGAGCACCGCCTCTTGACGATCGGGGTCGGTGATGAAGTAGGGGGAGATGTAGCCCTTGTCGAACTGCATACCCTCGGTGAACTCGAGTTCGAGTCCGAAGGTCTGGCCCTCTTCGACCGTGATCACGCCGTCCTTGCCGACCTTTTCGAAGGCCTCGGCGATGACCTTCCCGATAGTCAGGTCGTTGTTGGCCGAGATCGATGCGACGTTGGTGATCTCTTCGCTGGTCTCGATGTCACGAGACAGCTCGGAGAGCGACTTGACGACGGCGTCGACGCCGCTCTCGATGCCGCGCTTGAGGTCCATCGGGTTGGCGCCGGCGGCGACCATCCGGAGGCCCTCACGGACCATCGACTGTGCGAGCACGGTTGCGGTGGTGGTTCCGTCACCGGCGACGTCGTTGGTCTTGTTGGCGACCTCATAGGCGAGCTTGGCGCCCATGTTCTCGTAGGCGTCGTCGAGCTCGATCTCCTTTGCGATGGTCACACCATCGTTCGTGATCGTGGGGGCGCCCCACTTCTTCTCCAATACGACGTTCCGCCCTTTGGGGCCGAGGGTGACCTTGACGGTGTCGGCGAGCTTGTCGACACCCGTCTGAAGCCCCTTGCGGGCCTCTTCGTTGAAGCGAAGATCCTTCGCTGTCATGTGAATCTCTCCTTCTCAGTTGACGATCGCGAGCAGGTCGCGGGACGAGAGGACGAGGTGATCGCCACCCTCGAGCTTGACCTCGGTACCGGCGAACTTCGAGTACAGGACGGTGTCGCCGACCTTCACGTCCATCGGCATCCGATCACCGTCTTCGTCGAGCGCACCTGGGCCGACTGCGATGACTTCACCGGTCTGTGGCTTCTCCTTCGCCGTGTCGGGAATCACGAGCCCGGACGTTGTCCGCATGTCCTGATCCTCGTTCGGCTTGACGACCACGCGATCGCCGAGAGGCTGAAGCTTCATCTAGCTCCTCCTACGTAGGGTTTGTCTGTGCAATCCAAAACCGGGACCTCGATCCCGGTTCGATTGGCACTCTCACTTTTCGAGTGCTAACACGAATCTAGCAATCAGAGTCGGAGAGTGCCAACTCTTCTGGTGCTCAGGCTGTGACGGAGTGACTCGCCTCCGATGGCCTTGGGCCCTGTTCGGATCCGACCTCCCGGGTGATCGTGGAGCAATGACCGTCGAGATCGATCGCCGCCCGTTTCCCGCCGAACGCCGGATCGTCTTGGGCGGTCTCCGTTCGGGCAAGCGGATGGCCACGATGTCCGCGCTGGTCCAGGTCGACGTCAGCGAAGCCTGGGAGCGCATCCACGACGGCGATCTGTCTCCGACAGCGTTCGTGCTCGCCTGCGTCGGACGTGGCGTCGCAGCCCATCCTGAGGTCCACGCCTACCGCGGCTGGTCTGGTCGGCTGGTCATGCACCGTCACGTCGACATCGCCACCATGGTGGAAGTCCAGACGCCTGACGGCAGCTTTCCGCTTGCCCATCCAGTCCGGAACACCGAAGCACGCAGCGTGTCGGAGATTTCCTCCGAGCTCCGGAGCATTCGTCACGATCCGTCAACGAGCGGCAGCGGTCGACTCCTCATGCGCTGGGGATCGAAGGCAGGTCAGATGCCGGGCTTGATCGGACTCGGGTATCTCACCGCACGCCACTCGCCGGCAGTGCGACGCCGCACAGGCACGGTGACGGCGTCGTCGGTCGGCATGATGATGGGCGGCAATGGCTATGCGATCGGAACGCCGACGATCTCGACACTCACGGTCATCATCGGCGGTATGGGCGAACGCGCTTGGGTCGTCGATGGCGAACTCGCCGTCCGCACCATCCTGGACCTCACCGTCCAGATCGACCACCGGGTCGTCGATGGCGCCCCCGCCGCCCGCTTCGGAGCCACCCTCCGCCACCTCCTGGAGCACCCGGACCTGATTACGTGGTGACGCCCCGTCCCACATCTCACATCGAAGCGCTCGGACCTGAAGGAGTTCTTCTCGAGGGCCGCTTTTGCGACACGCTGCGGCCCAAAGCCTGGCATCCCTGTGGGCCGACTGAAGAGAATGCCGGTCGAGCACGCACCCCGGGGGGCGGCAGCACTCTTCGCAAACCCCTACCCGACCATTCGATCGTTCTTGTGAGAACACCACGGTTCTGAACCCACCACTATCAACTTGAGGTGGTCGCTGTCCCAAGAACACGAGCACCCCAGCGTGCGGCCAACCAGCGGATGCGGGGAACAGCTACAAGCTGCGGCCGGGGTCCACCACGGCATCCCAGCTCGAGATGATGTTCTTGTCCAGCCAGTGGACGGCCGCAGCGCCGATCATCGCACCGTTGTCGGTACAAAGTGCCGGCGACGGCAAGTGGAGCTCGACGCCGCGATCGGCGCAACGTTCGGCGAGTTTCGCGCGGAGCCGGCGGTTCGCCAGCACACCGCCGCCGCCGCCGACGACCCTCGCGCCGGTGTCCTCGACGGCGTTCATGGTCTTGTCGACCAACACATCGACGATCGCCTCCTGAAGTGAGGCGGCGACATCGGCAAGCGGCGCAAGATCCCTGGACGCCTCGGCCTTTTCGATGTAGGTCATCACCGATGTCTTGAGCCCTGAGAACGAGAAGTGATGTCGGCGCTCCTGCAGGGCACGGGGGAAGGCGATCGCTGCGGGGTCTCCCCCGTCGGATGCGAGGTCGATGGCGGGCCCGCCGGGGAATCCGAGGCCCATGACCCGGGCGAGTTTGTCGAAGGCCTCGCCGGCGGCATCGTCGATGGTCGAACCGAGGACCTCGTAGTCACCCCAGTCCCTGACGTGTACGATCTGGCTGTGCCCCCCCGACGCCAACAACACGATGGCCGGCGGGTGATAGTCGGGGTCCTCGAGGATCGGGGCGAAGAGGTGGCCTTCCATGTGGTCGACGCCCACGAACGGGAGTTGGCGTGCCCAAGCGGTCGCTTTGGCAAAGGCATGCCCGACCAGGAGGGCTCCCACCAGCCCGGGACCGTCGGTTGCAGCGACGGCGTCGAGGTCGGCTGGGTGCACGCCGGCTTGCTGGAGCGCACGGTGGGTGAGCCCTCGGATCGCTTCGACGTGGGCGCGAGAGGCGACCTCGGGGACGACTCCGCCGAACCGGGCATGGAGATCGACCTGGGAGGACAGCACATTGGACAGCACCTCGGTGCCGCGGACCACTGCAACGGCTGTCTCGTCACAGCTGGTCTCGAATGCGAGGATCGTGGGTGTGATCATCGGAGTGACTCCTCGATCTCGACCCTCCGTTGAGCGAAGTCGGTTCCCTCGATGTCGTGTACCCACATGATCATGGCGTCCTCGTCCTGGTAGTACTTCTTGCGGACACCGACCGGCGCCATGCCGAACCGGCGATACAGCCGCTGTGCCGGCTCATTGGACACTCTCACCTCGAGCGTCATGGACTTCGCCCCCTGCTCGATGGCTTCGGCGGCCAACCCGAGCATCAGCCGGGTACCCAACCGATCCTCTCGCCGATCGGGGTGGACGACGACGGTGGTCACGTGCGCTTCGGTCCCGACGACCATCAACCCGGCATACCCGAGGACCGTCTGATCGTCTTCGATCACCAGATACGTGCGGGTGGGCTGGTTGAGCTCTTCGACGAAGACATGGGCGTTCCACGGCTGCGAGTAGGCCTGGGCCTCGAGTTCGGTGACCAGGTCGAGATCGCTCTCCCGCATCCGTCGCAGATTCAGTGCAGCCACTGCTGTTTCGCCTTCCATCCCTGCCCGCGTCATTCCCCCTCCATCCGCGCCCAGGGGCCGCGATCGTCGATGATCGACCAGTTGATGGACACGTCGGGGTCACGCAGGTACATGGGGCGTACCTCATCGGGGTGCAAGGTGGAATCGGAGAGCAGTTGACCCGCGGCAGCCTCGGCGAGGGTCCCTGCGCTGGGATAGCGGGGTCGACCGATCTTGACACGATGCATGCCGGTGAGCAGTTCCTCGGGCAGGCTCTGGGCGTCACCGACCAAGAGGACGTCTTCGGGCTCGGAGTCGAGAAGCGCCCTCACCTCTGGTGCGGTCATGATCTCGGGACGGCCGTCCTTGACTACCCCGCCGGGCACCGGGTTGTACCACGCGGCGGCGTACTCACCGCGCCGTACGTCGACGAGTGAGAGAATCCGGCGTCGACCGGTGGCGGCTCTGAGAGCGATGGCGTCGAGGGAGGTGGCGGGGACGAGTGGTGCGCCGATGGCGGCGGCGATGCCCTGGGCGGTCGACAGGCCCACCCTGATGCCGGTGTACAGGCCGGGGCCGACGTCGACGACGACGGCGTCGATGTCAGTCGGGGTCCAGCCGGCCTGGTCGAAACAGAAGTCGATGGCGGGAACGAGGAACGCGGCGTGGCCGCGCGAGTCGATGCGACTCGCAGAGGCAACCACCTGGCGGTCTTCGGTGAGCGCCACCGAGGATGCAGGCGTGGAGGTCGTCATACAGAGGACGCGCATCAGGCCTCGATCTCGTTCAGTTGGCGGGTGGCCCATGATCCGGAAGCGTGGATGCGCACGGTCCGGGACTCATCGGGGTTTCTGATCAATTCGATCTCCAGTCGATCCTTGGGCAGGGCGGCCGATACGGCGCCACCCCACTCGATGACGACGACACCTTCCTCGGCACTCTCGATGGCGGTGAGATCCTCGAACTCACCGATCGAGCCGAGGCGGTAGGCGTCGACGTGAAAGAACGGGAGGAAGCCCGAGCGGTAGGTGCGCATCAACACGAATGTCGGGCTGGTCACAGGCTCGTCGACCCCGAGTCCGTCGGCGAGACCTCCGGCGAACGCGGTTTTCCCGGAGCCGAGGCGTCCGTTCAACACGATGACGTCCCCCGGCTTGCAGAGCGCGGCGAGTCGGCGCGCTGCGGCGCGGGTGTCGGCGTCGTTTGGACAGTGAATCTCGATCACGGATGGTCCTCGATCGTTCCAATACAGATTAGGGCCGGTCTCGAGCGTCTCAGCCGCCGAAAGCCGACGCCGGATCCCCCCAATCGGCTTCGAGCCCAGCTCGCATGAAGGCGAGACTGTCGTGACCGATCCTCGACGCCAGTTCCCCTTCCACGGCGCCGAAGATCTCCAGTGCGATCTCGATGCTCCGTGCGCCGAGATCGGTTGGCTTGACCAATTTCGAGCGTGCGCTGTCCGGGTCTGCGACGAGTTCGACCATCCCAGCCGTTTCGAGACTCCGGACCAGTTCATTGACCGCCTGCCTGCTCACGCCGAGCGCCCTGGCGAGGTCGGCTTGCCGTGAGCCCTCCATCGAGAGCTCGGCGAACAGCTGTGATTGGGCGCTTGTGAACCGTACTCCCAGCCGAGCATCCAATCCGGCCAGCAGCGCGGCGTCGACCCAGCGAAATCGATCGAGCAGCAATCGTCCGAGATTGTGTTCCATCCCACCATCCTAGCAGCCTTCCGTCAAGCTACTTGACGTACAGCCGATCGTCAGGTAACTTGACGCTTGATCGAAAGGCAGCCACAACCAAGGAGCCAGCCATGCCGACCATGACCACAGAGACAATCACCGTCACCATCGATGCAGCATTCGACGATGTCGTCGCCGATCTCGCCGACCCCTCCACCCATCCCGAATGGGCGACCGACTTCTTCGCAGGACCGGCCACGGCGGGTGAGAACCCTGGTGAAGCAAGCGTCACCATTCCTGCCATGGGTGGACCGGCACGCGTGCGCATCGATGCCGACCCCAAGTGCGGGCGCATCGACATGGCGCTCGCCCCCGAGGGCGCGCCGTACGGGCCTCCGCTCCCGATCCGCGTGATTCCCAACGGCGACGGTGTGGATGTGCTCTTCACGCTCACCCGGCTGCCCGGACAGCCCGACGCCGAGTGGATAGCCGGCCTCGGCGGGATGCGCCGTGAGTTGGAGAACCTGCGTCGGCGTCACGAGCGAGCTGGGGGCTGAGCTTCCGAATTCAACGCGAGGCCGCGCTCGCCCGCACGGCGTCCTCGATCGCCCGGCCCACCGCCTCGAATGCCGCTTCTGAAGCGATGTCGACGGTGTACTCGCCGTCCTGGGTCCCGCACGAAACGGCGAAGCAAGCATCGCCGTCGTAGCGGGTGTGCGACGGACGGAGACACACCGAGTATGCATCCTGGCCCCGCACGGCGAGCCTGGTGAGGTCGCTGCGGCCCATCCGGACGTTCGTGGCGACGACGGCGAGCGTGGTGTTCTGACCGGTCTCGGGAAACAACTGCGGTGGGCCGGGCACGGCCTCGCCGCCGGTGAGCGACTCGCCTTCGAGCGTGAACGCATCGCCAACGGCGTTGACCACGACGAGCGCTCCCACGACGATCTCGCCGATCGTCACCGACGCCGTGCCGATCCCGCCCGGCTGCATGTGCTCGAAGCCCCGCCATTTGGCGACCGTCGCACCGGCCCCGGCACCGACCAATCCCGTCTCGAACTCGGTCCCGGCGGCGCGGTAGGCACTCGCGCCATCGTCCGCGCCGGGGCGGTGAGACCCACGACCGAGGTCGAAGATCACCGCCGTGGGGACGAGCGGGACACGCCCGGCCGGAGTGACATGCCCCCGATCATCGGCGAGCAGCTGCCCCATGACGCCATCGGCGGTGGCGAGACCGAAGGCGCTGCCACCGGTGAGACACACCGCCTGCACCTGCTCGACCCGCATCCCCGGCTGGAGCAGCGCCGTCTCCCTGGACCCGGGGGCAGCTCCCCGGACCTCAACCGTGACAACATTGGGCTCGGGCAGGACCACGACCGTGCACCCGGTCGGCTCTTCGGGGTGGGTCCAGTGTCCGACGGTGATCCCTGCGACGTCTGTGATCGATCCGGCCATCACGGGACTGTATCGGCTCTATCGGAGGTAGCGACGGGGAAGCCGTTCACCCATCCTCGTCACGATCTCCCAGCTGATCGTGTCTGTCAGCTCGGCCCACTCGTCGGCCGTGATCTCTTCATCCCCTTGGCGCCCCAACAGCACGACCTCGTCGCCCACTTCGATGGGATCGTCGCCACAGTCGATCACGACCTGATCCATGGTGACGGTGCCGGCGAACGGACGGCGGACCCCGCCAATCAGCACCTCGCCGTCACGCTGGCTGAGCAGCCGGGGCACACCATCGGCGTACCCGATCGGAACGGTGGCAACGGTGGAGTCCTTCGGCAGCGGTCGTCGACGGCCGTACGACGGACGGGCACCGGCCGGCAACCGCTGCCTGAAGCTCACCTCGGACACGAGCCGCATGGCCGGCCGAAGAGCGGCGTTCGGTCGGGCCGGATCGGGATGAAGCCCGTAGATCCCGAGGCCGACGCGCGCCATCGTGGCTTCGGGACGGATATGGAGGACACCGGCAGAGTTCGACAGATGCAGGAGCCCTGGGTCGATACCGGCGTCGCGAATCTGGTCGGCAACGGTCTCGAACCGTTCGACCTGATCCCGAGAGAACGCCTCATCGTCCTCGGCGACGGCGAAGTGGGTCCACATGCCCGCCAGCCGCAACGACGGAGCTCGGTCGATGGCGGCGGCCAGTGCGAGTGCCCGCTCGGGAGCGACGCCGACGCGGTGCATCCCGGTGTCGACCACCAGCTGTACGTCGATTGGTTCACTGGACGCCGCGGCGAGCGCTTCGACGAACTCGGGGCGATAGACGCTGGGAGTGAGCCGCCATTCCCGGATCGCGCCGGCGTCTCGAGACGGCGGCTCCGAGAGCAACAGAATCGGCGCCTCGATATCGGCTTCGCGGAGGCGTGCCGCTTCTTCGACCGCCGCCACCGCCAGCCATGTCGCTCCGGAATCCAGCGCCACTTGTGCCACGGGCACGTCCCCGTGCCCGTAGCCGTTGGCCTTGACCACGGCTATCACGGTTGCGGGCGCGGCTTCGGCGGCGAGCATTGCGACGTTGTGACGGATTGCCCCGAGATCGATCTCGATTCGCGATGGCCTCACGCCACAGCTCCGGATCCTGAGTACCGGGCAACGTGTTCGACGAGAGCGTCGGCTGTGACCGTCCGCTCGGTCGCGAGGTCGGAGGCTGCGACACCGTGCCAATGGGCGGCTGCCACGGACGCGGCGGCAGGCTCCATCCCTCGGGCCACGACTGCCCCGATCATCCCGGCGAGTACGTCTCCGGTGCCGATCGAGGCCAGTTCCGGGCCGTTGGTCGTGATCACCCGGGGTATACCGGGACCACACACGAACGTGGGGCTGCCCTTGAGAAGGACGACTGCGCCGGTCGAGGCCGCCAGTTCCGTTGCCACATGCCAGTCCGATCCGCTCCCGGTGAGTCGTTCCAGCTCGCCGGCGTGAGGAGTGAGGATCGTCGGTCCGGCTCGGTGGGCGAGCATCGCCGGCAGGTCGGGTGTGAGGGCGTCGGCGTCGAGCACCAAGGGACCGTCGTGAGCGAGTACGCGCTCCAACACATCCCGAGCAGCACCCATTCCGGGCCCGGCAACGATGACGTCGAATCGATCCGGGAGGTCGGTCTGGTCATAGGAGAGGACCTCGGGGGCGAGTGAAGCGGCCGTCTGCGACATCTCGCCTTGGACCGCGAGCCCCACCGCTCCCGCGCCGAATCGGAGGGCGCTCTTGGCGGCCATCACGGCGGCGCCGATCATCCCCGAAGAACCGCCGACGACCAGCACCGAGCCGGCCGACCACTTGTGTGCCGTTCGGGGACGCACCGGGAGGACCGCGTCGGAGTCGGTGACGACTTCCAGTGTCGGTTCTCCCCCATCGAGCCCGATTTCGGCGATGATGACCCGACCGCAGAGGTCTGGCCCCGATCCGACGAGGTGGCCCGGTGACAGTGCGTGGAACGCCACGGTGACCTCGGCATGGAATGCCCGTCCTGTCGTCGTCCCGGTGTCGGGGTCGAGACCGGAGGGGACGTGGGCGGCGACGATCGGGGCTCCGATCTCGATCCAGCGGAGCACGTCTCGTGGCAATCCGTCTCGGATCCCGCTCCCGAACAGCGCATCGATCACCACGTCCGGCGACACCGCGACATCGAGCGGGGCGACCTGAACACCGGCAGCGAGCGCGAGGCGACTGGCGCGAGCAGCGACCTCGGTCTTCGGCTCGGCGAGTGGGTGGACCGTCACGAGGCACCCTCGCCCGGCGAGGCGTCGGGCAGCCACCCAGCCGTCACCACCGTTGTTGCCGGGCCCGGCCAGCACCGAGACCCGGCTGCCGTAACCAGCTCCGAGTTCGATCGCCGCCCCGGCGAGCGCCCAACCGGCGTGCTCCATGAGTTGATCGATCCGGTCGGTGGCCTCACGGTCGAGCCGGCTCGACTCGGCGGTGGAGAGTACGGGGAGCATCTCGACTCGATGCTAGGCCGACCACGAGAAAGGGATCGACGTAGTCGCAGCAAGACGACGGGAGGCCCTCGAACCGAGGGCCTCCCGCCACGCTGTGGCTTCCTGGGATCAGTCGAGGTCGAAGCGGTCGAGGTGCATGACCTTCGACCAGGCGTCGACGAAGTCGTCGACGAACTTCTCCTCGGCGTCGTTGGTGCCGTAGACCTCTGCGAGCGCGCGCAGCTCGGAGTTCGACCCGAAGACCAGGTCGACCCGGGTACCGGACCAGCGAAGCTCACCGGACTCCCGATCCCGACCCTCGAACGAGTCTTCGGCCTCAGAGGTGGGCTTCCACTCGGTCCCGATGTCCAGCAGGTTGACGAAGAAGTCGTTGCTGAGCGTTTCGGGCCGGTCGGTCAGCACGCCGTGTGCCGACTGGGAGACGTTGGCGTCCAACACCCGCATGCCGCCCACGAGGGCCGTCATCTCGGGTGCCGACAGCCCGAGCATGAAGGCCTTGTCCACGAGCATGTGCTCGGCTTCGAGCGGGGCGCCTTTCTGGAGGTAGTTGCGGAACCCGTCGGCCTTCGGCTCGAGCACGGCGAAGGACTCGACATCGGTTTGCTCCTGAGTGGCATCGGTGCGGCCCGGAGTGAATGACACCGCAACGTCGTAGCCGGCACGCCTTGCTGCCTCCTCGACCGCGGTCGAGCCACCGAGAACGATGAGGTCGGCCAGCGAGACCTTCTTGTTTCCAGCCTGGGCGTCGTTGAAGTCGGCCTGGGTGCCTTCGAGCACCCGGATGACGTCGGACACCCCCGAGGTGAGATTGACGTCCCACTCGGCCTGCGGCGACAGCCGGATGCGAGCGCCGTTGACGCCACCGCGCTTGTCTGTGTCGCGGTAGGTCGACGCCGACGCCCACGCCGTCGAAACCAGCTGGGAGATCGTGAGATCCGATTCGATGATCGTCTGCTTCAGTGAGGCGATGTCGGCGTCGTCGATCAACTCGTGGTCGACGGCCGGCACCGGGTCCTGCCACACCAACTCCTCATCGGGGACCCACGGCCCGAGATATCGGGCGGCCGGGCCCATGTCACGGTGGAGCAGCTTGAACCACGCGCGGGCGAAGGCGTCGGCGAACTGGTCGGGGTTCTCGTAGAAGCGCTTCGAGATCTCCAGGTAATTCGGGTCCTGGATCATCGAGAGGTCGGTGGTCGCCATCATCGGCGGCACCTTCTTCGACGGGTCGTGCGCCATCGGGACCATGTCTTCGTCCCCGATGTCCTTCGGCGTCCACTGCCAGGCACCCGCAGGGCTCTTGGTGAGCTCCCACTCGTATTTGAACAGCATCTCGAAGTAGCCGTTGTCCCACTTGATCGGGTTTGGCGTCCAGGCGCCTTCGAGCCCGCTGGTGATGGTGTCATCGCCCATGCCGGTGCCGTAGGTGGAGGTCCAGCCGAAGCCCTGCTCGCCGAGCCCTGCGCCCTCGGGCTCGGGCCCGGCGTACTCGTCGGGGTCGGCGGCTCCGTGCGTCTTGCCGAAGGTGTGCCCACCGGCGATGAGTGCAACGGTCTCCTCGTCGTTCATGGCCATCCGGGCGAAGGTCTCTCGGATGTCGTGGGCCGCCGCAACTGGATCAGGGTTGCCGTTCGGCCCTTCGGGATTGACGTAGATGAGGCCCATCTGGACGGCACCGAGCGGCTTCTCTAGCACACGGTCGCCGGTGTAGCGCTCGTCGCCGAGCCAAATGGTCTCGGGGCCCCAGTAGACGTCTTCTTCGGGCGCCCAGATGTCCTCCCTACCGCCCCCGAAGCCGAAGGTCTCGAAGCCCATCGTCTCCATGGCCCGGTTCCCCGCGAAGACCAGCAGGTCCGCCCAGGAGATCTTGCGTCCGTACTTCTGCTTGATCGGCCAGAGCAGGCGGCGCGCCTTGTCGAGGTTGGCGTTGTCGGGCCAGCTGCTGAGCGGTGCGAACCGCTGAGCGCCGGAGCCACCTCCGCCGCGACCATCCTCGACCCGATAGGTGCCGGCGGCGTGCCAGGTCATCCGGATGAAGAACGGCCCATAGTGGCCGTAGTCGGCGGGCCACCAGTCTTTCGAGTCGGTCATGACGGCGTCGACATCGGCGGCGAGCTGATCGAAGTTCAGGCTCATGAACTCGGTGGCGTAGTCGAAGTCGTCACCCATCGGGTCGGCGCCCGGGTGGTTCTGTCGGAGGATGCGCAGATTGAGCTGATGCGGCCACCAGTGCTGGTTTGCCGTCCCACCCACCCGCTGGTGGTCGGTGTGCATCACCGGGCATTTGGCCTGATCGGGTTCGTCGCTGGTCGTGACCGTGCCTTGGTCGTTGCTCTGTTCGGCGCTCATCGCTCTCCTCCGTTGTTCATGTCTTGGAAACTACCTGTTCTGGAACCCTGGTGGGCATGGTCGTTTGGCACTCGGGACAGCGCCCCCAGTAGATGACCTCGGCCTCGTCGATTTCGAACCCGGCGTCGTCAGCGGCGGCCAGGCAAGGCGCGGAGCCGTGCGCGCATTCGACGTCGACTATCCGCCCGCACACCCGGCAGACGAGGTGGTGGTGGTTGTCGTCGACGACCTGCTCGAATCGAGCAGGAGATCGCGCAGGCTGTATCCGACGGAGCAACCCCTTGTCGCCGAGCGCGCCGAGCGCGTCGTACACGGCCTGTCGAGAGATGGCGCCGATCTCATCGCGCACGGTGTCGGCGATCTCCTCGGCCGTCCCATGTGAGAGATGATCGACAGCCCTCAGCACGGCGAGACGCTGAGCGGTGACCTGGAGTCCGTTGCTGCGCAGGAGCTCGACGGGATCGATCTCGGGTGAGGTCATCACCATCGATCTTCGTCTCAATTCTGGATGCTGTCAAGAATCAGGTGTGATCCGATATCGCGGACTCGTGCGGAGGGGTCGAGCGATCGACCCCGGCTCGGGCGGCCGCGAGCCCCGTGACCGGACCCTCGCCGGAGATTCGATTCAGGCGAAGACCCGCGCCACCGTCGAGGCGAGTTCGCCGGCATAGAAATCGGCGCGATCTTGGCTGGGCGCTTCCACCATGACACGAATCAAGGGCTCGGTGCCAGAGGGGCGGATCAGCACCCGGCCGTCGCCTTGGAGCTCGTCCTCGACCTGTTTGACGTGGTCCCACACCGGTTTGGCGTCGTCGAGCCCGTCCTTGCTGGCAACGGGGACATTGGTCAGCACCTGCGGATAGGCGACCATCGCCTCCGCCCCGAGTTCGGCCAGCGGTTTTCCGGTGCCGGCCATGACCTCCAGTAGGCGAACGGCGGTCAACAGACCGTCGCCCGTCCGTCCGCGGTCGGCGAAGATGATGTGACCCGACTGCTCGCCACCCAGGATCGCCTTGTTGGCGTTCATCGCCTCGACCACGTAGCGGTCGCCGACCTTGGTCTCGATCAGCTCGATGCCCGCCTCGCGCATGGCTCGTTTGAAACCGAAGTTCGACATGACTGTCGAGACCACGAGGTTGTTCTTGAGCCGATCGCCTCGCTTCCAGTGGAGCGCCACGATCGCCATGATGCGATCGCCGTCGACGATCACACCGCTTTCGTCCACAGCGATCAGGCGATCAGCATCACCGTCGAAGGCGAACCCCACCCGGCCCTCGACCCGTTCCGCCAGGAACCCCGGATTTGTCGCCCCACAGCCATCGTTGATGTTCATGCCGTCGGGGGTGGCGCCCAACAGATCGACCTGCGCTTTCAGACGATCGAACAACATCGGCGCCGCCTGGAAGGACGCTCCGTTGGCACAGTCGAGCACGATTTCGGTGCCCTGGAAGCTGTAGTCGGCGCCCTTCGCCAGCGCACCCACATAGCTCTCGAGGGCGTCACTCTTGATGAATCTGGTTCCCACGCCGGCGCCGAATGGAACCCGTCGAGCGCCGGGCTTGCGCATGCGCTCCTCGATCTTGTCTTCCTGCTGGTCGGTGAGCTTCGTACCGAGCTTGCTGAGGAGTTTGATCCCGTTGTCGGAAGCCGGGTTGTGTGACGCGCTGATGACGACACCCATCTCCGCCGACGTTTCTGAAGTGAGATGACTGATCCCACCGGAAGGCAAGACCCCGACGTCGACCGTGTCGATTCCGGCCGAGTGGAAGCCGGCCTGGATGGCCGAAGACAGCATCTCACCCGAGCGGCGGGTGTCCCGACCGATCAGCACCGGCCCCTCGAGAAGTGTCAGACCCGCAGCTCGCCCCATGTCGAGGGCGAATTGCGGGTCGAGTTCGAGATTGGCGACACCCCGCACCCCATCGGTGCCGAAGAGTCGTCCCGGCCGCGCGAGCAGGGGGTGTTCCACCAACCTGATCAGCGCTTGGTGTACTGCGGTGCCCGACGTGCCTTGCGGAGACCGTACTTCTTGCGCTCGACGCGCCGGGCGTCACGCGTGAGCATGCCGGCCTTCTTCAGGGCCGGACGCAGATCGGGGTCGAGCTCGATCAGCGCACGGGCGATCCCGAGCCGAAGCGCATCGGCTTGACCGGTCGTGCCTCCACCTTCGAGGGTTGCAGAAATGTCGTAGCGACCGTTGCTCTCGGTGATCTGGAGCGGTTCCATCACCCGCATTCGGGCGGCCATGGTCGGGAAATAGGCTTCGAGCCTCTTACCGTTGAGGGTCATTTCGCCAGTGCCGTCGTGGAAGCGAACACGTGCCACGGACGACTTGCGGCGACCGACCGTTTGAACCAGTGGCTTGGTCATCAGGCATCCACCTTTCTGATGTCGAACTCCAGCGGCTGAGGCTGCTGGGCGGCATGCGGATGATCCGGGCCGGCATACACCTTCAGCTTCTTGCCCATGGCGCGCCCCAAGCGGTTCTTGGGGAGCATGCCCTTGACGGCACGTTCGATCACGGCCTCGGGACGCCGCTTGATGAGATCCTCGAAGGACTCCTCCTTGATGCCGCCCGGAAAGCCCGAGTGGCGATAGTAGATCTTCTCTGCGCTCTTCCCCGACGACACCGCCACCTTGTCGGCGTTGACGACGACGACGAAGTCACCCCCGTTGACGTGCGGAGCGAACGTCGGCTTGTGCTTGCCGCGGATGATCTGGGCGATCTCGGAGGCGAGTCTGCCGAGCGGCAGATCGGCGGCGTCGACGACCCACCACGCTGGAGTGATGTCCGACGGCTTCGGCGAATACGTCTTGTTGTTGGTCATGAAAGTCCTCAGCGGCAAGAAGCCGCACTTCGCTGGCTGGTGACCGGGGTGGCGTGGGAAAGCTCCCGGTCGGGAGCGTCAGCCATGCTACGCCAAGCTGCGCCCAGGCGCCAATTCTGGGCTGCGGGGCTGCGCTCGTCTCGCCTGTTGTCGGTCATCAGAACGCAACAACCGGGAGTGGGTTGCCCGCGATGTCGAAGCCGGAGCTTCGAAGTCGTCGGTACCACAAGCCGCCGGCGAGGGCGTCGGCTGTTCAACGAATTTCTGGGGGAACCCGTCGAATCCGAGAGCTCGGCGGCGTCTTTGTACCCGAACCGCCCTCAAGGAGACCCACATGAAAGCACGCATCGCCATTGCCTCCACACTGGCCGTGCTGACCGCCCTCGTCCTCACCGCAACGGCATCGGCCAGCGAGCCACTGGAGGACGGCGACTATTCGATCACACTGCCTGACAGCAGCGAGATCCATTTCACCATTTCCGATGATGGAGAAACCGTCGAAGTCGTTTCGGTGCCCAAGGACTTCTCCGTTGACGAAGACGACTCCTCGGACGACGGCTCGACCGAGATCACCAACGGCGAGGTCACCGTCGAGATCAAGACCGGTGATGACGGGAAGATCGAAGTCGAGGGAATCTCGTTCGACGAGGAATCGACCGTGAGTGCCATGCTGCCCGATGCCGGAACAGTCGAGATCTCGCTCGAGGGAGACGAGGTCGATGTCAAGGCGCCTGGATTCGAGGTCATCGACGTCGACTCGGACGACGAGGAGGCTGAGGTTCGAATCACCGATGGCAAGCGCACCTTCGAGATCGAGGTCGACTACGAGGACGGGTCGATCGAGATCAAGCTCCAGGACGACTCATCCGACGACGACTCATCCGACGACGAGACGAACGACTCGACCTCCGACGACGACGACTCATCCGATGACGCCACCGACACGAGCGACGACTCGACCTCCGACGACGACGACTCATCCGATGAGGTCACGAGCGTCGACTCCGTCGGAAGCGGTGACGACGACGAGAACTCAGATGACAACGGGTCCGACGACGAACAGCAGAGCGGCGAGACGGCACTGAAGGTCGACTCCCAAGATGACGATGACGAGTCTGAGGACGACGACTCCGACGACGACTCCGACGACGAATCGTCCGACTGACCATGGAAGACTGTCTGGGGTGCGGCGGGCCGCCGCACCCCAGACAACCACTCTCATCGAGGAGTCACCAGCCATCGCACCCCGGACCACCGATCACAGCCTCGCCTTGAGAATCGGCTCGGGCGAGGCGATGGCGTTCACCGAGCTCTACGAGCTGATGGCCGAACGCCTCTTTCGGTTCGCGTATCGGATGCTGCACGACAAAGGCGCCGCCGAGGACGCCGTCCAGCACGCCTACCTCGAGCTCGTCCGGGCTCGTCCCAAGCTGGAGGAAGACCGCTCGCTGGAAGCGTGGCTCTTCAAGAGCGTCCGATTCACTTGTCTCGACGAGGTCCGGCGGCGATCGCGTCGGCCGGAGATCCCGAGCGACCAGCTTCCCGAGGAAGGCACCGACGACATCATCGTCCTGATCGACCCCGAGCTCGAGCAGGCACTGTCGATGCTGACACCACAGCAGCAGGAAGTGCTCCATCTGAAGCATGTCGAAGGCTACGACGGCAGCGAGATCGCCGAGATCGTTGGATCCAACCGAGCAGCGGTATACGCCATGGCTGCTCGCGCCGAAGCCCGCTTGAGAAAAACGCTCGAACCCGTCGAATCCGCAACAGACCCGGCGTCTTCACCCACGAGAGAATCATGAACGACGAACAGCTGACACAACGCCTGAAAGCGGCATCAGAGGCGATCGAGATCTCCGACGACGCCCAAGGCCGCCACC
Organism: bacterium; assembly: GCA_024639335.1. Classification (GTDB taxonomy): domain Bacteria; phylum Actinomycetota; class Acidimicrobiia; order Spongiisociales; family ZC4RG35; genus JAHEDH01. Next base: position 1,424 of record JAHEIN010000030.1, on the reverse strand, counting down.
TCGAAGCGATTTCGGCGGCCTTGTCCGCCGGAGACGTGATCCCGCTCTCCGCGGCCCGTTCGACCCGCCGGAGACAGGTGATCGCCTCCATCGTGGCCGCAGCGGTGATCGTACCTGCGGGCCTGGCTGCAGCGTCGGAAGACGCGGTTCCCGGCGACACTCTCTACGGGATCAAGCAGCTCTCGGAGAGAGTTCTGGTGCTGTTCGACTCAGACATCATCGCCCGCCATCGCGTCGAAGAGATCGAAGCGCTCGAGGATTCGGGCCGTACGGAGCCCGCATTGTATGACGATGCACGAGAGGCGTTGACGGAACTCGGTGAGGATCATCCGCTTTGGGAACGTCTCTCGACGTCCCCGGCGACCCTCGCCGACGAGGATGCGGGCGAGCCCGATCCAGTCGACGATGACTACCGCTCTGACACCGAGGAAGTCCCGATAGCGCCTTTGAGGCTCGTGCTCGACCTACCGGACGGAACCGAGGCGACGATCATCGTCGAGGCCGGCCGAATCGTCGACATCACCACACCGGCTGGCTGGGACGTCAGCGAGAAGGAGGACAACGAGGCGACGCTGGAGAGTCGGTCGTACGAGGTCGAGATCGATCTCCAACCGGAGGGCGCCCTTCGAGCCGAGGTCACCGCTCGAGCGGACACCGATGACGATCCGAGCGCCGACGATGGCGGCTTGGCCGACTCAGACATCGACGAACCCGACGAGCCCGACGACGACGAGACCGGGTCGACGAGCCCCGAGGATGACCCCGAGGGCGACTCGAGCGACGACACCGAAGATGGCGCGGAGGCCGACTCGAGCGAGGATTCCGAGGATGACTCGGACAGCACGGACGACGACGGCGACTCCTCGGGCGACGACCCTGAGGATGACAGCTGATCCGGACCGGTGGTCATTGGAAGGCGACGTCCCAGAGCACCAGGCCGAGCGGCGGAGCGATCTGAGGAGCGGCATGACGGTCGCGAGCTTCGATGACCGCCGGGACGGAGTCCGGGTCGAGACGACCTCTCCCCACCTCGATACACAGGCCGGTGATCGAACGGACCATCTGCTGACAGAAGGCACGTGCCGAGATCTCGAGTTCGCACAAGTCTCCCGAGCGGATCCATGAAGCGCTGAGCACGGTTCGCACCGAGGTCCGATTGGGTGCCTGTCGGCAGAACGAGGCGAAGTCGTGCTCGCCAACCAGGTGTCCGGCGGCGCGGTTCATGGCGTCGAGATCGAAATCGTACGGTTGGTGCCACGTCGTGAACCGGCGTAGCGGATCCGGTTTGGGTCCAGTGAGCACTCGATACCGGTAGGTGCGCATCGTCGCCGAGAACCGGGCGCTGAAGTCATCAGGGACCACCATCGCGTCCATTGCCACTATCTCGGGCCCCAACATCGCCGTGAGAGACCGGTGGATGCGGT